>NZ_JBFUBP010000011.1:0-150020 GCF_056405675.1 Polaromonas sp. P1_F4 | reverse complement strand
GCCTACCCCTTGAAGGATTTAGCGCCAAGACAGCTAACTATGGTCACACGATATGCTAGCGACTTAGTAGCAATAACGTCACGCGCATACAAAGTCTTGAAGCCTGGAGGAACGGCAACCTACGTGATTGGAAATAATGTTTTATCTGGCGTTGACCTCATCAACTCATCGGCCCTTCGCACTGCTCTGAAAATCGCAGGATTCGAGATAAAACATTCCGAGAGCAGAGAAATACCGTCGCAACACCGTTACCTACCGGTGAAGGTCAAAGATAAAAATGCGCTGAGCAAAAGAATGGCCCAGGAAATTGTGATTCATGCTGTCAAACCAGGCCAGTAATTAGCTCAGTGCTGTCGTAGAGCTATGCGTGAAACACCTCTGCGAACTTAGACATCAAAGCCTGCACAGCCGGCTTAGCACAGCGCTGCAGCGCCACCAGCACCGCATGGTCAGGCCGAATTACACGATGACGGCTACGCAGGTCATCCTGTATTTGACCCAGCAAGGACGCAGCCATCTCCGCATCAGCCATAGCCCTGTGCGCACGGCCGGCCTTCGGCAGGCGGTGGTAATCGATCAGCACGCCGAGCTTGTGGCTGGGTGCCTGGGGGTAGAGCCTTCTGGCTACAAGCATGGTGCAGGCGAAGGGCTGGGTAGCAGCCTCCCCTGCGCGGTTGAGTTCAGCCTCCCAGAACCGGCGGTCAAAAGAAGCGTTGTGCGCGACCATGGGCGCGTTGCCCACAAAGCGGTTGGCCTCTAGCATCACTTTCTCGGCCGCAGGCGCGGCGGCAATCATGGCATTGCTGATGCCTGTCAGGCTTTCAATGAAAGACGGGATGTAGCGCCCTGCGTTCATGAGGCTCTGGAATCGGTCGACCACTTGGCCGTGCTCGACCAGCACGATGGCTACTTCCGTCGCGCGGTCACCCATCGCGGGCGAGAGGCCTGTGGTTTCAAAGTCGATAACGGCGATGCGGCTCATGGCTCAAGCAATGTGATTGCCAAAATGAAAACACCATGAAATGAACCTGCAGAGGGTCAAGCTTCATGGTGTTCATGGAGGTCCGGTCAGTCAACGCATTGACTGACGGCCCGGTTAGTTACTTGTAAAACGACTCAACCTTGCCTTTGAGCTTGATCATCAGCGGGTTGCCCTTGCGGTCGACCTTGTTGCCCACGGGCACCTTGATCCAGCCTTCGCTGATGCAGTACTCGGCGACGTCGTTGCGCTCTTTGTCGTTGAAGCGGATGCCGATGTCGTGTTCAAAGATCGCCCTGACGAAGTGCGGGCTGCGCTCGTCGGTAGAGAGGTGGTCGGGCAGCGCTGGGCGTTCTGCTGTTTTGATTTCTTCGGTCATGGTGTCAAGTAAGATCTGAGTGGTTGCTTAGACGTCGATGTTGGCGGCGCGCAGGGCGTTTTGTTCGATGAACTCGCGGCGTGGCTCCACTTCGTCGCCCATCAGCATGGTGAAGACGTGATCGGCTTCGATGGCGTCGTCGATCTGTACACGCAGCAGGCGGCGCACGGTCGGGTCCATGGTGGTTTCCCACAGCTGGGCGGGGTTCATCTCGCCCAGGCCTTTGTAACGCTGGCGTGCGGTGGCGTTTTCAGCCTGGCCAATCAACCAGGCCATGGCCTGGCGGAAGTCGCCGATCTTTTCTTCCTTCTGGCGCTCGCCTTCGCCGCGCATAACCTTCGCGCCTTCGCTGATCAAACCGCGGAAGGTGGCGGCTGCATCGGCCAGGGTGGCATAGTCGGCGCCGTGCACAAAGTCTTGTGTCAGCACGCTGCTCTTCACGTTGCCGTGGTGGCGGCGGCTGATGCGCAAGATGGGTTTGTCGGTGCGGGTGTCAAACTCGCCGGCCACTTCGGCGGGGGCGCCGGTGGTGTTGAGCTCGCGCAGCTTGGCCTGCAACGTCACGGCCGACACTTCAGCGTCGGCCACGGTGTCGAGGTTCAGGCTCACGCCGTCGGCAATGGCGCGCAGGGCTTCTGCGTCCATGAAGCCGCGCAGGCGGGCAATCACGGATTCAGCCAACTGGTGCTTGCGGGCCAGTTCGGCCAGCGTCTCGCCCGTTAATACCGTACTGCCTTCAGCACCGGTTTGCACAGAGGCGTCTTTCAGCGCAATGCGCAGCAGGAAGCCGTCTAGCGCTGCGGTGTCTTTGAGGTACTGCTCTTCCTTGCCGGCTTTGACCTTGTACAGCGGTGGCTGCGCAATGTAGATGTGGCCGCGCTCAACAAGCTCGGGCATCTGGCGGTAGAAGAAGGTGAGCAGCAGCGTACGGATGTGGGCGCCGTCAACGTCGGCGTCGGTCATGATGATGATGCGGTGGTAGCGCAGCTTGGCGACGTTGAAGTCGTCAGTGCCTGGCGTGCCGCCAATGCCGCCGGCCTTGCCGATGCCGGTGCCAAGGGCGGTGATCAGCGTCAGGATTTCGTTGCTGGTCAACAGCTTTTCGTAGCGGGCTTTTTCGACGTTCAAAATCTTGCCGCGCAGGGGCAGGATGGCCTGGAATTTACGGTCGCGGCCTTGCTTGGCAGAGCCACCGGCGGAGTCACCCTCGACCAGGTAGATCTCGCACATGGCGGGGTCTTTTTCCTGGCAGTCGGCCAGCTTGCCGGGCAGGCCCATGCCGTCGAGCACGCCTTTGCGGCGCGTCATGTCGCGCGCTTTGCGCGCGGCTTCACGGGCGCGGGCGGCTTCGATGATCTTGCCGACGATGATCCTTGCGTCGTTGGGGCGCTCTTGCAGGTAGTCGTGCAACAGGCGGCTCACGATGTCTTCAACCGGGCCGCGCACTTCGCTGGAAACGAGTTTGTCTTTGGTCTGGCTGGAGAATTTTGGCTCAGGCACCTTCACGCTCAGTACGCAGCACAGGCCTTCGCGCATGTCGTCGCCGGTAACTTCAACCTTGGCTTTCTTGGCCAGCTCGCTGTCGTCGATGTATTTGTTGATGACGCGGGTCATGGCGGCGCGCAGGCCCGTCAGGTGGGTACCGCCGTCGCGTTGGGGAATGTTGTTGGTGAAGCAGAGGACTTGTTCGCTGTAGCCGCTGTTCCACTGCATGGCAACTTCAACACCGATGTTGGTGCCCTGGTCGCTCTGGCGGTCGCCCATGGCGTTAAACACGTTGGGGTGCAGAACCGTTTTGCCTTTGTTGATGAACTCAACAAAACCTTTGACGCCGCCGGCGCCGGCAAAGTCGTCTTCCTTGCCGCTGCGTTCGTCTTTGAGGCGAATGCGCACACCGTTGTTCAAAAAGCTCAGCTCGCGCAGGCGCTTGCTCAGGATTTCGTAGTGGAAATCGTTGTTCTCTTTGAAGATGTCGGTGTCGGGCAGGAAGTGGACTTCAGTGCCACGCTTGTCGGTGTCGTCCATGACCTTCATCGGCGACACATCAACACCGTTGACTTGTTCGATGATGCGGTTTTGTACAAAGCCGCGTGAGAACTCCATCACGTGCACTTTGCCGTCGCGGCGAATCGTCAGGCGCAGCATCTTGCTGAGTGCGTTCACGCAGCTCACGCCCACACCGTGCAGGCCGCCTGAGACCTTGTAGCTGTTCTGGTTGAACTTGCCGCCGGCGTGCAGTTCGGTCAGGGCGATCTCGGCAGCAGAGCGTTTGGGCTCGTGCTTGTCGTCCATCTTGATGCCGGTGGGGATGCCGCGGCCGTTGTCGGTCACGCTGACGGAGTTGTCGGTGTGGATGGTGACCACGATGTCGTCGCAATGGCCGGCCAATGCTTCGTCAATGGAGTTGTCGACCACCTCAAACACCAGGTGGTGCAGGCCGGTGCCGTCGGACGTGTCGCCGATGTACATGCCGGGGCGCTTGCGCACGGCCTCCAGGCCTTCCAAGATCTGGATGGAGCCTTCACCATAGGCTTCGGACGCGCCGGCCTGGTTGGTATCGATCTTGGGCTGGAAATTGGAGCTTCCCTCGCCTGCGGCGCCGTCGTTGACGTTTACCTGATCGGCTTCGTTCGGTGTGTTTTCTTCAGTCATAGCCAGCTTTATTTCCGATCTTTTCTCGAATTGCTTCGATTTCTTCAATCTCTTGAATGACCAAACCCGCGGAGAGTCGCGGGTCTGGTTGTTGGTTAGCGTGTGGTCAGCGCGTTAAATGCGCATCGGCATCACCACGTATTTAAAGGCTGCATCGTCGGGGATGGTCAGCAGCGCGGAGCTGTTGGAGTCAGCCAGTTCGATCTTCACCATGTCCTGGTCCATGTTGGCCAGCGCGTCGATCAGGTAGGTGACGTTGAAGCCGATTTCGATGGCGTCGCCGCCGTAGTCGATGTCGAGCTCGTCGACAGCTTCTTCCTGCTCGGCATTGTTGGAAGCCACGCGCAGGGTGCCGGGTTCGATGTTCAGACGCACGCCCTTGAACTTCTCGCTGGTCAGGATGGCGGTGCGCTGCAGGCTGGCCAGCAGGGGCACGCGGCCCAGGGTGATGATGTTTTTGTGGTTCTTGGGAATCACGCGGTTGTAGTCGGGGAACTTGCCTTCGACCAGCTTGGTGACAAATTCCATGCCTTCGAAGCTGAACTTGGCCTGGTTGCCGGCAAATTGCATTTCGATGGCGCCTTCCTTGTCGCTGAGCAGGCGCTGCATTTCCAGAACGGTCTTGCGCGGCAGGATCACTTCCTGCTTGGGCACTTCAACGTCGAGCGTGGCGGATGAGAAGGCCAGGCGGTGGCCGTCGGTGGCGACCAGGCTCAGCTGCTTGCCTTCGGCGACGAAGAGGATGCCGTTGAGGTAGTAGCGGATGTCGTGCACCGCCATGGCAAACGAGACCTGGTTGAGCAGCTCTTTCAAAACCTTTTGCGGCACCGAGAAGCTGGGGCCGAAATTGGCGGCTTCCTGCACCAGGGGGAAGTCTTCAGCCGGCAGGGTTTGCAGCGTGAAGCGGCTTTTGCCGCCTTTGAGGATCAGCTTGTTCTGCGACGACTCGAGCGAGACGGTCTGGTCGCTGGGCATGGAACGCAGGATGTCGATGAGCTTGCGGGCACCCACGGTGGTGGTGAAGTTGCCGGCGTCGCCGTCGAGCTCGGCGGTGGTGCGGATCTGGATTTCAAGATCGCTCGTGGTGAGCTGCAGCTGGGCACCAGTTTTGCGGATCAGCACGTTGGCAAGGATGGGCAAGGTGTGCCTGCGCTCAACGATGCCGGCCACCGACTGCAGTACCGACAAAACTTTATCCTGGGTTGCTTTCAGAACGATCATGACTTCCTCTGTATATATCTTTAATTCTTTAATTCAAATTAGTAGTAGTAGATAAGGGTGGCGCCCATCTGTGGATAGTGCCATTTTCCCCTTTTTGATCAACCACTTGGCGTTTGTTTAACCATGTGTTCAGACGCCCCTGAACTGCACTGCTGAATATGAACAACTTTCGATTGTCATCTGCTTCTGTGGATAAGCCATGGGTTGTTCAAAAGTTGTCCCCAAAGTTATTGTGAGGGTGGTTGGGCTCTGTAAAACACCGTGAAAACCGTACGCAAGAGGGTTCGTGGGGTTCATGGGACGCATGGGGGCTGTTCCTCAGCCTTTCAGGGTCTGTTCAAGCACATGCAGCTGCTGGTTGAGCTCTGTCATTTGCTGGCGCTCGGCAGACATCTTGCGCACGGCGTGCAGCACGGTGGTGTGGTCACGCCCGCCAAAGAGCTCACCGATCTCGGGGAGGCTCTTTTGCGTGAGTTCCTTGGCCAGGTACATGGCAATCTGCCGCGGCCGCGCAATGCTGGCAGGCCGCTTCTTCGAATACATGTCGGCCACTTTGATCTTGTAATAGTCGGCGACGGTCTTCTGGATGTTCTCGACGCTGATCTGCCGGTTCTGTATGGAAAGCAGGTCACGCAGGGCTTCACGGGCCAGCTGGATGGAGATTTCCTTGAGATTGAAGCGTGAGTACGCCAGGATCTTGCGCAAGGCGCCTTCGAGCTCACGCACGTTGGAGCGAACGTTCTTGGCGACGAAGAAGGCGACTTCTTCGGGCATGGAGGCGCCTTCGGCTTCGGCCTTTCGGATCAGGATGGCGACGCGCATTTCGAGCTCGGGCGGCTCGATGGCGACGGTGAGGCCGGAATCAAAGCGCGAAACCAGGCGTTCGTGGATATCCGTCAGACCCTTGGGATAAGTGTCGCTGGTCATCACGATGTGCGACTTTTTGGTCAGCAAGGCCTCGAAAGCGTTGAAAAACTCTTCCTGGGTGCGGTCCTTGTTGGCGAAGAACTGGACGTCGTCAATCAGCAGCAAATCCAGGGAGTGATAACGCTCCTTGAATTCATCAAAAGTCTTGCGCTGGTAAGCTTTAACCACATCTGAAACAAATTGTTCAGCGTGGATGTAGAGAACTTTGGCGGTGGGGTTGTCCGACAGCAATTTATTGCCGATGGCGTGCATCAAATGGGTCTTACCCAAACCGACACCGCCGTAGATAAAAAGCGGGTTGTAAAGCTGGCCCAGGCTGCTGGAAACATGTAACGCCGCGGCCCGGCCCATGCGGTTGGCCGTGCCTTCAATCAGGGTGTCGAAGGTCAGCGCGCTGTTGAGCCGATTCTTGAACGGCGCGCCGGCGGCTTCTTCGGGAACGCCCAGGCCGACGGGCTCAGGAACGCCGGAGCCTTCAAAGCTGCGAACCAGAGATGAAGACTTGGCGGGCGCTTCGCGCGGAGCAAGTGCTAACTCAAGGGGGATGCTTTGCCCGGAAATTTTCTCAAGCAGGGCCGAAATACGGCCGGCATACTGGGCACGAACCCAGTCGAGTTTGAACCGGTTGCCTACTAAAACGGTGACTTTGGTGAGGTCTGGAGCGACCTCGACAAGCAGGGGGCGGATCCAGGTATTGAACTGTTGTTCAGGTAATTCCTGGGCCAGGTGGTCGACGCAGCTCTGCCACAAGTCCTGGTTCAGATTTTGGACGGATGCCTCACTCATGGCTGGTTTTGACTGGGTTGCTGGCCTGGCAAGAGGCGCCCGGCAGCGGTGAGCTGCTTGTGGATATTGTTAATTTTGAGCACCGGCAATTGTAGTCCGGACGGGGAGTTATCCACAAAATAATTGATCCGGGTTTCAACCTATTTTCGGCACTGGTTTGGGGTATGTAGCGACCCGGTTCGCCGCATCTCAGCCTTTACCCCAAATGGGCAGGCTAACTTGTTGCCAGCGTTAGGAAATCTGCGATAATCATGGGTTTCCCTGATTCGCGGCGGGTTTTGCCTGCCTTGAAGACTTGCAGAGATGGTTGTGTTGTACGGCCACCAAGATCATTCGAATCGCCCAAAGCAGTGTGTCTTATAACTAAGGCAAGGTAACGGCAAAGGGGAAAGCTTTGTAGCTGACCGGCTAGTAGGACTCAATCATGAAACGCACATACCAACCATCCAAAGTCAAACGCGCTCGTACGCACGGCTTCCTGACCCGCATGAAAACGCGTGGCGGCCGCGCAGTGATTGCTGCTCGCCGCGCCAAAGGCCGCAAGCGCCTGGCCGTATAAGCCTGTTTTCTGCTGGCCATTCGCAGTTTTTTAAACTGACGCCTGGCGCTCGTGCAACGGCTTCAAACCCGACCCCAGTTCCAGGCAGTTCTTGCCGGCGCCATTGTTGCAAAAACAACGCACTTCGCATTGCACCGCAATGCGCTGGACGCAAAGCCCGTGCAAGCTGAGCCAGGCAAGCTGGCTGATGTGATCGCGGCAAAGCCGCTGTTTCCCGTACAGGATGTCTGGCTTGGGGCCATGGTTCCCAAACGCTGGGCCAAACGCGCCGTCACACGTAACGCCATCAAACGACAGATCTACACCGTGAGCGCTGATTTTTCGCATCAGTATCCTCAGGCTGCTTTTGTGGTCCGCTTGCGGCGTGATTTTTCGCGCAAGGAATTCATCAGCGCGACGTCCGAGCAGCTCAAGCTGGCGGTACGCACCGAAGTGCTGGCGCTGATGCAGGCAGGAGCCAAGGCGCCATGAGCTCCGTTTTTGCTGCACTGGCACCTCTTTTCCGTTTGCCGCAAACCCTGCTGATTGGCCTGGTCAAAGGCTACCGTTTGTTGCTCAGCCCGTGGCTGGGCTCAGCCTGCCGGTTTGAGCCGACGTGTTCCGCCTATTCACTGCAGGCCCTGCAGCAGCACGGCGCAACAGTCGGCAGCTACCTCACCTTGCGCCGGCTGGTACGCTGCCATCCCTGGTGCGATGGCGGGCACGACCCGGTGCCGCCTGTTCCCCTCTTTTCCCGCCTGGCCACCTCTGTGGCCTCCACCCCTTCTAAAAAGACGCCGTCATGAACGACATCCGCCGCACCATCCTGTGGGTGATTTTTGGTTTTTCCATGGTCCTTTTGTGGGACCAATGGCAGGTATACAACGGCCACAAGGCGACCTTTTTCCCGTCAGCCACGCAAAGCGCCAAGGCGCCGGCCGCTGGTTCCTCTGCACCTCTAGCTGCCGGTTCTACGGCTTCATCCGTGCCCGCACCGCAGGCTGCCAACGCAACGCCTGGCGCGCCCGGCGCCGTGCCAGCAGGCGCTCCATCGATCGCCCCGTCGACCGCCAAAGAACGCTTCGTTGTGAATACCGATGTGCTCACGCTGACCTTTGACAGCGAAGGCGGCACCCTGGTGCACTCGGCATTCGTCAAGTACAAGGACCAGGCGCATACGGCCGAAGGTTTTGTCTTGATGGACGAAAGCGCAAACCGCGTTTATGTGGCGCAGACGGGCCTTGTTACGGCGCCCGGCACCACCGGGGGCTTTCCTACCCACAAAACGCCAATGGCCGTGGTGCCAGGCGAACGGGCTTTGAAAGACGGCCAGGACGAACTGCAGATCAAATTTGAGTCGGCGGAAGTCGGCGGCGTCAAGCTGGTCAAGACCTATACCCTGAAACGCGGCGCGTACGACATTGCGGTGCGCCACGACATCGTCAACACCGGCACAGCCGCGGTGTCGCCCCAGCTGTACCTGCAGCTTGTGCGTGACGGCAACAAGCCGCCCGGAGAGTCTTCTTTTTATTCCACCTTTACCGGCCCGGCGATCTATACCGAAGCCAAGAAATACCAAAAGGTGGAATTCAAGGACATCGAGAACAACAAGGTTGATGTCGAAAAGCAGGCCACCAATGGCTATATCGCCATGGTCCAGCACTACTTTGCAACCGCCTGGATTCTTCCGGATGGCCTCAAGCGCGACCTGTTGTTCCAGAAGGTCGCCAACAACCTGTATTCCGTCGTCATGATCACGCCGCTGGACACCATCGCGGCAGGCACGACCAAGTCGGTTGAGGCGAAATTTTTCGTCGGCCCGCAGGAAGAAAAAACACTGGAAGCCATTGCACCAGGCCTGGAGCTGGTGAAGGACTACGGCTGGTTGACCATCCTGGCCAAGCCACTGTATTGGCTGCTCGACAAGCTGCACGGCTTCCTCCATAACTGGGGCTGGTCCATCGTGGCTCTGGTGCTGCTGCTGAAAATCGCGTTCTACTGGCTCAATGCCAAGGCGTATGCCAGCATGGCCAAGATGAAGGCGATCAATCCGAAGATCATGGAAATGCGTGAGCGCCTGAAAGACAAGCCGCAGGAAATGCAGCAGGCGATGATGAAAATCTACAAGGAAGAAAAAGTCAACCCGATGGGCGGCTGCTTCCCGATCATGATCCAGATCCCCGTGTTCATTGCGCTGTACTGGGTGCTGCTGTCCAGCGTTGAAATGCGCAATGCACCGTGGGTCTTGTGGATTCATGACCTCTCGGCGCCGGATCCATTCTTCATTCTGCCCGTGCTGATGACCCTGACGACCATGCTGCAAACGGCGCTCAATCCCGCTCCGCCGGATCCGATGCAGGCCAAGCTGATGTGGTTCATGCCGCTGATCTTCAGCGTGATGTTCTTCTTCTTCCCGGCTGGCCTGGTGCTGTACTGGATTACCAACAACATCCTGTCCATCGCGCAGCAGTGGGTGATCAACACTCGCATGGGCGTGCCGCCGCAGTTCAACCTGCCGAAGTTCAAATAAGGCGGACACGGAATAAAAAGTGGGCCGCTTCGCGGCCCTTTTTCTTGGGAAACCGACTTTGGCTGCGGCGCTCCTTACCCAGGTGCCAACACCCGCTTTGCCCCTTAACATCTACCACCATGCTGGCCCGACACCACGACCCCATCGTTGCCATCGCTACCGCGCCCGGGCGCGGTGCGGTGGGCATTGTGCGGGTGTCCGGCAGGCACATCGCGCCCATTGTCGAAGCGATTTGCGGCCGCCAGCTGCAACCGCGCCAGGCGACCTACCTTCCCTTCAGGGATGCGCACGGCGTAGCCATCGACCAGGGGCTCGCCCTGCATTTCCCGGCGCCGCATTCTTACACCGGCGAAGACGTGCTGGAGCTGCAAGCGCACGGCGGCCCTGTCGTACTGCAGCTGTTACTGGCGCGATGCCTTGAGGCCGGTGCCGCACCCGACCCGGTGAGCGGCCAGGCGGCCGTGCCGGGGCTGCGCGTGGCGCAACCGGGCGAGTTCACCGAACGTGCATTCCTCAACGACAAGATCGACCTGGCGCAGGCCGAGGCGATTGCCGACCTGATCGACGCGAGCACTGAAACCGCAGCGCGATCGGCCGCGCGTTCAATGTCGGGTGAATTCTCGCTGGCGGTCAACACGCTGCTGGAGCAGCTGATTCATCTGCGCATGCTGGTCGAAGCAACGCTGGACTTCCCCGAGGAAGACATCGACTTCCTGCAGAAGGCAGATGCGCAGGGACAGCTCGAGCGCCTGCAGGTGACGCTGGCCGGCGTGATGCAGCGCGCGGTTCAGGGCGCCTTGCTGCGCGAAGGCATCAAGGTGGTGATCGCGGGCCAGCCGAACGCCGGCAAAAGTTCGCTGCTCAATGCGCTGGCCGGCGCCGAACTCGCCATCGTCACGCCGATTGCCGGCACCACACGCGACAAGGTTTCGCAGCTGATCCAGATTGAAGGCGTGCCACTGCATGTGGTGGACACAGCCGGCCTGCGCGAGGCACTCGACGAAGTGGAAAAAATCGGCGTCGAACGCGCGTGGGCTGAAATCGCCAGCGCCGACGCGGTGCTCTTCCTGCATGACCTGACCCGGCATGCCGCCGATTACCTGGCCGCCGACGCACACATCGCAGAAGTATTGAGCCGTGAGCTGCCGCGCAACACTCCCATCGTCGACGTCTGGAACAAGTCGGACGCGGCTGACGCGGACGTGCTGGGCACAATCAGCGGCGGCGTTCTGATCTCCGCCAAAACCGGCGACGGCCTGCAGGCGCTGCGCAAGCAACTGTTGCAGGTCGTGGGCTGGCAATCCGCCCCTGAAGGCGTGTTCATGGCCCGCGAACGCCACGTGCGTGCCCTGCAGCAGGTCGCCGAACAACTCGGGAGAGCTCACGCACAGATTCGCGCGGGGCACCCTGCTCTGGACCTGCTGGCTGAAGATTTGCGCCAGGCGCAACTTCACCTCAGCGAGATTACCGGTGCGTTCACGCCGGACGACTTGTTGGGCGAAATTTTTTCCAGATTCTGTATTGGAAAGTAGTAAACCGGCGACAGGCGGGCCCCGTCTGGGGACAAGCGGCGCCGTGCCGCGAAAAACGCACCAAAACAGTCAAAAATGGCGTTCTGTCGAGGGGAAATTACAACTCCGGCTTTCCTGTATCAGGTGTAAGGGGCCGTTAACATCTCTTGCGGGCCGTGTAGTGCGAAGGTATCTTCCGTCCCACTATGAACGCTCCACTACCTGCCGCCATCCGTTTTGACATTCAGGGCCTTGCCCAGGCAATTCTTCACTGCCACGCCAGTGACGCATTGCGCTGTCAATTCAACCAGCCGCATTGGGACATCCTGGCCAGCTACATGCAGCCTTTCGCCCTCAACAGTGGCCAGGTGCTGATGGAACAGGGCGCGCTGGACCGCACGCTGTACTTTGTGGAAAGCGGCACGCTCAGCGTTCATTACGAAGACGAAAAGGCCCGCGTGCGAATGGCACTGGTGGGTGCGGGTACCGTGCTTGGTGAGGGCGCATTTTTCTCGCACATGCCGCGTAGTGCCACGGTGCATGCGTCGACGCCCTGCAAGCTATGGTGCCTCACCCCGATGCGGTTCCTTGAGCTGGCAAACCGACACAGCCCCATCGCGTTGGAGCTGACCATGGCAATGGGGTCGGTCATGGCCAAACGACTCTATAACCGTCCCAAGCGCGTCGCCGTGACCTGAGCGTCGCCCCTCTCTCGGGTGCACCGGCATCATCAGACAACTGACTCCCTGCCGTAATACTTTCGGGCGTCACAGGCGTTCTCAAAAACGTGACGGGCGTGATTTTTTACCAGACAGTTGCATGGGTGTTTCGATAAAGTCGGCAACAGGATTTGCTGCTAAACAACAGCTGAACCGTTTGCGATATTGCTTACAGATTCACTCCGTGCATTGACGGAAAATCAACATTCATCACGAGAACATTGCCCATGTCTTTCTTAAATTGGTTTTCCGACAAACCGCAGCAAGCTGGCTCGGCTGCGAATGACGAACAAAAACGCGCGTCCGCCGGACGCGACAAATTTGCGACGTCCACACCCCAGCGACTCTCCCCGGAACACCCTGCTCCCGCCGATTCCGGCAAACTTAAGCGTCACGCCCGCCGCGAGCAGCTGTACGTAGCAATTCGTGAGGCCATGACCCGCTCCGGCGTGCTTTCGGCCAGCTACAAATTCAAAGTACTTTCGCTCGACCAGAGCGGCAATGAATTCCTGGTCATGATGGACCTGGCAAAAGCATTTGGCGGCACGTCCGAGCAATTGAGTGGAATTGAGGCATCGATCACACAGCACGCCAAAGCGCGCTTCGAGATCTTGGTGCCCGCTGTGTACTGGCGCCTGGAGGAAATGGCGGTCGTGGTCAAACAGGCCCCGACGACTCCACAGGCAGTGCAAACACCTGTTGTACCAGCACCCGTTGTACATGCACCCGTAGTAGCACACGCTGAAGCCAATGTAGAAACCCGGGCGCCCGTCAAACCCGCCGCCCCGCGCTATGAGCCTATCCAGGCCGACGAGGTTGCCGCTTTCAAGCAAGCTTTGGTTGCTGCGTCCGCGCAAGGCCCTGCAGTCACGCCGGAAAAAGGGGTCAAAGTGCAAAGCGGCCCGCGCTCACGTTCATACACCCTGCTGACGGGCTTTGAAGACACCGAAATGCCGCCGGAATTCAGCACGTCACCAGCGCTGAGCAGCACGCAGTACGGCGATCTGAACTAGACCGATTCGGCTTCAGATCTAAGACCAATCGGCTTCAGGCCCAATGAGGGCGGGCGCAAGCAGCTATAATTTTTATAGCTGAACTCGTTCCCTCCGGGCAGTTTCCAGAACTGCATCCGGCGGTTCAATGCCCCGAAAAGTCGATCAAGGTGAACAGCGGCAGCCCTGCTGCCCGCAATTTTTCTGACCCACCGAGTTCGGGCAGGTCAACAATCGCCGCACCTTCGGTGACAGTGGCGCCCAACTTCTCCAGCAGTTTCTTGCCGGCCATCATGGTGCCGCCCGTGGCGATCAGGTCGTCGATCAGCAGCACCCGGTCGCCGGATTTGACCGCGTCGGTATGCAGCTCCACGGTGGCGCTTCCATACTCGAGCTCATAGGTTTCCTGCACGGTCGTGAAGGGCAGTTTGCCTTTTTTGCGTATCGGCACAAAGCCAACATTCAACTCATAAGCGATGACGGCGCCGAGGATGAACCCGCGCGCATCCAGCCCTGCCACGATGTCGGGACGGAGCTTGCCGTCCATGTAGCGGTGCACAAAAGCGTCGATCAGCACGCGAAAGACCTTGGGGTTCTGCAGCAGCGGCGTGATGTCGCGAAACTGCACGCCGGGGGCCGGCCAATCGGGCACGGTGCGGATATGGTTCTTCAGGTACTGGCCGACGGTCTGGTGAGTGAGGCTGTGCAGGTCAGGCATGGCGTGTCCAAGGTGGGTGGCGCCCATATTGTGCCGTCAGTGCCAACGAACAACGACCTGCTGCAGGCGCGAACAAAGCGGTGAGATGTTTCCCCGGAAGCCCCTCTTTGCGACGGGCGGCCCGCTGCTCAGTTGATACGGCCGCGCAGGAGCTTCTCTTCGGCCATGGCCAATGCCTCGGGCTTGCCTGACAGCACCAGCGTGTCCCCGCCCTCCAGCAATGTTTCGTCATGCGCGGCCACTGCCTTGCCATTGCTGCGGCGCAGGCTGACCACACGCACGCCGCCGGCGCCCAGTGCCACCGCACCCAGAGGCTTTCCGGCAGACCTCGTGACCAGCGGCAATGTGACGTTGGACAGGCGCTCCTGCTCAAGCTCGTTGACGGTGTCGTCGTCGGCGCCGCGAAAGTAGCCTCGCAGCAGGTTGTACCGGGCGTCACGTTGATCCTGCACGACGCGGATCACGCGGCGCATGGGCACGCCCACCAGCGCCAGCGCATGGCTGGCCAGCATCAGGCTGCCTTCGATGGCCTCTGGTACGACCTCTGTAGCGCCGGCTGCCTGGAGTTTTTCCAGGTCGTGGTCGTCTACCGTCCGCACAATCACCGGCACTGTCGGCGCGTGGGCGCGCGTGTTGGCCAGCACCTTGAGGGCGCTGGCTGTATCGAGATAAGTTACCACCACGGCGCTGGCCCGGGCCAGCCCGGCTGCCATCAGGGCCTGGAGCCGCACCGCATCGCCGAACACCACCGAATCGCCTGCGGCTGCGGCCTGCCGTACCCGGTCAGGGTCGAGGTCAAGCGCCATGTACTGGATGCCTTCGCGCTCCAGCATGTGACCCAGGTTCTGGCCGCAGCGGCCATAGCCGCAGATGATCACGTGTTTGTTGGCATTGATGGACTTGCGTGCAATGGTGGTCATTTGCAGCGATTGCTGCAGCCACTCGCTGGAAACCAGCTTCATCACAATGCGGTTGCTGTACATGATGATGAAAGGCGTTGCCAGCATGGACAGCACCATGCTGGCCAAAATGGGGTTTAACAGTGCGGGGGGCACCAGGTTGCTCTGCTGGGCCAGCGTGAGCAGCACAAAGCCGAATTCGCCCGCCTGGGCAAGGTACAGGCCGGTGCGCAGCGATACGCCGGCTGTTGCACCCAACGAGCGCGCCAGCGCGGTAACCAGCACCAGCTTGAAGAGAACAGGCAACGTCGTCAGCAACAGCACCAGCGGCCATCGTTCCAGCACCAGCCGCCAGTCCAGCAGCATGCCGATGCTGATAAAGAAAAGACCCAGCAAAACATCGTGGAAGGGCCGTATGTCGGTTTCGACCTGGTGCTTGTATTCCGTCTCGGAGATCAGCATGCCGGCAATAAAGGCGCCCAGCGCCAGGCTCAGCCCGGCGCGCTCGGTCAGCCAGGCCAGCGCCAGCGTGACCAGCAGCAGGTTGAGCACGAACAGTTCTTCGCTCTTGCGCCGTGCCACGATGGTGAGCCACCAGCGCATGATGCGTTGCCCGCCGGTGAGCAGCAGCCCCACCAGCACGGCCGCCTTCAGCCCCGCGATCGCCAGCGCCGCCAGGAGCGCATCGGCGGGCGCCCCCAGTGCGGGAATCAGCACCAGCAACGGTACAACGGCCAAGTCCTGGAACAACAGCACGCCCATGACGCGCTTGCCGTGTTCGGATTCGAGTTCAAGTCGCTCCGACAGCAGCTTGACCACAATGGCGGTGCTGCTCATGGCGATGGCACCGGACAGCGCCAGCGCGGTCTGCCAGCCCATCTTCCAGAGACCGGGGGCCATGCTGGCAAGGAACAGCGAACCCACCGTGGCCAGCACGATGGTCAGCGTGACCTGCAGCAGGCCCAGGCCAAAGACGTGACGCCGCATGGAGCGCAGCTTGGGCAGGTTGAACTCAAGCCCGATCACGAACATCAGAAACACCACGCCGAACTCGCCCAAATGCCGGACGCCGTCGGAATTTTGCGCCAGCGCCAGCGCGTTGGGCCCGATGACCACGCCGACCGCCAGGTAACCCAGCATGGGCGGCAGCTTGAGCGAACGGCATGCCACCACACCCAGCACAGCAGCCAGCAGGTACAGCAGGGTCAGTTCAAGCGCGCTCATGCGTTGATGGTAGCCGAGGATATTGCATGGCCTTGACGATTTGCAGGCGGCAAAGGCCCATTCGCGCGGGGGTTGGCCGGCGGGATGGGGCCTGCCCGCCTCTATAGAATGCAGCCATGAGCCTTGACGCCGTGAATTTTGATGCCGAACAGGTGCTGAGCCTAGCCAGGAAGACTTTTGAAATAGAAGCCGCCGCTGTGCTGGGCCTGGCGGGACGGCTGGGCGACGAGTTTGCCCAAGCCGTGGAGCTGATGCTGCAGTGCCGCGGCCGCGTGGTTGTCATGGGCATGGGAAAAAGCGGCCATATAGGCCGCAAGATTGCCGCCACACTCGCCTCCACCGGAACACCTGCCATGTTTGTGCATCCGGCTGAAGCCAGCCACGGCGACCTGGGCATGATCAAGGCCATCGACGTAGTACTCGCAATTTCCAACAGCGGCGAGAGCGCTGAGTTGACGATGATCCTGCCGGTGTTGAGTCGCCAGGGCGTACCGATGGTGGCAATTACCGGGGGCGCACAGTCCACGCTTGCCCGGCAAGCACGGGTGACGCTCGACAGCAGCGTGGCGCAGGAAGCCTGTCCGCTCAACCTGGCGCCGACTGCCAGCACGACCGCGCAGCTCGCCCTGGGTGACGCGCTGGCCGTCGCCCTGCTGGATGCGCGCGGTTTCAAGGAAGAAGACTTTGCGCGCTCCCACCCGGGCGGTGCGCTCGGCCGGAAGCTGCTGACGCATGTCAGTGACGTGATGCGCAGCGGCGATGCGGTGCCGCAAGTGCTGGTTGACACCAGTTTCACCGATCTCATGCGTGAAATGAGCGCCAAGGGACTTGGGGCTTCTGCGGTGGTGGACGGCAGCCGGCGAGTACTCGGTATATTCACCGACGGCGATTTACGCCGGCTGGTCGAAAAAGGCGTGGACCTGCGCAGCAGCAAGGCGGGCGACGTGATGCGCGCCCATCCGCGCACGATACAGCCGGATTCGCTGGCTGTCGAGGCTGTGGCATTGATGGAGCAGTACCGCATCACCAGCGTGCTGGTTGTGGACGACGCAGGGGTGTTATGCGGGGCGCTGAATACCAACGACCTGATGCGCGCAAAAGTGATATGACACTCGCACCCCTTATCTGGCTTGCGGTGAAACGATAGATGCTTACTCCAACACTGAGCTTTCCGCCTGAACTGCTGCTGCGCGCGCAAGGCATCAAGGTGGCATTTTTTGACGTCGACGGTGTACTCACGGACGGTGGCCTGTATTTTTCCGAATACCCCGACGGCCATGAACTGGCTGTGGCGTCCGGTGGTTATCGCGCTTCGGGCGAGATCGTCAAACGGTTCAACACGCTGGACGGCCATGGCCTCAAGCTGCTCCAGAGGGCCGGCATTACTCCCGCCGTCATCACCGGGCGCGATAGCCATGTGCTGCGCGCACGTCTGCAGGCGCTCGGCATCACCCATGCCCATTTCGGTACGGAGGACAAACGCCCTGCCGCCGAGCTCACACTGCAGGCCCTGGGGCTGGACTGGAGCGCTGCCGCAGCCATGGGTGACGACTGGCCCGACCTGCCTGTGCTGTCCCGTGTGGCCTTGAGCTGCGCGCCGATCAACGCGCACGCGGAGGTTCGCGCGATGGTCCACCACGTGACGCAAGCGCCTGGCGGCCATGGCGCCGCACGCGAGTTCTGTGATGTGCTGCTGGTTGCCAGCGGACGTTATGCCGGGCTGCTTCAGGAGTACAGCCAGTGAGCACCATGGTGAAGAGCGGCGGCACCCTGCTGCCCCTGAAAAACGTGTGGCGACGCTTTCTGCGCGTCTGGGACAGCATGGCCATTTACATGCCGCTGGTGATGATGGGGGTGCTGGCGCTGGGTACCTACTGGCTTGTGCGCAACACCCCGATCTTCAGCACGCCGGAAGTGGCCAAGGAGGCGAGCCACGACGTGGACTATTTCATGCGCAAGTTCACCGTCAAGACGTTTGACGAAGGGGGCCAGCTCAAGAGCGAAATTTATGGGACAGAGGCCCGGCATTTCGCCGACACCGACATCCTGGAAATTGACCAGGTGCGCATCCGCAGCATTAATGTGGAAAAGCGCATCACGACGGCTACCGCCAACCGGGCCTACACCAACGGTGATGGATCGGAAGTGCAGCTAACGGGCAACGCGGTGGTGGTCAGGGAGGCGAGCCAGGATGCGAACGGGAAGGAAACGCCGCGCATGGAGTTTCGCGGAGAGTTTCTTCATGCCTTCCTGAATGATGAGCGCGTGAAGTCGCACAAGCCGGTGCTGCTGATTCGCGGCACCGACCAGTTCACCGGTGACACCTTTGCCTACGACAACCTCGACCAGGTGGCTGACCTCAAAGGACGTGTCCGCGGCATTCTCGTTCCGCGTTCCGCGGCCAGCGCTGCAGGTGCTGGTACCTTGCCCATTCTCACGCCTGCACCACCCGTCAATCCGGCAAGCAACGCACCGGCGACCCGCTAGCGCGACACTCTCTAATCAACGACTGCCCACCATGTCCAGACTCGTATTCATCACCGGTGCTTCCAGCGGTATCGGGCAGGCATTGGCACTGCGTTTTTATTCTGCGGGCTATCGGCTGGCGCTGGCTGCCCGCAGAACCGCCGAGGTGCAGGCCTGGGCGGAGACCCATGCCATCAGTGCGAGCCGCTACCAGGTCTACGGCGCAGACGTATCCGACATCGACAGCATTGTGTCCGCCGGCGAGGCTTGCATCGCCGCGCAGGGCGTGCCCGATGTGGTGATTGCCAATGCCGGCATCAGCATTGGCATGGACTCTGCCGTGCGTGCAGACCTTGAGGTCATGGCCCGGACTTTTGCGACCAACAATATCGGTGTCGCGGCCACCTTTCACCCGTTCATCGCCGGCATGGTTTCGCGAGGCACTGGAACACTGGTTGGTATTGGCAGCGTGGCCGGCATACGGGGCCTTCCTGGCCATGGCGCCTACTGCGCGAGCAAGGCTGCAGTCATCAACTATTGTGAAAGCCTGCGCGGGGAGCTGCGCCCCAGTGGAGTGAAGGTGGTGACGATTTGCCCAGGCTACATCGACACGCCGCTGACCCGCGAAAACCGCTACGCCATGCCGTTTCTGATGAAGGCCGAGGTATTTGCCGAAAAAGCGTTTGCCACCATCCAGGCGGGATGCAGCTACCGGGTGATCCCCTGGCAAATGGGCGTGGTGGCCAAACTGTTGCGCCTGCTGCCTAATGCGGTGTTCGACAAGGCTTTGTCTGGCCGCGCACGCAAGCACCGCCAGGGCGAGAGCTGAGAGCCGGACGCTTTTGCGCGCTGCGCTATCAAAACAGGAGCTGCTCGCGCCCGTAAGTTGGGCGCTGCAAAGCAAAAAGGCTTCAAAACCGAAGTCTTGAAGCCTTTTAAGCGCTCTTCAACCGGAGGCTGAAGAGGGGGTTCTGCAGGGCTTAGTAGCCGCCGCGTCCACCGCCGCCGCCACCACCGGAACGGCCACCGCCGCTACCGCCGCCGCCGTAGGGGCTGCGGAAACCGCCGTCGCTACCGCCGCCGCCGGAACGACCACCGCCGCCACCGCCGTAGCCACCACCGCCGGAACGATCGCCGCCGCCACCACCACCGTAGCCGCCACCACCACCGCCGCCGAAGCCGCCGCTACGTGGAGGACGTGCCTCCATGGGACGTGCTTCGTTCACGACAACGCTACGGCCGCCCAGAGGCTGGCCGTTCATGCCGTTGATAGCTGCCTGGGCTTCTGCATCGCTGCCCATTTCGACAAAGCCAAAGCCTTTGGAGCGACCGGTGTCGCGTTCCATCATGACTTTAGCGCTGGTGACAGCGCCAAATTGGCCAAAAGATTGTTGCAGGTCTTCGTCGCGGACCGAGTACGGCAGGTTGCCGACGTAAAGTTTGTTGCCCATGAAGGGACTCCTCTAAAACACAAAAACAAAAGCGATGGGGTCCCGAAAGCACAACAAATCTTGATACGTACCGCTGTAGCGCGCGAAACTGACCGATCACCTAACGTGTGCGAATAGTGACACTCGCACCGGCATATTATGCGTCAGTTATCAAAAAGACAACCAGCCGGCGTTACCGCCTGGGCCTCGCAAGCCCGCATAAACAGGGGCTTCCCGGGTTTGTTTACGATTTTTGTATCGACCTGCCGGCTGACTTGAAGGCCGCGGAGGGTAGCCCAAAGCACTTCTATTGAAGATGGCGCAACAAAAAGCCCGCGATGGGGTTTTCGCACCAGCTACGCGGGTGGTTAACAATAAAGCGCTATTAGTGGCCCGAATTTACGGCCCTGCTTAATAAGTTAGCGCCTACTGTTTATGGGTTTACCAATGAATGGAGGCTACCGGCGCGAAGAAATCAGAGTCGTAAGTTCTCTCCGGACAGCCCTGATGCTGGAAGCGAGGATGTGTCCGTTAAAAGCCATAAGCAGGACAGTTGACGCGCGCGCGGAAGGAAAATAGTTACAAAAAATTGCAATGATTCAATCCGAATCCATATTTATTCGATGAGATGGCGACCGCCTTCGCCCGTTCGGCGGCGCGTTATTTGGGACGAATATCGGGCGGCAATTCGGTGGAGCCAGCCTCGGCAAGATCCGAATAGTTGCGCCACTGCTTCATCGCGGCGCGCATGGTCAGAATCTGGTTCTCAAACTTCGGGCAGGCATCGCAGGCCAGAAGATGCAGCTTGAGCGCAATGTGGTCGGGCAAACGGAGTGCGCGGTCTTCCCGCGCGATCAGCAATGCCGCAGCCTCGCGGCAGGTGCGTCTTAACAGGGTCATGTTGGGTTTCACGTTAAGGGCCGGCCGTATCAGGTGCTGAGTTTGCCAAACCAGTGGATATTCAGACACTCCTGCAGGCGCAGGCGGGCCCGATGCAACTGGACATACAGGTTGGTCGGTGTCAGCGAGAGTTCCTTACAGACTTCCTGCGAGGAAAGCTCCAGCCACTCACGCATCAGGAACAGCCGCCCCAGTGCAGGTGGCAGGCGTTCCATGCATGCGTCCAGTACCTGGAAGAACTGAACCTGCTGCAGGGTCTGGTCCGGATTGCCCCAGTCGTTGGGCGGCTCGGTGAAATGCCCGTCAGCCTGGAAAGAGAGCCGGTCGAGCTCGTCACCCTCTTCGTCGCCGCGGGCGTCCGGCACGGCCACCATGCGCGCATTGCTGCGGATCAGGTCAATGACCTTGTGCTTGAGAATGCCGACAAGCCACGTCTTGAGCTGGGAGCGGTTGCCGAAAGACTGCGGCTTGGACAAAGCCGCCAGCAACGTTTCCGACACGGCGTCCTCGGCCCATTCATCATTGCGCAGCTGCAGGCGCGCAAAACGAAGGAGATAGACGCGGTGTTCAACCAGCTGCTCTTCAAAAGTAGGCATGGCGAAAGTCTAGCGGCAGGTGCGGCGCTTGTGCGCCGGAACGCGACGAAATTTATGCCCAAGGCGCCAGAAGCCCATGGCCCCAGGCGCGATTTTTAAAAGAAACGGGCCCAAGCCCAATAAGGATGGGCGCAAGCAGCTATCAAACAAGTAGCAGAAGCGCCGCCTGCGTCGCCGCTACCAGTTGACTTCCCGGTCAGGTGTGGCGCCAATGCGGTGGACAGACAAATCCGCGCCCTCAAATTCTTCTTCCTGGCTCAGCCTGAGGCCCATCGCGGACTTGAGGACACCATAGACAGCAAAGCCCGCCAGCAGCGCCCAGGCCACGCCCATGGCGCTGCCCAGCAACTGGGCACCAAAGCTCACACCACCCAGCCCGCCCAGGGCCCGGTTGCCGAAGATGCCGGCAGCGATGCCGCCCCACAGGCCGCACAGGCCATGCAGTGGCCAGACGCCCAGTACGTCGTCAATCTTCCATTTGTTCTGCGTCAGCGTGAACATCACGACGAACACGCCGCCGGCGACGCCGCCCGTCACCAGCGCGCCCAGCGGATGCATCAGGTCTGAGCCTGCGCATACCGCCACCAAACCGGCGAGCGGCCCGTTGTGCACAAACCCCGGGTCATTCTTGCCAAACACCAGTGCGGCAAGTGTGCCGCCGACCATGGCCATCAGGGAGTTGACGGCGACCAGGCCGGAAATTTTGTCGATGGTCTGTGCGCTCATCACGTTAAAGCCGAACCAGCCCACAGTGAGGATCCAGGCCCCCAGGGCCAGAAAAGGAATGTTCGAGGGTGGATGGGCCGACACTGCGCCATCCTTGCGGTAGCGGTTGCTGCGCGCGCCCAGCAAAATCACCGCCGGCAAGGCCAACCAGCCGCCCACGGCGTGAACCACGATGGAGCCCGCGAAATCATGAAACTCCGCACCGGTCAGCGATTTGATCCAGGCCTGCACGCCGAAGTGCTGGTTCCAGACGATGCCCTCGAAGAAGGGATAGACGAAACCGACGATGACGGCGGTCGCGATGAGCTGCGGATAAAAGCGCGCCCTCTCGGCGATGCCGCCCGAAATAATCGCCGGAATGGCTGCCGCAAAGGTCAGCAAGAAAAAGAACTTGACCAGTTCATAACCGTTTTTGGCCGCCAGCTGCTCTGCGCCGACAAAGAAATGGGTGCTGTAGGCCACGCCATAGCCCACCATGAAATACACCACGGTGGACACCGAGAAGTCCACCAGAATCTTGACCAGGGCGTTGACCTGGTTCTTTTTGCGAACCGTGCCCAGTTCCAGAAAGGCAAAACCGGCGTGCATGGCGAGCACCATGATGCCGCCCAGCAGGATGAACAAGGCATCCGAGCCCTGTTTTAGTGCTTCCATAAGTCCCTCCTCAGATGAAATTGCTGTTTATTGGTGCGATTTCAGAGAAATTTCCATAATCGCACCAAATACAAGCAAGAAATGCGCCTCAAGTGTGCAGACGAACAGCTGCGCGCACCATTTCAGCTTGAAGGGCCTGGACGCCCGCCGATATAATGAAAGCTGTCATTGGGGAGTAGCCAGTCTTTCAATCCTGAAAGGGGCTTGCGTCAACAGACTTGTCCTTAGAACCTGTTCTTCTGGACATGGCGCAAGCGGTCTTCGGATCACGCGAGACCTTTGACTGCACAGCCTCCGCTTCAGGCCGGGGATGCCGTGCAGTCATGGGTTTTCGGCCGGAGTCTCTTTGAATGGAAGCTTTCCTCGTCTCCACGAGCATCGTCGCCCTCGCCGAAATGGGCGACAAGACGCAACTCCTCGCGCTTATCCTCGCCGCCCGCTTCAAGAAGCCCTGGCCCATCGTTGCCGGCATCCTGGTCGCAACCTTGGTCAACCACGCCCTTGCCGGTGCCGCCGGTGCCTGGGTCACCACGCTGATCGGCCCGCAAATGCTGCGCTGGATTCTGGGTGCTTCGTTTCTGGTCATGGCGGCGTGGATGCTGGTGCCCGACAAGCTCGATGCGGCTGAAGACGAAAAGCCGCCACGCTACGGCGTGTTCTTCACCACCGTGCTGGTCTTCTTCCTGGCGGAAATGGGCGACAAGACACAGATCGCCACCGTGATGCTGGCCGCGCGCTACGACGCCATCGTCAGCGTAGTGGCGGGCACCACGCTGGGCATGATGCTGGCCAATGCGCCTGTCGTCTGGCTCGGCGAGCGCGTCACGCGCCTCGTGCCGCTGCGCGCCGTGCATATCGTTTCGGCGGTCATCTTTGCCGGCTTGGGGTTGGCTGCACTGCTACTGGCATAGAACTGGCGCGATCGCCGAAGTGGGCTCTTCAACCCAGCATGAGCCGCGGAACTGGCTTTGCCAGGCCGCAGGCGGGCGGCCCCCTCGGGGGGCAGGGAGTGACACGAAGTGCGCGACCGTGGGGGTATACTTCTTTTAGCGCCGATTTGCTCAGCTTGCGGGCGCTTAAAAAGTACAGCTAAAGACGACATCCAGAAACCCGGACTCGCTTTAGCGATGCCGGGTTTTTTGTTTTCTGCAGGTGATTTTTTGACTCTTATTGCCACCCCGCTCAGCATGCATTTCGTCGAGGCGCTGCCGCTGCAGAGCGGTGCGTCAATACGCGCCTACGACCTGAGCTATGAAACCTACGGCGAACTCAACGCCGACAAATCCAACGCCGTGCTGATCTGCCACGCGCTCAATGCCTCGCACCATGTGGCGGGTGTGTACCTCGATGCGCAGGGCCAGCCGATAGCCAAATCCGAAGGCTGGTGGGACACCATGATCGGCCCCGGCAAGCCGGTCGACACTGACCGCTTCTTCGTCATTGGCGTCAACAATTTAGGCTCCTGCTTCGGCTCCACCGGCCCCATGCAGCCCAACCCCGACACGCAGGAGCTTTACGGCGCCGACTTTCCCGTCGTCACGGTGCAGGACTGGGTGAGCGCACAGGCCCGCCTGCTGGACCGCCTGGGGATCCAGACGCTGGCTGCCGTGATGGGCGGCAGCTTGGGTGGCATGCAGGCGCTGGCCTGGACGCTGCAATACCCCGACCGCGTGCGCCACGCCGTGGTGGTGGCCAGCGCGCCCAACCTCACGGCCGAGAACATTGCCTTCAATGAGGTCGCCCGCCGCGCCATCGTGACCGACCCTGACTTTCACGGCGGCCACTTTTACCGCCATGGCGTGCTGCCCAAACGCGGCTTGCGCATCGCCCGCATGATCGGCCACATCACCTATCTGAGTGACGATGTGATGAACGAGAAGTTTGGCCGTCAGTTACGGCAGGCGGTAGCCGAGACGGTGAATGCCGACGCCCCCTACAAATACACGACGCAGGACATCGAGTTTGAAATCGAAAGCTACCTGCGCTACCAGGGCGACAAATTCAGCGAGTACTTTGACGCCAACACCTATTTGCTGATTACCCGCGCGCTCGACTACTTCGACCCAGCCCGGGTGTATGGCGGCAACCTCACCCAGGCGCTGGCCCATGTGACAGCCAGGTTCCTGCTCGTGAGCTTCACCACCGACTGGCGCTTTTCACCCGCGCGCAGCCGTGAAATCGTCAAGGCCCTGCTCGACAACCAGCGCGACGTGAGCTATGCCGAGATCGACGCGCCGCACGGCCACGATGCGTTTCTGCTGGAGGACGACCGCTATCTCGGTGTGGTGCGTTCCTACTTCCAGAGCAAGGTGGCCGTATGAACCTGCCCGTCGAACTCAATGTGCAGCCCTCGGCTGATTTGCTGTCCATCGCGCGGCTGGTGCCGCACGGTTCCCGCGTGCTTGACCTGGGCTGCGGCACCGGCGAGTTGCTGGACTACCTGATCCGCGAACGCGGATGCTCCGGCTACGGCGTCGAGATCAACGACGCCAACGTGCAGGCCTGCGTGGCGCGCGGTGTCAACGTGATCCAGCTCAACCTGGAAGCAGGCCTGGCGCTGTTTGGCGACCGCTCGTTTGACGTGGTGCTGCAGATCGACACGCTGCAACACCTGCACAACGCCGAAACCATGCTGCGTGAAACCGCGCGCGTGGGCCGCGCCGGCATCGTCGTGTTTCCCAACTTCGGCCACTGGCCCAACCGCCTGGCTGTTGCGCGCGGCCGCATGCCGGTAACGAAGGTGTTGCCTTACCAGTGGTATGACACGCCCAACATCCGTGTCGGCACGCTGCAGGATTTTGAAGCGCTTGCGCTGCAAAACCAGTTGCAGATCCTGGATTCCTTCGGCTTGCAGGATGGCCGCGAAGTCCGCTTTTGGCCGAATGCCCGCGCCAGCCGGGCGGTTTTCAAGTTCCAGCGTGAGTAGCGCTGGCGCTGGAGTGCCTGGATTAAGTCTTCCTCCTTGCGCCATAGCCACGCGCCCATCCATTGGGCGAATTTGATGGGTTCTTGGTTCACTGGAGACACGGTAACTAAACGACCGGCGGCTTCGGCCAAAAGCAGACGTGACCCGCTATTCCGAATGGGACGGCCGCAAATTCTGAGATAGCGTGCCGGCGCCTATAAGTAGTGCTTGGGCATGTTGCAACGCGTTCGAAAACTGCCAACAGGGCATTTTCAGCACAAATCCGACAAATTCTCTTGTAGCATTTATCTCTTTATGAGATATTTGCTACATGACCGATTGGCTAATTCTTACTGCGACGCTGCCGACCACGCCAAGTGGTCTGCGGGTCCGTGTGTGGCGCGCGCTTAAGACCACGGGTGCGGGGACGCTTCGAGAAGGGGTCTATGTTCTTCCGGCCACCGCGCCCTCCGCCGTTGCGCTCCGGGAGCTCGCCAAGACGATTGTCGACGCTGGCGCTGATGCCTACTTGCTCGAATTGCGCGCGCGCGATGACGCTCAGGAACAGGCATTCCGCGCCCTGTTCGACCGCTCCGAGCACTATGCAGAACTCGTGCAGGCGGTGAAGGACGCCCGCAAGGGCATAGTGGCGGCCGGCGAGGCGGAACTCCACAAGACACTGCGCAGCCTCGAGCAGCAATTGCAGCAGATTCAGGCGAACGATTTCTTCCCGGGCAAAGAGAGCGCGCGGTGTGTCGACGCTGTCTCCGCTCTGCGGCGTGAGATTGAACTGCACCTCTCGCCGGACGAGCCGTCGCCTACCAGGGCCGTTGTCCCCGCGCTTTCCATCAAGGACTACCAGGGGCGCACCTGGGCCACCCGCAAGCGCCCCTGGGTAGACCGCCTGGCCACGGCCTGGCTGGTCCGTCGCTTCATCGACAAGTCCCCGAACTTCATCTGGCTGGCGGATCCGCAGAAGTGCCCTAAACAGGCTCTCGGCTACGACTTCGATGGAGCGGCTTTCACGCACGTGGGTGAACTGGTGACCTTCGAGGTCGTCGCCAAAAGTTTCGGCCTTGACGAGAAGCCCGCCCTGGCGCGGCTCGGGCAACTCGTGCATTACATCGACGTCGGGGGCGTTCCGCTCGACGAAGCGCCGGGCATCGAAATGATCGTTCGTGGCTTGCAAGCGCAGCACGCGGACGACAACCAGCTGCTTGAGGCGGCTTTCGCTTTTTTTGACACCCTGCATGCCGCTCTGAAGGCCGCCAAATGACCACTGATACCGTCGACCAGACAGCGCCTCAACCCATTACCCGCGGGGAAGCGTTCTCCTTCTGGCTGAAGCTTGGCTTCATCAGCTTCGGCGGGCCTGCAGGGCAGATTGCCATCATGCACGAGGAGCTCGTGGAGCGCCGGCGCTGGATCTCCGAGAACCGCTTCCTGCACGCCCTGAACTACTGCATGCTGCTGCCCGGCCCAGAGGCGCAGCAGCTTGCGACCTACATCGGATGGTTGATGCACCGGACGTGGGGCGGCATTGTCGCCGGTGGGCTGTTCGTCCTGCCGTCGCTGTTCCTCCTGGTTGCACTGTCCTGGGTCTACATGGCTTTCGGCCATGTCCCGGCCATCGCGGGCCTGTTCTATGGCATCAAGCCCGCAGTCACCGCACTGGTCGTTCATGCCGCGTACCGGGTTGGCTCCCGCGCCCTCAAAAACGGCTGGTTATGGGGCATCGCGGCCGCGGCGTTTATCTCCATCTTTGCATTCAACATCCCGTTCCCGTTGATCGTGCTCGCGGCGGGCACCATCGGCTACTTCGGCGGGAAGTACGCACCCGACAAGTTCAAGACCGGCGGTCACGGCGCGTCCGCCAAGCAGTTCGGCCCGGCCCTCATCGATGACCACACGCCTACACCCGCCCATGCGCTCTTCACCTGGAAGCGCGTCAGGCAAGTGCTGGTCGTCTTCCTGGGCCTGTGGGCGGCCGTCATTGCGGCACTTGCCGCTGCGTATGGGTGGGACGCGGTGCTCACACAAATGGCGTGGTTCTTCACCAAGGCTGCGCTGCTGACCTTTGGCGGCGCCTATGCGGTCCTGCCCTACGTCTACCAAGGCGCAGTGGACCACTACCAATGGCTCACCGGTCCTCAGATGATTGACGGCCTGGCGCTCGGCGAGACCACACCCGGGCCGCTGATCATGGTCGTCGCGTTTGTCGCGTTCGTCGGTGGCTGGACCAAGGCTATTTTCGGCCCCGAGTCGTTGTTCCTGGCCGGTGCTGCCGCGGCGACGGTGGTCACCTTCTTCACCTTTCTGCCGTCGTTCTTCTTCATCCTGCTCGGGGGGCCATTCATCGAGTCCACGCACGGCAACCTGAAGTTCACCGCGCCGCTGACCGGCATCACAGCCGCCGTGGTGGGCGTGATCTTGAATCTCGCTGTGTTCTTTGCCTACCACGTGCTCTGGCCGCAAGGCCTCTCGGGCCGCTTCGAGTGGGCTTCATTCGTCATCGGAGTAGCTGCCGCCGTGGCGCTGTTTCGCTTCAAAGTTAGTGTCATTCCCGTCGTGTTGGTCTCCGGCGTCGTCGGGCTGGCGCTGCGGCTCAGCAACATTATTTAAAGGTGCACCCATGGACGCTCGAATTCACGACCTCTCCTTCGATCCTGCCGGCATGAACGGCCTTTCGGAGAAATTGCTGCGCAGCCACCACCAGAACAACTACAGCGGTGCCGTCAAGCGACTCAATGCAATCCGTGCCCGGTTGCGAGAGATGTCTTTCCCAACTGCGGCCGGCTTCGACCTGAATGGCCTCAAGCGGGAAGAACTCATCGCCACGAATTCGATGCTGCTGCACGAGCTGTACTTCGACTGCCTGGGTGCCACCGGCGAGCCGCTGACACCCGCGGCGGTGCTTGCGCTGCAATCGAACTTCGGCAGCGTTGAACGATGGCGCGAGGAGTTCGTCGCCATGGGCAAGGCCCTGGCCGGCGGATCCGGCTGGGTGCTGCTGGTATTCCAGCCGCGCGAGGGAACCCTTGTGAACCAGTGGGCCGCGGACCACACGCACGCGGTGGCGGGTGGCATCCCCATCCTGGCGCTCGACATGTACGAGCACGCCTACCACCTGGATTTCGGCGCGGCCGCCGGCCAGTATGTCGATGCCTTCATGGAGAACATCAACTGGACGCGCGTGTACGAGCGCTACCAGGCCGCGGTGGAGGCTTCAAGCGAGCCGTTCGCCGCCACTGCGGACGATCTCGCCGGTGCCCATGTTCTGGATGTCCGGCGGGCAGGGGTCTTCGACCAGGCGGACTCGCTCATTCCCGGTGCGCAGTGGCGAGACCCGGCCCAGGTGAACGCCTGGTCGGCGCAGCTGCCCAACGACAAGCCCGTGATGGTCTATTGCGTTTACGGGCACGAGGTCGGACGATCCACCACCATGCGCCTGCGTGCAGCAGGGGTCGATGCCAGGTTCCTGAGCGGCGGTATTGACGGCTGGAAAGCCGCGGGCCGGCCGCTCGCGGCAAAGCAAACCTGAGGCGTGATCCATGGACGTGATCGACTTTCACTGCCACTTCGCCGGAGCGGGCATTCCGGTCGATGCGTCCAGAGGCAGTCCACCAGCCCAGAAGGAATTCTGGGACGGCGTAAGCAGGCGGCTGACGCAAGAGGCGGCATTGCTTGCGTCGCTGCAGACGGCAGGCGTGACGAGCCGTGTCATCAGCACGTCCCTCGAGTTCGTCTTGGCCCCAGGTGAGGAAGCCAACCTCGACACCGTTCGCCGAGTCAACGACTCGATCGCAGAGGTCACGCACCGCCACAGCGGTGTGTTGCATGGGCTTGCCACCGTGGACGCCTACCGTGGCGAGGAGTCGGCCCGCGAGCTGACGCGAGCGATCAGGGAACTGGGCCTGAAGGGTGTATTCATCGAGAGTGCGAAGGGCGATCTGTTGCCCGACGCACCGGAGGCCCGGCCGACCTTTCTTGCTGCGTCGGAGCTCGGCGTTCCCGTGTTCTTGCACCCGGTGCCGGATGTTGCCCTGCGCCAGAAGTTCAGACGCACGGGGAAGTTCAGCGAGCGGCTTTCCCGCAGCGCAATCAACAGCGCCGCCCTGCTTGCCATGGTGCACGCTGGCATGTTCGAAGAAATGCCCAATCTGAATGTGGTCGTGACGGCGCTCGCGCTCGGCGGCTTGATGGTTGGCGAGTGCCTGGCAGATGGAGCGCGGATCGGAAAACACGCGTCACCGCGCCGCAACGTCTACATTGACACGACGGGCATGCACCCGGTGATGCTACGCGCAGCCATCGACCTCGTCGGAGCGGACCATGTCGTCACTGGCACAGATTGGCCGGTCGTGACTGAAACGGATCTGCCGGCCCGGCTCGCCAGCCTGTTTGATCAGTGTGGCCTTGGCGAAGCCGACCGGGAGTTGATCGCCAGCGCGAATGCGCGGCGCTTGTTGCATGTGTGAGCCGTCAAGGAGCTGATCATGACCAGACCCTCCGTCGCATTGCTCTATCCAGGTGATCGCCCCATGCGGGATCGCGCAGATCCGGCTGAAAGCCGTTTTGCTGCCCTGTTCGAGGCGTTTGCAGCCGCCGGAGTGACCGCCGTCCCGGCTGTGTACAACGATGCCTTCGCTGAGGAAGTGGAAGCGCAGTTGCGCGACTGCCGCCTGGTGCTCGCTTGGTGCAACCCTATCGAGGGTGGACGAAGGCGGGACCTCCTGGATACCATGTTGCGTCGGGTTGCCGAAGCGGGGGTGGTGGTCAGCGCGCACCCGGAGACCATCCTGAAGCTGGGAACCAAGGACGTCCTTTTCCACACGCGCGATCTCCCGTTCGGTAGTGACGTTTGCCGAATCGAAAGCCTCAAGCAACTTGAGGAGGAATTGCCGGAGCGGCTCCGCGGGGGGCCGCGAGTGCTCAAGCAATACCGGGGCCACAGCGGCATCGGTATTTGGCGCGTGGAACTGGTTGACCCCATGGCCGCACCTGGGCGTGTGCGCGTGCGCCACGCCCAGCGTGGCAGCGACGAGGAGTTAATGGAATTTCCGGCGCTCTTGGCAAGGCTGGCTCCGTACTTCGAGCCGGCGAATGGTGGGCACATGATCGACCAGGCATGGCAACCACGGTTGGTGGAAGGTATGGTTCGGGCCTATTTGGTGGAGGACCGGGTCGAGGGGTTCGGACACCAGTCGGTGAATGCGCTCTACCCCGCCGCGCCCGGCCAGCCAACGCCGCAATCCGGCCCGAGGCTGTACTACGCCGCGGACCTGCCGCAATTCCGGTACCTGAAGGAACGACTGGAGACCGAGTGGGTCGAGTTGCTTCGTGCACGCGTCGGCCTCTCGCGCGAGCGGCTTCCCTTCTTGTGGGACTGCGATTTCATGTTCGGCGAGCCTCTCGTCGATGCCTCTGAGCACTATGTGCTTTGCGAGATTAACGTCAGCAGCGTAGCGCCGTTCCCGGACTCCGCAATCCAGCCACTGGTTTTGGCTGTGCAACGTCGTCTAGAGCAGATTTGATCGCTTGCCGGCGCTTGTCGGCGCTTGCCGGTTTGCTGTTGCGTTTGTCGGACCTGACCTGATCGCGGCGCTGGATGACCGGGGGCTGGGCGCGGTATGCTCAGGCCCTCGTGATGGAACCCTCAGCCCCCAGCGAATCCCGGTCATCGACCCCTCTCCTGGAACGCCTTTTTGGCGACTGGGTGCGCGAGGTGTCGCCTGCTACTGTGCGGGCCGATGCGATGGCGGGTCTCTTGGGCGCGGTGCTGGTGCTGCCACAAGGCATTGCCTTCGCAACGCTGGCCGGCCTGCCGCCGGCCTACGGCCTTTACACCGCCGTGATTCCCTGCATCATCGCCGCGCTTTTCGGTTCCAGCCGGCATGTCATGTCGGGGCCCACCAACGCCAACTCGCTGGCGCTGTTCGCCATGCTCTCGCCGCTGGCCATGGCCTTTAGCCCGCTCTACATTCAGCTGGCGCTGGCCGTCACCGTGATGGTGGGCGTCATGCAGTGGCTGATTGGCGCGTTGCGCCTCGGTGTGCTGGCCAACTTCATTTCACCGGCGGTGCTGTTTGGTTTTACTTCGGGCGCGGCGCTGCTGATCGCCGTGCATGCGTTGCCCGACCTGCTGGGCCTGGCGGCCGCGCCTGAACACAGCGCGGCGGCGGTTCTGGGACATGTTCTCACCCAAATCACCTCCGCCCAGCCCATGGCGCTGGGTGTTGCGGCCATCACCCTGGGTGTCGCGCTGCTGCTGCGCCACCTGCGCCGCAACTGGCCGTACATGTTGATTGGATTGGTGGTGGCCACTGCGCTGGCCTGGGTGTGGAGCAGCCTTCTTCATCCCGGTGCCGCACCCTCCGCCTCGTTGCGTACTGTGGGCCAGATCCCCGTACCCTGGCCGAGGTTCGAAGTGCCGCGCATCAGCTGGGCGCAGGCCGCCGACCTCATCGGCCTGGCGTTTGCGTTGACCATCGTCGCGCTGGGCCAGGCGATCTCGATCGCCAAGACGGTGGCGTTGCGCTCGGGCCAACGCATAGACGCCAACCGCGAGTTTCGCGGCCAGGGTCTGTCCAACATCGTCGGCGGGTTTTTCTCAAGCTACGTTTCCTGCGGCTCGATGAACCGCTCCATGCCCAACCTGGAGGCCGGTGCGCGCACGCCGCTGGCCTCGGTATTTTCCGCTCTGCTGCTGTTGGCCCTGGTGGCGGTAAGCGCGTCGTTGCTTGCCCAGATACCCATGGCCGCGCTGGCAGCACTGCTGGTGTTGGTGGCGTTCGCGCTGCTGGACTTCGCGCGCTGGCGCCAGCTGTTCACCTTGAGCCGCAGCGACTTTGGCGTGGCGATGGCCACCATGGTGGCCACCGTCACCATACGGCTGGAGATCGCGATCTTGCTGGGCATGATTTTGTCGCTGATGTCCTTCCTCTACCGTACGTCGAAGCCTGCGATGCGCACCATGGGCTTTGACGGCCGTGGTCTGGACCGGCAGTTTGTCGTGGTTGACAACAGCGTTGATGCAGGGGTCGACGTCGTTTCTCCACAGAAGGCAGATGCGTCAACGGAAGCAACGCCCCGGACCTTGCCGGAATGTCCACAACTTAAATTGCTGCGCATGGAGGGTGAGGTCTACTTTGGCGCGACACAGCACGTCGCCGACATCCTGCACGCGCTGCGCACCCAGCCTCAGCCGCAAAAACACCTGCTTGTCATGGGCAAGAGCATGAACTTCATTGACCTGGCTGGGGCCGAGCTCTGGGAGGCTGAACTCGCCGCACGCCGCGCCATGGGCGGCGATCTGTACTTTCACCGGCCGCGGCCCGAGGTGATCCGCATGTGGCGCAAGACCGGCTTTACCAGCGTGCTCGGGCCAGAGCACCAGTTCCCCGACAAGTTCACCGCCATCGCCACCATCTTCAACAAGCTGGATCCGGAGATTTGCCGCCACTGCACCGCGCGGATATTCTGGGAATGCCAGTCCGCGCCTGGCCCCGACACACCTAGCCCCTGAAACCCATGCCCCAATTTGCCGCCAACCTCAGCTGGATGTACACCGAGCTACCCATGGCCGAACGCTTTGCCGCCGCTGCGCGTGACGGCTTCACGGCTGTGGAGATCCTCTCGCCGTATGCATGGGAACCAGCGGCGCTCAAAGCCATCCTGCAGCAGCACGGCCAGCAGCTGGTACTGTTCAACGCCCCGCCGGGTGGTGTGGATGTGGCCAGCATTGAGAAGGCCTGGGCTTCCTCGCAAAAAGGCACGGCCTGTCTGCCGGGCCATGAAGCAGAGTTCCATGCCGGTATCGCGATTGCGCTGGACTACGCACAGGCGCTGGGCTGCCCGTGTATCCATGTGATGGCTGGCATGCTGCCCGCCGGGGTGGAGCGCGAAGCGGTGCAACCGACCTATGTGAACAACCTGCGCGAGGCGGCCGCGCTGGCGGCCAAGGTGGGTGTGGACCTGTTGATCGAGCCCATCAACACCCGCGACATTCCGCGCTTCTTTTTGAACCGGCAAGACCATGCGCATGAAATCGTCCGCGAAGTCGGTGCGTCCAATGTCAAGGTGCAGATGGATCTTTACCACTGCCAGATCGTTGAAGGTGACCTGGCCATGAAACTGCGCAAATACCTGCCCACGGGCCGCGTCGGCCATCTGCAGATTGCTGGCGCGCCCGGCCGCAATGAGCCGGATGTCGGCGAGATCAACTACCCCTATCTGTTCGCGCTGCTCGATGAGCTCTGCTACAGCGGTTGGGTAGGGTGTGAATACAAACCGCTGCGCGGCGCAGAAGCCGGCGCTACGCCGGCCGGGCTGGGCTGGTTGAAAAAATTTCGCGAACGCGCCTGAGCGCGTTCGCGGTATTCAGCGCGCGCAACGAAACGTCAAATTGATGCGCTGCCTGCCCAGGCGCGCGTGTTCGCCCTCTGCCAGCGGCGCCACGCCGTGATAAGCCAGCCGTGACGGGCCGCCCCACACCGCGACGTCGCCATGCACCAGGCGGTATCGCGCGGGGCGACCGCTGCGGTTCAAGCCGCCGAACAGGAACACCGCCGGCAAGCCCAGCGACACCGACACAATCGGTGCGTCCATGTTGCCTTCGTCTTTGTCCTGGTGCAGCGACAGCCGCGCGCCGGGTTCATAGCGATTGATCAGGCCGGCGTCCGGGCGGAAGTGGTCAAAGCCCGCTTCCGCTGCGGCGCGCAGAGCGAGTTCGGAGAAGCTGCCTGGCATCGTAGGCCAGGGCTTGCCAGAGAGCGGATCTTTGGTGTCGTAGCGGTAACCGCTGCGGTCGGACACCCAACCCAGCGCGCCGCAATTGCTCATCGCGACCGACATGGTGTAGCCGCCCGGCGTGACCAGGTGGCGCAGCGGCGCGGCCGCGGTGACGTCTTGCACAGCTTGCAGCAATACTTCGTCCACCTCGCAGGCAAAGCCGCGCAGCAGCATGGCGCCCGGTGCAATCACCTCGGGCGCGGTGTATGGCGTCCGCACCTCATCGAAAAGCCCCAAGGTCAAGCCATCTCCTTCATTGAGCGTCATGAAAAATAATGCCCAGCGTGTGCCGGTGCCCAGTGCGCACCGTGCTGACGCCGTGCCGCATGTTGACCCGGTAAAAGCCGCGGCTGCCCTGCACCGGCCGGTGATGCACGGCAAATACCACGGCATCGCCCTGCCGCAGCGGCACCACCTCGGGCCGCGACTGCATGCGCGGGCGCTGCTCCGTCAGCACAAACTCGCCGCCCGTGAAATCTTCGCCCGGGCGCGACAGCAGCACGGCGACCTGGATCGGGAACACGTGTTCGCCATACAGGTCCTGGTGCAGGCAGTTGTAGTCCTCGGGGCCATATTGCAAGAGCAGCGGTGTGGGCCGCTGCTGCCCTGCCGCGTGGCAGCGCGCGAGGAAATCGGCATGGGCCGGCGGATAGCGCACGCCAATCCCCATGGCCTGGTTCCAGGCATTGGCTACGCCGACCAACTGCGGGTAAAGCATGGTGCGCAGCCGCGCCACGATGTCCGGCAGCGGGTAATTGAAGTACTGATATTCGCCCTGGCCAAAGCCGTGGCGCTGCATCACCACGCGACTGCGGAAATGGCATGCATCGGCATACAGCCCGGCCACGGTTTCGCATTCCTGCGCGCTCAGCAGCTGTGGCAGCACAGCGCTGCCGTGGCGGTTCAGTGTGGCTGTGATGTGCGCCCAGTCATCCGGGCCAGCGCCGGCTTCAGTTGGGTCGGGCAACAGGATAGGTGCTTCAGAAACAAGTGGCATGCTGCAATTCGTCAGGGCGATGGAGCGTCCATCAACAGCTCAGGATAAATCCGACGGCTCGCTGACGCTCGCCAGAACCGGACATTTCATTCAGCCGCGATTAAGCCGCCAACTCGGTCAGGATAGGGCAGTCGGGCCGGCTGTTGCCTTGGCAACAATGCGCCAGGTGCCCCAGGGTCTGCTTCATCGCCTCCATCTCCGCGATGCGGCGCTCCAGATCGGCCACATGGGCCAGTGCGATGCGTTTGACGTCCGCGCTGGCGCGGCGCTTGTTCTGCCACAGCTTGAGCAGTTCGGTGATCTCGGCCATGCTGAAACCCAAGGTGCGGGCGCGGCGTATGAAGCGCAGCGTATGCACTTCTTTTTCGCCGTATTGGCGGTAGCCCGCGTCGGTGCGGTGTACCGTGGGCAGCAGGCCCAGCGACTCGTAGTGGCGAATCATCTTGGCCGACACGCCCGAGTGCGCAGCGGCCTGGCCGATGTTGAGCGGGCCTGTATCAATGGTGTCAGTCATGGGTGCTTCCTTTCCAGCGGCGCAACAGCAAGGCGTTCATCACCACGCTGGCGCTGCTCAGCGCCATGGCGGCGCCGGCGATGACGGGGCTGAGCAGCCCCAGTGCAGCCAGCGGGATGCCGACCACGTTGTAGATAAAGGCCCAGAACAGGTTCTGGCGGATCTTGGCGTAGGTGCGGCGCGAAATATCGATGGCGTCCGCCACCAGAGCCGGGTTGCCGCGCATCAGCGTAATGCCGGCTGCGTGCATGGCCACGTCGGTACCAGTGGACATCGCGATGCCCACATCGGCCGCGGCGAGGGCCGGCGCATCGTTGATGCCGTCGCCCACCATGGCCACACGCCCGCCTTGCGCTTGCACGCCAGCCTTGAGCTGGCCGATGATGGCGGCTTTGTCTTGCGGCAACACCTGGCTATGTACAAGGTCTATTCCGAGTTGCTGCGCCGCGGCTTCGGCGCTGCCGGGGTTGTCGCCGGTCACCAAAGCAGTTTGAATGCCCAATGCGTGGAGGCGGGCAATCGCCGGCGCCGCGCTGCTTTTGAGCGTGTCGCCAAACGCCATCAGCCCGAGAAGCCGCGGTGTTCCGGTGACTTCGGCCAGCCATGACACCGTGCGGCCTTCGGCTTCGAGTTCTTTTGCGCGAGCGTTCAGTGCGGCGAGGTTGTTCAAGTCCAGACCCAGCTCCTGCATGAAGCGCGGGCTTCCGAGCCGCAGTTCACGGCCTGCCACCACGGCGGCCATGCCGCGGCCGGCGACGGCGCGCAACTCCGTCGCTGCGGGAGTCTCAAGCTGCTGCTCCGCCGCGCGCCGTGTGACCGCGCGGGCGAGCGGGTGCTCGCTGCCCGACTGGATGGCGGCCGACCAGGCCAGCAACTCATCGGCAGCGATGGCGCTGGGCTCCAGCGCCACCAGTTCGGGCTTGCCCTCGGTCAGCGTGCCGGTTTTGTCAAAAGCCACCACCTTGACGCTGTGCGCCACTTCCAGCGCTTCTGCGTCCTTGATCAGGATGCCCTGGCGTGCGGCGGCGCCCGTGCCCACCATGATGGCGGTAGGCGTGGCCAGACCGAGCGCGCAGGGGCAGGCAATCACCATTACGGCGACGGCATTGAGGATGGCCGCCTCCCAATCTTGCGTCGCCAGTCCCCAGCCCAACAGCGTCACCAAAGCAATGACTATGACCACCGGCACAAACACGGCGCTGACCTGATCCACCAACCGCTGTATCGGTGCTTTTTTGGCTTGGGCCGATTCGACCATGCGCACGATGCGGGCCAGCGTGGACTCCGCGCCTATGGCCGTGGTGCGTACCACGATCAGGCCTTCGGCATTGACCGCGCCGCCAGTCACGTGGTCGCCCGCATGCTTGGCAACAGGCAGGCTCTCGCCGGTGATCAGCGACTCGTCCACCTGCGTGGAACCCTCGACGATCTCGCCGTCCACCGCAATCCGTTCGCCAGGGCGCACAACCACCAGGTCGCCGAGCTGTATGTCTTGCAAGGCTACGTCTTCGTCCCTTCCATCGCGCCGACGGCGCGCAGTGTCGGGGCGCAGCGCCTGCAGCGCGCGGATGGCGGCGGTCGTTTGGTGTTTGGCGCGCGCTTCCATCCATTTGCCCAACAACACCAATGTGATGACGACTGCCGAGGCTTCAAAATACAGGTGCGCCATGCCATGGCCGCCATGCCGCAGCAATTGATAGACGCTCAGGCCGTAGGCAGCTGAGGTGCCCAACGCGACCAGCAAATCCATATTGCCGGTGCGGGCGCGCAAGGCGCTCCAGCCGGCGCGGTAAAAACGTGCGCCCAGCCAGAACTGCACCGGTGTGGCCAGCAGCCATTGCCACCAGCCGCCCAGCATCCAGTCTTTGCCGAACAGAGCACCCACCATGGGCAGCGCCAACGGTGCTGACAAGACACCGGCCAGTGCAATGGGCCACCAGGCGGCTGCGGGCTTGTCGGCAGGAGCACCACCGGCGCGGACCTCCCGCGCCTGGTAGCCGGCCCTGGTTACTGCCGATATCAATGCGGGCAGCATGGCGGCACTGCCTGCCACGCTGACTTCAGCGGTCTCGGTTGCCAAATTGACGCTGGCCGACAGCACCCCCGGCACCTGTTTGAGCGCTTTCTCGACGCGCGACACGCAGGAAGCGCAGGTCATGCCGTCTATCTGGAGTTGCAGGGACTGCTCGGCCACGCTGTAGCCGGCTTTCGCGACGGCAGCCTTCAGCGTGTCCATGCCGACGTCGCTGCGCGCCTTGAGACTGGCCTGCTCGGTCGCAAAGTTGACGCTGACGTCCTGGACGCCAGGAACACCGGCCAGCGAGCGTTCCACACGCGCCACGCAGGACGCGCAGCTCATGCCCTCGATGGGGAGTTGCCACTCGCTCAGCGCGGCCGTGGCAGCAGGTGTGTTTTGGGGGGATGTGATGTTCATGTCTGCAGTCTGAACCTTACCACCATGGGAGGGTCAAGGCCTCTCAGGCAATAGCCCTGCACGCGAACAGGGCTTGGCAGGCGCCGCTTGACCCTGCCCCCATGGGAAGGTTCAGACTCGGGCCCAGGCTGTATCAACTTTCAGGAAATACGTTTATGGAATTCACCATCCCCGCCATGAGCTGCGGCCACTGCGTCGGCGCCATCACCCAAGCCGTCAAATCGCTGGACCCAGCCGCGCAGGTCGACGTTGACCTGGCATCGAAGAAAGTCGTGGTGCAGTCTTCGCAAGATAAGCCCGCCGTGGCGGCGGCGCTGGCCGAGGCGGGTTATCCCGCACAGTAGCGCGCCGATATCCGGCGGAAAAGACGTTTCGGCGTCGATAGAATGGCCCTTCCTCCCTCCATTCAAGCCGCCTAGTGTCCGACCGATTCGCCGTCCTCCCCCAATACCTGTTTCCCAAGCAGGCGCTGACCAACTTTGCCGGTTTTGTAGCTTCGCGCGAGCGTGGCTGGGTCACCACCGAAATCATCCGCCGCTTTGTCGCCAAGTACCAGGTCAACATGGACGAGGCGCTCAATTCCGATATTGGCAGCTATCTCACCTTCAACGACTTCTTCACGCGTGCGCTCAAGCCCGGCGCGCGGCCGCTGGCCAATGCCGAGCTGATTTCGCCGGTGGACGGTGCGATCAGCCAGTTCGGTGCGATCGAGAAGGACCAGATCTTTCAGGCCAAGGGTCACAGTTATTCGACCACTGCGTTGGTGGGCGGGGATGCGGCGCTGGCGGCGCATTACCAGGACGGCCATTTCGCTACGCTCTATCTGAGCCCCCGGGACTACCACCGCATCCACATGCCTGCAGGCGGTCGGCTGACGCGCATGATTTATGTGCCGGGCGACCTGTTTTCCGTCAATCCTGTTACCGCACGCGGCGTGCCGGGGCTGTTCGCGCGCAATGAGCGCGTGGTCTGCGTTTTCGAATCGGCGCGCGGGCCCTTTGTGCTGGTGCTGGTCGGCGCGACCATCGTTGGCAGCATGGCCACGGTGTGGCATGGCGTGGTGAACCCGCCACGCGGCAAGGTGGTGCGGCAATGGGATTACCCCGACGAGCCAACCTCCGCCATCCGCCTCAAGCAGGGTGAGGAAATGGGCCGATTCCTGCTGGGCTCCACCGTCGTCATGCTGTTTCCCAAAGGGCCGTTGCAGTTCAATGCCGAGTGGGCGCCCGGCCGCGAAATACGGCTCGGCGAAGCCATGGCGGTCTATGGTTAAGCAGAGGGCGTGAAGCCCAGGCGGTTTAAAAACGCCATGGCCGCCGCCGGCGCCCTTTCCTTGGCGCCGTTGATGAAATACACAAACACGTCGCGCGGCTTGCCCTTTACGGGAGCTTCTTCCAGCGTCGGCAGGTCGGCCGGCGCGGAGCCGTCAGCCCATTGCCGCGCGCGCTCAGCCCACGCGTTCAGCGCGCTTTCCTCGTAGCCGGTCTCCAGCCCTGCTTCGCTCATCATGAGGCGGGCATAGGCGAAGTCACCCGTGAGGTCGGCGAAAGACGGAAATTTGTCAGAGTCGGTAAATACAGTGGCGACCTTGTAACGGCGCGCCAAGGCCAGGTAATCGGGCGACATAAAGCTCTCGTGGCGAACGTCGACGACATGGCGCAGCGCCCGGCCGTCCACCTGTTTGGGCAGCAGCGACAGAAACGCCTCGAAATCCCCTGCCTCAAACACCTTGCCGGGCATGAATTGCCAGACGACGGGGCCCAGCTTGTCGCCCAGCTCGCTGATGCCGCTTTCAGTGAAGCGCTGGATGGACTCGCCCGCCTCGGCAAGCACCCGGCGGTTGGTCGCGTAGCGCGAGGCCTTGAGGGAAAACATGAAGTTGTCCGGCGTCTCGTCGTGCCATTTCCTGAAGCTGGCCGGCTTGAGTGTGCCGTAGTAGGTGCCGTTGACCTCGATGGCGCTCAGCCGGCGGCTTGCGTATTCGAGTTCGCGGCTGTGCGCCAGGCCGGCCGGGAAAAAGTTGTCGCGCCAGGGCTCAAAGGTCCAGCCGCCCACGCCAGCGCGGATGCGGGAATCGGCTGCCGTGGAAGGCGTGGCGGCGGAAGATGGCGCGTGTGCGCGGCTTGCTGGTGTCATGGCGGCTCCGTGGCGTACTTGTCTGCTTTCTCGTCCAATTAGAGGGGTTATCTTTGCCCACGCCGCCTGCGAGGCGCTGTAGGTTGAGTTCTCCAATTGCGGGTCTTCCCTTGGCCGGTGGCACGGTCTGTGTCGGAAGCGTACAGTAGCAGGTGCGGCAGCAAAACGCTGTCCTAAAAAAGCCGATATTCCTGTTCCCGGAGCCTTTCCAATGAACGCCCCACTGCACCGCGAAATTCCCGCCAGCATCCTCAACGCCGCCCAGGCCCTGTCTCAGGTCACGGCCCAATGGGACGGCGACATCGTCAAACAGATCACCGACTACATCTCCATCCCAGCCAAGTCCCCCACGTTTGACAGCGACTGGGCGCAGCACGGCTTCATCGACACCGTCATGCGCAATGCGGCGGCCTGGGTCGAGGCGCAGAAGGTCGAAGGCCTCAAGCTGGAGATCGTGCGCCTCGAAGGCCGCACCCCGGTGCTGTTCTTTGAGATCCCGGCCACGCGCGCCGATTCGACGCAAACCGTGTTGATGTACGGCCACCTCGACAAGCAGCCCGAGTTCACCGGTTGGCGCAATGATTTGAGCCCCTGGATGGCCAAGTACGAAGATGGAAAGCTTTATGGCCGTGGCGCCGCCGACGATGGGTATGCGGTCTACGCCAGCATTGCCGCGGTGCAGGCGCTCAAAGCGCAGAACGTGCCGCACCCGCGCATCGTTGGCCTGATCGAAACCTGCGAGGAAAGCGGCTCCTATGATTTGCTGCCTTACGTCAATGCGCTGCGTGAGCGCCTGGGCGACGTCGCGCTGGTGGTGTGCCTGGATTCCGGCGCGGGCAACTACGACCAGCTGTGGCTGACCACCAGCCTGCGCGGCAACGCGGCGGGCGTGCTCAAGGTGGAAATCCTCACCGAAGGCGTGCACTCCGGCGACGCCAGCGGCTTGGTGCCGTCGAGCTTTCGCATCATGCGCCAGGTGCTGGACCGCCTGGAAGACAGCAAGACCGGTCGTCTGCTGCCGCAGAGCTTTCACTGTGAGGTTCCGGCCGACCGGCTGGCGCAGGCGCAGGCCACCGCCAAAATCCTCGGCGAAGAAATCTACAAGCGCTTTCCCTGGGCGCACTACGACTGCGAAGGCTCCAGCGCATTTGCCTTGCCCACCACGACCGACCCGGTGGAAGCCCTGCTCAACCGCACCTGGCGGCCGACGCTGAGCGTGACGGGTGCCGAAGGTTTTCCGGCCCTCAAGGATGCAGGCAATGTGCTGCGCCCCTACACCGCTTTCAAGCTCTCGTTGCGTTTTCCGCCGCTGATCGACGCCGGCGCCGCGGTGCAGGAACTCAAGACACTGCTGGAAGACAATGCGCCTTACCAGGCCAAAGTCACGTTTGAAAGCAACGGCGGCGCCACCGGCTGGAATGCGCCCAGCACCGTACCCTGGTTTGAGAACGCGCTCAACGATGCGTCGCAAAGCTTCTTCGGCGCGCCCTGCGGCACCATAGGCCAGGGCGGAACCATTCCGCTGATGAACATGCTGAGCAAGGGCTTCCCCAAGGCGCAGATGATGGTTTGCGGTGTGCTCGGCCCCAAGAGCAATGCGCACGGCCCTAACGAGTTCCTGAACGTGCCCTATGCGAAGAAGCTGACCGCCGCGGTCGCGCATGTGATGGCCCGTGTTCCCGGTTGATGCGGGTGAGCTACCCTTCTTTGCGCCGCGGTTTGCCGGCAGCGCTTGTTTCAAGCCAGGCTTTTGCTGCCGCATGCATTCCACCGTCCTAGCGCCTTTTACCGCCCGCGACGGCGAGAACCTGGCTCTCTATGAGTGGCCACTGGATGCTTTGGCCATCGAAGGGGGTCAACATGCGTTGCCGCCGCGCGCCATGGTGCTGCTGGTCCATGGCTTGGGCGAGCACGCCAGCCGCTACGACCATGTCGCCAGCCAATTGCTCGACTGGGGTTTTGCCGTGCGTGCCTACGACCAGCGCGGCCATGGCGAATCGGGCGGGGTCCGTGGTGTGCTGCCCAACGAGACGGCACTGCTGGACGACCTGGCCGAAATAGTCGACGACACGCGCCTGCGTTGCGTGCGCCTTCTGGAGGAGGTCAACGCGGACGGACGAAGCCCGCAGCCGCCTGCGCATCTTCCCCTGGTTCTGCTTGGCCACAGCATGGGCGGTCTGGTGGTGAGCCGGTTTGTCGCACTGGGCATTCGCCCCGTGGATGGCCTCGTGATGTCTTCTCCCGCGCTGGAGCCGGGGCTCAACGTCTTGCAAAAGCTGCTGCTGGCCTTTATGCCGAGGCTGGCACCCGACCTGTGTGTGGGCAACGGCCTGGACGCGCGCTACATCTCGCACGATGAAGAGGTGGTCAAAAAATACTTCACCGACCGGCTGGTGCACGACAGAATCTCGCCACGCCTGGGCAAATTCATCGCAACAGCGGGTCCCGCGACGGTGGCGGCCGCCGCCCAATGGCGCACGCCTACGCTGCTGATGTATGCGGGTGCGGACCGGCTTGTCAATCCGGCCGGCAGCCGCGCTTTCTCGGAAAACGCGGCCCACTCACCGGCCGTGACCGCCGGTACGGTGACGTCGCGGTGCTTTGAGGGCCTCTATCACGAGATATTCAATGAAGTCGAGTCGGAGCCGGTGTTTGACACGCTCAAGGCCTGGCTGGACGCCCGCTTCTAGCGGTTAAGAAAATCTCAAGAGAAATTCGGCTTCAGCCCAATAAGAACGGGCGCAAACAGCTATAAAAACAATAGCAGTAACTGGCGACATCACCGGGTTCCATGCCCAGCCTGACCGCAATGTCGGACACGGTGCGAGGCGTAACCAGGTTCTCAGGCCTTCTGTCCCTTGCGTTGGCCGAGTGCAAGCCAGGCCAGAGCGGCGGCGGTGAGCCCCAGCGGCAGCAGTGACCCCAGGTTCAACAGCGCCCAGCCTTGGGTGGTCACCAGCACGCCGGAGGCCAGCGAGGAAACCGCCAGCACGGCAAAAATACAGAAATTGAGCGCGCCCTGCGCCTTGTCTTTTTCTTCCGGCCGATAGGTCTCAAGCGCCAGGGTGGTGCTGCCGGTGAAAAGAAAATTCCAGCCCAGACCCAGCAAAAAGAGCGCCGCCAGAAATTCCTTGAGCTCCACGCCCGAGAGCGCAATCAGCACGCACACCACGTTGAGCGCCAGACCCACCGCCATGATGGGCAAAGTGCCGAAGCGCCGGATCAGGTGACCGGTGAAAAAACCGGGTGCGAACATGCCGATCACGTGCCACTCCAGCACCAGCGCGACGCTGGAAAACGGCAGGCCGCAAACCTGCATGGCAATTGGCGTGGCCGCCATCAGCAGGTTCATCACGCCAAAGCCCAGGGCACCGGCTGCGGCGGCCACGATGAAGATCGGCTGCCGCATGATTTCGCGAAGTGGCCGGCCACCGCGGCTGGCATGCGCCTCGGGCGGCGGCGGAAACCGGATGAATGCCAGCAGCGCCATCGACAGCAGCGCCACGCCGGCCAGCGCCAGGTAGGCGCCTGCAAAGGGCACGTCGGTCAGCCCCCGCGTAGAGGCCGCCAGGTTGGGCCCGGCGACGGCGCCCAGCAGGCCGCCTGCCATGACCAGGGAAATGGCCTTCTCGCGAAAGGCCGGCAGGGCGAGCTCGGCCGCGGCAAAGCGGTAGAGCTGGGCATTGGCGCTGTAGTAGCCCGCCACCACTGTGGCGGCCACCAGAAGCCAGAAATTTTTGCTGTAAGCCGCATAGCAGCACAGCAGGGCCGAGGCGGCGGCCACCAGCAGGCCCAGCTGGAAGGAAATCTTGCGCCCGAAGCGCATTTGCGTGCGCGCCACCACGGACGTGGACAGCGCGCCACCCACCACATAGCCCATGACGGGCAGTGTCGCCATCCAGCCCAGCGGCGCCAGGTTCAGGCCGACCAGGCCGTTGATGGCGATGAAGGTGACGTTGTTGGTGAGAAAGAGGCCCTGGCAGACGGCCAGCAGCCAGAGATTGCGGTTCATGGCGTGCCGCCTGTCACTGCGAGAAACGACAGGCAGGCGAGCGGTGCGGTTTCGGCCCGAAGCACGCGCGGGCCGAGGGTGACGGCCGCAAAGCCGCAAGCCATGGCCGCAGCCTCTTCAGCCGCGCTGAGGCCGCCCTCGGGACCGCTCAGGAAGGTCAGTGCGCCGGCACCAGCTGCGGCCACCGCTTCGGCCAGCGGCCGGCTGCCGTCTTGTAATGAGAGTAGCAGCCGGGTGCCGCCAGCTGCGCCCTGCCCCGCGCCTTTGAGCCAGTCAGACAGGTTAGCGACGTCGTGAACGGGTGGTATGCGGCTGCGGCCGCATTGCTCGCAGGCCGCGACGGCGACGCCCCGCCAGTGCGCGATTTTTTTGTCGGCTCGCTCACCCTTGATGCGCAGCACGCTGCGCTCGCTCATCAAGGGCTGGATGCTGGCCACGCCCAATTCGGCGGCTTTTTCAATCAGCCAGTCCATGCGGTCATTGGCAGGCATGCCAACGGCCAGGTGAATGGAACGGCTGGCTTCGCGTGCCGTGGCGGTGTAGCCGCCGATAAGGACCTCCACGTCGCTGCGGCCCATGCGCTCGACGGTGGCGGCAAATTCCCCTTCGCTGCCGGGCTGGCCGTTGCCTTGGCCGTTGAATATTGTCAGGGCGTCGCCGGGCTGCATCCGCAAGACCTGGACGTGGCGCGCAGTGGACGGCGGCAGGCTGACGGTGCTGCCAGACGCCAGTGCGATGTCAGCGAAAAACCGGGCGGTCATGGTGCTGGTGCAGGAGGATGCATTGTTAGGTGCTTGCTGTGAATGCTATAAAAATAATAGCTGCTTGCGCAGAACCAGCGGGGGCTATGGCCTGATGGTGCATCAGAAGGTGTAGCCCACACGGGTTTCATTGCCCTCAATCTCGTCGAGCAGCACCATCAGCGGCCCGAGCTGCCGGTAGCGCGCAGCGGTGTTGCGGGCGTATTTGATGAAGCGGGGCGTGTCGGCCAGGTATTTGGGCTTGCCGTCACGCAGCGTGAGGCGCGCAAAGATGCCCAGAATCTTGAGGTGGCGCTGCAGGCCCATCCATTCCACGGCCCGGTAAAACTCGCCAAAATCGTCACCGACCGGCAGGCCGGCCTTGCGGGCTTTTTGCCAATAGCGCACGGTGATGTCCAGTACGAAATCTTCTTCCCAGCTCAGGAAGGCGTCGCGCATCAGGCTGGCGATGTCGTAGGTGATGGGGCCGTAGACCGCGTCCTGAAAGTCCAGCACGCCAAGGCCTGTCGCGCCGCGCTGAGGGGCCGTGAAATTTTCCGACGGGCCGCCCCTAGGAAAATTAGCCCCTTGAGGGGGCAGCGTAGTACGCGAAGCGACAAGCGTGGGGGCTATCAGATTGCGGGGCATGAAGTCGCGGTGCACAAACACCCGTGCGCCATCCAGCGAATTCAGGTTGCTGGCCTTGATCTGTTCGAAGATGACGTTCAGCTTGTCCTGAAGGCCAGTGTCCAGCGCCAGGCTGCGATGTTTGGCGACATACCAGTCTGGAAAGAGTGATAGCTCACGCGACAGGAGTGCATCATCGTAGGGCGGAAGCACACCGGGCTTGGAGGCGAGTTGCCAGCGCACCAAGGCCTCCACCGCATCTACATACAGGTCGTAGTGCGCCGGAGTGGGGCTGGCGATAGCGTCAACCTCGGCGGGCGGTCTAATTGCTTCCATCATGGTCTGCGCACCCAGGTCGCTTAGCAGCATGAAGCCCATTGGTTCATCCCAGGCCAGTACGCGCGGGGCAATCAAGCCGGCGCCGCTCATCAGGCCGGCGACCTTGACGAAAGGTTTGCAATCTTCCTGCGCAGGTGGTGCGTCCATGACGATGTAACTGCCATCGCCTGTTGCGGCGTCCACCCGGAAGTAGCGGCGAAAACTTGCGTCAGCTGATGCCGGCCTGATGGTGTCGACCCGCAGATTGTGCTGGGGGGCAGCGGCAGTCAGCCAGGCTTCGAAGGCCATGGCACGTGCCGGGTCGGCCCAGGCAATGGAAGGAGTGGTCATGTTTCTGGAGTCCCTGCCAGCCCTGCAATTGGGCGCTGGTTCGACATTGTGGGGACGGGGTGGAGGGTCATGGATAATCAGGCCTGATTTTACAAACGGGTTTATCTCACATAAACGATGCGCCGCGCATCCCCTTCGCCCTTTATTCTTTCCCCGATAGCTCAAGCTGTCTCCACGCTGGTGGTTTGCGCAGCACTGGGGATGACCGGTGCCGGGACGGCGTTCGCCCAAACTCCGGCTGCGTCACCTGCTCCTTTTCAGGCCGCTTCCGCCGTCCCCCCCGCGGACCGGCCCGCAGGCGACACCCCGAAACTCAAGTCTTCGCCCCAGCTGGCCGAGCAGGTTTCCAGCGATCCCCAGGACAAGGGCCCCACATTTGTTTTTGGCGACCGGATTTCCGGCCGCCCCGATCTTGAAACCGTGATTGACGGCAATGCGGAATTGCGCCGCGGGTCTACCGCCATCCGCGCGGACCGCATTGAGTACTACCAGCCTGAAGACCAGCTTAAAAGCCGCGGCAATGTTCGCATCAACCGGGCGGGCAACAGGTTTGAGGGTCCCGAGCTTGAGATCAAGCTGGACCGGTTTGAAGGTTTTTTCACCACGCCGACTTACCGTTTCCTCAGTAATGGGGGCAACGGACAGGCGGAACGGGTCGATTTCATTGATGAAAATAACCTGACAGCACAGCGCGCGAGCTATACCACCTGCGAGCGCAATGACGAGGCCAGTTGGGAGCCCTCGTGGGTATTGAGCGCCAGGAGCTTCGAGTTCGACCTGGAGCGAGAGGTGGGTGTTGCCAACGGGGCGGTTGTGCGTTTCAAGGATGTACCCATTTTGGGCTTCCCCCGGGTGAGTTTTCCATTGAGCGACAAGCGCAAGTCGGGCCTTTTGCCGCCCACGGTCGGCATGGGTTCGGTGAACGGTTTTGAGTATCGGCAGCCCTATTACTTTGATATTGCGCCCAATCGGGACGCGACTTTTTCACCGGGAATCCTGACCAAACGCGGGATAGACTTCGCTGGCGAATTTCGTTACCTGGAGCCAAAGTACACGGGCGAGCTGCGAGGAAATTTTCTTCCCGGCGACAAATTGCGCAACCGCGACCGCTGGTCCTACAGTTATCAGCACGCGGGTGCCATCAGCAGCGGCCTGTCATCCGTCGGCGACCTGGGCATCAACCTCAATCTGAACCGGGTGAGCGACAACGATTATTGGCGCGACTTCCCGACTCTCAAGGGCGCGACGACCCAGCGCCTTCTGTCCCAAGATGCGAGTTTGTCGTGGAATCGTGGATTCTTTTCTTCGTCCGTGCGAACGCTCAAGTGGCAGACCTTGCAGGATGTCACTTCGCCCATCGTCCCACCCTACGACCGTCTGCCCCAGTTTGCAGCGGCATACACCCGTGTGGACGCGCCCGTGGTGGGATTGGGCAAAGGCTTTGACTGGTCGGTGGAGGGGGACTTCACCCGTTTTTCCGCGAACCGCCAGCTGACCAACCAGCCCAACAGTGATCGGGCGTTCACGCGGCTGCAACTGAGCCGCCCCTGGCTGCTGCCTGCGGGGTACATTACCCCCAAAGTGCAGCTGCATGCCACGAGTTACAAATTTGATTCGGCGCTGCCCAACGGCGCAACAACGGCGTCACGTGTGGTGCCTACGTTCAGCCTGGACAGCGGCGTGCAGTTTGAGCGTAACGCCGGGTTCCTGGGCCGGAACTTTACCCAGACGCTGGAACCGCGCGCCTTTTATGTGCGCACGCCCTATCGTGACCAGAGCCTGCTGCCCAACTACGACTCAGGGTCCAACGACTTCAACTTTGCCACGGTCTTCACCGAAAACGCATTTGTCGGCAATGACCGCATTTCAGACGCCAACTTGTTGACCTTGGGCGTTACCTCGCGCCTGCTGGATCCTGCGACCGGCGCAGAAGCCGTGCGCGTCGGCATTGCTCAGCGCCTGCGATTCGAGGATCAGAAAGTGACCTTGCCGGGGGCGCTGCCGGTCACTGATCGCATCAGCGACTTGCTGGTTGGTGCGTCCGTCAATTGGGTGCCGCAGTGGTCTTTCGACAGCACAGTCCAGTACAACCCGAAAACCAGGCAGTCCGAGCGGACGTCGATCGGTGTGCGTTACAACCCCAGCAATTACCGTGTTATCAGCGCCGCATTCCGGCGCCAGCGCAATGTCAGTGAACAAATTGACGTGGGCTGGCAGTGGCCCATCAATGATTTATGGGGCGACAAGGGAAAAGATCTGGGCGCTGGGCAGGGCCAGGGAGGCGGCCGCTACTATGCCGTTGGGCGCCTGAATTACAGCGTGCTGGACAAAAAACTGGTCGACTCGATCATCGGTGTTGAATACGATGGTTGCTGCTGGATAGGGCGCGTGGTTCTGCAGCGCTCTCAAACCGGGACCGGAAGCTCGGATACCAAAATCCTGTTTCAGCTTGAACTTGTGGGGTTTTCGCGCCTCGGCTCCAACCCCCTGGAAACCCTGAAGTCGAATGTTCCACGTTACCAATATCTGCGTGAGAATACCAGCACGCCAAGCCGCTTTACTACTTATGACTAATAACCGCGCCGTCCCAAGATTCTTTTTGAACTCCACTCAAGCCGCCACAACGGTCTTGGCATTGACGATTGTGCTGATGGTGGGTGCTCAGGCGCAGGGGTTGCGGCCATCCGGTACATTGCGCCTGCCCGACGCGGCCACGGGCTCCCGGACTGCGTCGGCGCAAGGAAGCGCGCAGCGGCAGGCTGACTTCATTGTTGCCGTGGTCAACTCCGAACCCATTACCAACAACGAGGTTCGAAGCAAGTTGATTCGGACCGAGCAACAAATGCTTCAGATGGGCGCGACAGTGCCGTCGCGCAGTGAGCTGGTCGGACAAATTCTGGAACGCCTGATCAGCGACAAGGCGCAGCTGCAAATGGCGCGCAATTCGGGTCTGCGGGTCGATGACAATGCCGTCGAAGCTGCGGTCCAGACCGTCGCCAGCCAAAACCAGATCACGGTCGACGAGCTGCGCAACCGCCTGAAGGCAGACAGGATTGACTATGCCCAATTCCGCTCGGAATTGAGGGACGAGCTTTTGGTCAGCCGCCTGCGCCAGCGAGAACTGGAGGCGCGTGCGACGGTTACGGAGCAGGAAGTCGACCAATTTCTGCGTGATCAGGATGGCGGCACCCCATCGTCTTCGCTGGCTCTCAACCTCGCGGAAATTCTGGTGGCCGTGCCGGAAAATGCCACGCCCGATCAAGTCGCAGCACTGCAGGCCAAGGCCCAGCAGGTGATGGACCGTGCCCGCAACGGTGCCGACTTCACGGCACTGGCCGCCGAAGTTTCAGCGTCTCCTACGCGCGCTTCAGGTGGCCTGATGGGGCTGCGGACTGCAGACCGCTATCCTGATCTCTTTGTTGAGGCGACAAGCAAATTGCAGGCGGGAGGTCTCGCGGGGCCGGTTCGAAGCGGGGCGGGATTTCACATCCTCAAAGTCATCGAAAAACGGCAAGGCGGCATGCCCGGCATGATGGTGGCACAAACCCATGCCAGGCATATCCTGCTCCGGTTGACGCCACAGCTCAGTGAAGCCGCCGCGGTGGAGAAGCTGGCGGGTTTTAAAAGACGCATCCAGGCCGGGCAGGCTGATTTCGCGGCACTCGCACGTGAGAACAGCGACGATGCCTCCGCAAAGGAAGGCGGTGACCTCGGCTGGGCAAGCACCGGCATGTTTGTGCCTGAGTTCGAGAAAGTCATGAACGGGCTGGCACCCAATCAGGTCTCGGATCCCTTGGTATCCCGTTTTGGCGTCCATCTTATTCAGGTACTTGAACGCCGCGAGACCCAGCTATCGCAACGTGAACAGCGGGAGATGGCGCGCGGTGTGCTGCGCGAGAAAAAGCAAAACGAAGCCTATGCACTGTGGATTCAGGAGATTCGGGGCCGCGCCTATGTGGAGTACCGTGACGCTCCGCAGCTGTGAAGGTCGCCTCAGGCCTTCCTTCAGGCTCCATTCGCGCTGCGTGGGCGCGTCAACTTTCCGGGTGACTTCTCCAAAAACGGCAGCCTTGTTTGTATGCCAGTCTGGCGGCTTTAGGTCGCCCTCAATGTGAAACATATTCCGCGCAAGCGTTTTGGCCAGCATTTCCTCACCGACCAAGGCATCATTGAGGGGATTGTGCAGGCGATTGCTCCACGTCCCGGGCAGGCCATGGTGGAGATCGGGCCTGGGCTGGCTGCGCTGACCCAACCCTTGGTTGAACGGGTGGGGCACTTGACGGTCATTGAGCTGGACCGCGATCTTGCCCGTCAGTTGCGGCTGCATCCCCAGCTTGCCGTGGTTGAGTCCGACGTGTTGAAAGTGGATGTCCGCCAGCTGGCGCGAACAGCCTGCGTCGAAGGGCAAAAACTTCGGGTGGTCGGCAATCTCCCCTATAACATTTCTACACCCATCCTGTTTCATTTGCTGGATGCCGTGGAGGTCATAGAAGACCAGCACTTCATGTTGCAAAAAGAAGTGATAGACCGGATGGTGGCGGTGCCAGCTACCAGCGATTACGGCCGGCTCAGCGTGATGCTGCAGTGGCGCTACGCGATGGAAAACGTGCTGTTCGTGCCGCCGCACAGTTTTGATCCACCGCCGCGGGTCGACAGTGCCGTGGTGCGCATGGTGCCGCATGCGGCGCCTGTGACGCTGGACGTCAAACTCCTGAGTGAGCTGGTGCAGGTCGCTTTTAGTCAGCGCCGCAAGCTGCTGCGTCACACCTTGGGAAAGTGGCTGGACAGCCACGGTTTTAGCGGACGGTTTGATGTCCAGCGGCGCGCTGAAGAAGTCGCGGTGACCGAGTATGTGGCCCTGGCGCAGAGCGTAGCGCAACTGCACAATTAGCGGTTCGGTACACCTGATATGAAGATATTTGTCATCTCACTTCCCGAGGCGACCACCAGGCGAGCAAGCATTGACAGGCAAATGATGGCGCTAGGGTTGCGCTATAGCCTGATTGATGGTGTGCGGGTTGATCCAGGACGACTGGCCGAGGTCGGCTATAGCGAAAGCATGCGTTTGACTCGCTATGGTTACGGCATGTCGCTTGGGGAGGTCGGCTGTTTTCTGGCGCATCGGGATGCATGGAGAGCAGTGCAGGCCCAAGGCGAAAAATGCCTGGTGCTGGAAGATGACGTATTAATTTCCGCGCTAAGTACAGCGTTGCTCGCCAAGCTTGAATTGGCACCGTATCCCATGGTCAGGCTCGCAGGCGTTTTTGAGAAACGACACAAATTCATCAGCGGCACATCGTACGCAAAGTACTGGGGTGACCCTTCCGGCGCGGCGGCTTATGTGCTGGGACCGCGAGAGGCCACGGAGTTGATACGGCGATCAGCGCGGTTTTACATGGCCGTTGACGACTTTATGGAGGCGAGGCATTTACACGGTATCAATACCTATGCCTTGTTGCCCTATCCGGTCCGCCAGGCGGGAACCGACACGCAAATCGGCCATCGGGTTCGACCGCGATTGTCCGGCATCGCGCGTCTTCAGCTGATGCTGGTGCGCATCCCGATTGATATCAGCAAATATTTTCACCGCATTCTTTACTACATGTTTTAAGTCGTGGCGCGGTGTTGTCGGATGCGGCCATTGTCTTTAACTCCCGGTCTGGCGAAAAAAAGCCCGCAACAAGCGGGCCTTTCGTGAACCGGACAGCGCGCCTTTTTCAGGCAGCTGCCAGCCAGTAACCCGCATTAAACGGGCTGCTCATGCGCAACGCCAGTGGCGACACGTCTACCAATTTGTCGGTTGGCATGACTTCTTCGCCTTCCGCGGTTGCTTGCTGGGCCTCATTCGCCCGATCCCCTTGGCCAATGTCTGGGGAGCGGGCTACAGAAAAGAATAGAAACATCTGAACGGTATCTTGCGATCCGCCCAGTAATCAGAGGCATCCCGGAAGATGTCGAGCAACTGCTCGCGCGCTTCCTTGTCAAATTTGGCGTTGGCCGGAATTTGCTCAAGCACGACGATAAAGCCGGGTTGCGGGCCTGACTTGTGGACCAGGTCCGTCATGCAGTCATACAGTGCGTCGAAGTTCTTGCCGAAATGCGCCGGAAAGGTGTACTGCGCCGCAATCATGTCCAGCACGTCCTGCTTGCTCTGGGCGTTGCCCAGGTTGGCGTACAGGAAATGCTGGTTTAGATGTGTCGCGGCATCCTGCAGGTCTTGCACCCGGAAGGCCCGTATGGATTGAACGATATTGGGACGTACGCCGCGCAAGGGCGTTTCACCGTCCTTGCGCAAAGGCGTTTCGTTGTCCCGACGAAGTGGTGTATCCATCTCCGCTACTCTTTCTCTTAAGTCAAAAACTCAAAATAACGATCACAGTTCAATTTATTGAACGATTTTGCGAAAACTCGCATAGTGATCGTCGGTGTAATAACAGGCATCAGGTGCGACAGGTTTCAAGCCACCACAAACGATGCGCCGGGCTCCCCGGCTGCGCTCACCGGGCGTTCTGACGGTGTATTCACGGTAGTAACCGCGACGTTGAGCCGGTAGAAGTCGTTCCCGGTTCCCAAACACCACGCCGTCCTTTTCATGCTTGAAAGGCCCGCCCTGGTAGATCAGCACCATCATGTCGCGACCCTGGGGGGGCAATTGGACGGTCGCTATGGTCCCGATCGGAACCGGGCCCTTTGCCTGCACCATGCTGGGGATTGACCCGGCCAGACCGGTTGCCAAAACCAGCAACATGGCCGTTTTGGCCGCCCACCCATTGCGCAACATGAAAAAAACCTTTTCTCGAATCCAGAGTTACCCACCGATTTTTCGGGTTAACCCTTAAATTTCAAGAGAGGTAGTTTGCCGCATGTGGCTAAAAAACGCAAGTGGATGCTGAAAATTTAGGCAGTAAAGAGAGAGGTCATTGATGCGCTAAGTTAGTGCTAGCTATCTAATTTTTGCTTATCGACTCGCATTAGCATCCGCTACCGTCAGTGCGGTCATATTGACAATACGGCGCACCGTTGCCGTGGCGGTCAGGATGTGCATGGGCTTGTTTGCTCCCAGCAAAACCGGGCCGATGGCGATATTGCCCCCTGCCGCTGTTTTCAGCAGGTTGTAGGAAATGTTCGCTGCATCAATATTGGGCAGTACCAGGAGGTTGGCCTCACCCGTCAGGGTGCTGTTCGGCATGATGAGGGCGCGCGCATCGGCGTCCAGTGCCATGTCGCCATGCATCTCCCCATCAACCTCAAGCCATGGCGCTTTTTCGCGCAGCAACTCCAGCGTGCGGCGCATCTTCAGGGCGCTGGGCAGGTTGGAAGAGCCAAAATTCGAATGCGACAGCAGAGCCGCCTTCGGTTTGATGCCAAAGCGCATCATTTCCTCGGCCGCCATGGTGGTGATCTCCGCGAGCTGCTCCGCAGTCGGATCGCAGTTGACGTGCGTATCGAGCAGAAACACCTGGCGCCCCGGAAGCAACAAGCCGTTCATGCAGGCATAGGTGTTGACGCCTTCGCGCTTGCCGATGACCTGATCCAGATAGTCCAGATGATGGGCCGTCGTGCCCCAGGTGCCGCAAATCAGCCCGTCTACATCGCCTTTGTGCAGCAACATGCCGGCGATCAATGTGAGGCGGCGGCGCATTTCGATTTTGGCGATCTGCACCGTCACACCGCGGCGTTCCATGAGGCGGTGATAGGTTTGCCAGAAGTCGCGGTAGCGATGATCCTGCTCGACATTGACCACGTCGTAGTCGAGCTCCTCCTTCAGGCGCAGGCCGAATTTTTCGATGCGCTGGGCAATGATGGCGGGTCGGCCAATCAGTGTCGGGCGTGCGAGTCCTTCGTCCACAACGATCTGGCAGGCACGCAGCACGCGTTCTTCCTCACCCTCGGCATAGGCCACACGCTTGCGGCTTGCGGCCTTGGCGGCCGCGAAAATCGGTTTCATCACCGTGCCCGAGGCGTAGACAAAGCTTTGCAGCCGCTCGCGGTAAGCGTTCATGTCCTGAATGGGCCGCAGGGCCACACCGCTGTCGGCCGCCGCCTGCGCGACGGCGGGCGCGATCTTCATCATGAGGCGCGGATCGAAAGGCTTGGGAATCAGGTATTCGGGCCCGAACGCCAGCTTTTCACCCACGTAGGCGGCTGCCACGACTTCACTTTGCTCGGCCTGTGCCAGCTCGGCTATGGCGTGTACAGCCGCGATTTCCATCTCGATGGTGATGGTGGATGCTCCGGCATCCAGTGCGCCGCGGAAGATGTAGGGAAAGCACAGGACGTTGTTGACCTGATTCGGGTAGTCGGTGCGGCCGGTTGCCATGATGGCGTCGTCACGCACAGTCCGGACGTCCTCCGGTGTGATCTCGGGATTGGGATTGGCCAGCGCCAGGATGATGGGCTTGGCGGCCATTTTGGCAACCATGTCTTTCTTGAGCACACCACCGGCGGAAAGGCCCAGGAAGATGTCCGCGCCAGCGATGACGTCGGCAAGCGTGCGTGCATCGGTCTTCTGCGCGAACTGGATCTTGTCTTCGTCCATCAGCTCGGTGCGGCCTTCATAGACCACGCCGGCCAGATCGGTCACGAACACGTTTTCGCGCTGGATGCCCAGTTTGAGCAACAGGTTCAGGCAAGCCAGGGCGGCCGCGCCCGCGCCGGACGTCACGAGCTTGACTTGGCCCGGGCCTTTGCCGACAACCTTGAGCGCATTCAGGACGGCCGCACCTACGGTGATGGCGGTACCGTGCTGGTCATCATGGAAGACCGGGATCTTCATGCGCTTGCGCAGCTCACGCTCGATATAAAAACAGTCGGGCGCCTTGATGTCTTCAAGGTTGATGGCGCCGAAGGTCGGCTCCAGCGAAGCAATGATGTCGACCAGTTTGGCCGGGTCTTTTTCGTCGATCTCAATGTCGAACACGTCCACGCCGGCAAACTTCTTGAACAGCACGCCCTTGCCTTCCATGACCGGCTTGGAGGCCAGCGGGCCGATGTCGCCCAGGCCCAGCACGGCTGTGCCGTTGGTCACGACGGCCACAAGGTTGCCGCGGCTGGTGTACTTGAAGGCGTTGTTCGGGTCCTTGACAATTTCTTCGCAAGGTGCGGCAACGCCTGGCGAATAAGCCAGGGCCAGGTCGCGCTGGTTGGTCAGCTGTTTGGTCGCCGCGATGGCGATCTTGCCCGGGGTCGGAAACTCGTGGTATTCAAGTGCGGCGAGGCGCAATTCGGCGCGTTTTTCTTCGCGATTGGCTTCAGTGCTATTGGGCGTCGCGGTGGGGGGTGTCGGCATCAGCAAGGTCTCCAGCGGAAACGGTCGGGTCGACCGTCAATTTCTTGTAAGGTCTGCGATTGTAGGCCGTCGAAGGGGAAAACCCTAGTAAGTGAATCTACGCAAAAAGGTGTATTGCTTTTGACTTTTCAGCACAGAAAGCCGCTTTGCCCCGGAGCTCATTCATGATGGCGACGCGTAGCCGTTATTTGAGCGCTTTAAGCGCAAATTAAAAAAGGGCAGGTTGGCGGGCCTGCCGCCGCTCAGCGCGCAACACCCAGCAAATGGTCCAGGCGCTCGGGCTGCTCGCGCAACGCCTGGGCCGTTCCGGTGTGGACTACCATGCCGCGGTCCAGCACCACGGCGCTGTCGGAAATCGCCAGAATGGCCTGGGGGTGCTGCTCCACGATGATGGCGCTCAGGCCCTCTTCGCGCGTGATGCGGCGTATGGCGCGCAGCAGCTCCTCCACGATGATGGGCGCCAGGCCCTCCAGCGGTTCGTCAAGCAGCAGCAGCTTCGGGTTGAGTACCAGCGCCCGGCCCACCGCCAGCATCTGCTGCTCGCCTCCCGACAGCTGCGTGCCCAGGTTGCCCTTGCGCTCGGCCAGGCGCGGGAACATGGCGTACACGCCCTCGGGGTTCCATTTGCCCGGGCGCGCCACCGCCGTCAGGTTCTCGTGCACCGTCAGCGACTTGAAGATATTGCGCTCCTGCGGCACCCAGCCTATGCCGGCCGCCGCGCGTTCGTGCGAGGGCAAATGGTGCAACGCGACCATGGATGTGCCTGCCCCGAACGAGATGGTGCCGCCGTGCTGCCGCGTCGCGCCTGCCAGTGTGTTGATCAGCGTGGTTTTGCCGGTGCCGTTGCGGCCCAGCAGCGCGAGCGTCTGACCCTCGCCCAGTGCGAACGACACCTCGTGCAGCACCACTGCCTCGCCGTAGCCGGCGCGCAGTTTGTCGACCTTGAGGAGTTCAACCATGAGCCACCTCTTCGCCATGGCCCAGATAGACCGCCTTGACCTGAGGGTCGGCCGCGATTTCCTCAGGCGTGCCCTCGGTCAGCAGCGTGCCGTTGACCAGTACCGTCATGGTGGTGGCGAAGCTGAACACCAGGTCCATGTCGTGCTCGATCAGCAGTACCGACACGTCAGCGGGCAGTGCGGCCACGGTCTGCAGCAGTTCTTCGCGCTCGCCGGCCGGCACACCCGCCACGGGTTCGTCGAGCAGCAGCACACGCGGCTCGCAGGCCAGCGCCACGGCGATTTCCAGCAGGCGGCGCTTGCCGTAGGCCAGCATGCGGGTCGGTTGATCCATCACTCCGGTCAGGTGAAACTGCTCCAGCAACTGTTCGCAGCGCTCGGCCACGCGCTGGTTGCGCCCCAGCGCCTGCCACCATTTCGCGCCGAGCCCCGCTTGTTGCGATACGGTCAGTGCCAGCGTTTCCAGCGGTGTGAGCGAATCGAAGAGCTGGTTGATCTGGAAGGTACGCACCATCCCGCGCTTGACGCGCTGGTGCGGCGCCAGCCGCGTGATGTCTTCGCCGTCGAGGAGGATGCGGCCTTCCGTCGGCTGCAGCACGCCCGTCAGCAGGTTGACCAGCGTGGTCTTGCCCGCGCCGTTCGGGCCTATCAGCGCATGGCGCGCGCCGCGCTGCAGGTTCAGGCTCACGTTGTTGGTGGCGGCAATGCCACCGAAGCGCATCACCAGCCCTTGCGCGGACAGTACCGCGTCGCTGTTCGGTGTCGCGCTCATGGCTGGCCTCCGCGCTGGCGCTTGGGCAACCATGTCCAGGGCCGGACCAGGCGCTCGCGCCCCACCAGCACCAGCACCACCAGGAAGAGGCCTATCCAGAAGGTCCAGTACTGCGGCGTGATGGACGACAGCGCGTCCTGCATCAGCTTGAACACAATCGCCCCAGCCACGCCCCCATACAGCCAGCCCGCGCCGCCGACCACCAGGATCAGCAGCACGTCAGCGGAGCGGTGGAACTCAAACAAGTCCAGCGAAGCGAAACCGGTGGTCTGCGTCAGCAGCGCCCCGGCGGCACCCGCCACGCCCGCCGCCACCGTATAGACCACCGCCAGGCGGGAGGCGACCGGAATACCGATCGCCATGGCGCGCAGGCGGTTGTCGCGTATCGCCTTGAGTGTCGCGCCCAGCGGTGAATGCACGAGGCGACGCATCAGCACAAACAAAATGAGCAGCACGGCCAGCGAGTAATAGGCGGCGGTGCGGCCCGACAGGTCAAACTCGAAGCGGCCCAGCAGCGGGCCCATGACCACGCCCTGCAGGCCGTCGGCGCCGCCGGTCAGCCAGTCAAGCTTGTTGGCCAGCTCCAGCAGGATCAGCGCCACGCCCAGTGTCACCATAAGCCGTGTCAGGTCGCTGCCTCGCTGGATGGTGAGTGAACACACAGCACCCAGCAGCGTGGCGGTGGCGATGCCCACCGCCAGGCCCACCAGCGGGTCCGGCATGACCAGCTTGGCGAACAGCGCGGCGGCATAGCCGCCTATGCCGAAAAAAGCAGCATGGCCCAGCGAGACGATGCCTGTGTAACCCAGCACCAGATCCAGCGACACCGCGAAGAGCGCGACGATGGCGATCTCATTGATGATGGACGCGTGGCTGGGCATCAGCACCGGCGCGGCGAAGGCGGCGAGCCAGAGCACCGGTTCCCAGAGCTTCCAGCGGCTGTTTTTAAGCAGGGACGTTTGAGGGTTCATTTATCTGCCGCCCTTGCGCACAAAGAGGCCCTGCGGCCGCCAGATCAGGATCGCGATCATCAGGCTGTAAACGATGAAGGCCCCCAGCTTGGGGATGTAGTACTTGCCCGCCACGTCGGCAATGCCCAGCAGCAGCGCGGCCAGCAGCGGTCCGGTGATCGACGTGGTGCCGCCCACGGCCACCACGATCAGGAAGTAAATCATGAACTTGAGCGGAAAGCTCGGGTCCAGCCCCAGCACTTCGGCGCCCAGCGCGCCGCCCAGGCCGGCCAGGCCCGAGCCGACGGCGAAGGTCGAGAGGAACACAATGTTGACGTTGATGCCCAGGCCGGCCGCCACGCGCTGGTCGTCCACCGAGGCACGCAAGCGGCTGCCGAAGCGCGTGCGAGTCAGCACGTATTGCAGGCCCAGCGTGAGCGCGGCGCACACCGCAATGATGAACAGCCGGTAGTGGCCCATGCCCAGCATCCAGGCGCCGCTGCCGATCTCGGTGCGGCCCTTGAGCCATTGGGGCAGCTGCACGATCTGCTGCGTCGAGCCGACGAAGTAGTCCACGCTGGCCACCGCCATGAACACCAGGCCGATCGAAAACAGCACCTGGTCCAGGTGCGGCTTGTTGTACAGCGGCCGGTACAGCGTGCGCTCCAGCACAGCGCCCAGCAGCGCTGAGCCGGCGAAGGCAAGCGGCAGGCACAGCAAAAAAGGCACGCCGAAGTGCTGCATCAGCAACACGGTGATGTAGCCGCCGGCCATGGCGAAGGCGCCATGCGCGAGGTTGATGAAATTCATCAAGCCCATGGTCACCGCCAGGCCCACCGCCAGGATGAACAGCAGCATGCCGTAAGCGATACCGTCGAAGAGAATAGTGAGCATGTGTCTTTACCAGGAACACCGCGGAACCGGCTTCGCCGGGCCGCTGGTGTTGCCCCAGCAGGGGGGAGGCGACGCGAAGCGGCGCTTCGGGGGGTTACTTATTCTTCCCGGGATCTTTCACGTCCTTGATCACGTCAAATTCCACGTTGTAGAGTTGCCCGTCCTTCTTCTCGACTTTGCGCAGATAGACGTCCTGCACGATGTCGCGCGTCTGTGCGTCGATGAAGATCTTGCCGCGCGGGCTTTCAAAGAGCTGGCCCTTCATGGCTTCGAGCAGCGCGTCGCCGCCACCCTGGCCCTTGCTGGTTTTGAGCGCCTCGTAAATTACCCGCATGCCGTCATAGCCGCCCACGGCCATGAAGTTCGGGCGCAGGCCCTTGTTGGCTTTGGCAAAGGCTTCCACGAATTTTTTGTTCATGGCCGAGGGGTGCGCCGCCGAGTAGTGGTGGGAGGTCACCACGCCGATCGCGCCGTCACCCATGTCGTTGAGCTGGTCGTCGTCCGTCACATCGCCGGTGGCGATCAGGCGGATGCCGGCCTTGTCCAGGCCGCGCTCAAGAAACTGCTTCATCACCGCCGCGCCCGCGCCGGAGGGCACGAAGACGAAGAGCGCATCAGGCTTGTTATCCCGCACTTTTTGCAGGAAGGGCGCGAAGTCGGGATTGCGCAGCGGCACGCGCAGCGCGTCGGTCACCTGGCCGCCATTGAAGGTCAGGCGGTCCTTGAAGAATTTTTCGGCATCAATGCCGGGGCCGTAGTCAGACACCAGCGTGACCACCGTCTTGATGCCGTTCTTGGGCGCCCAGTCAGCCAGCGCGACCGAGACCTGCGGCAGCGTGAAGCTGCTGCGCACGATGTAGGGCGAGGCCTGCGTGATGCTGGACGTTGCCGCAGCCATTACCACCATGGGTGTTTTGGACTGTGTCGCGATGGGCGCGGTGGCCAGGGCCGAGGGCGTGATGCCAAAGCCTGCCAGAACGTTGACCTTGTCGTTGACCACCAGCTCCTGCGCCAGGCGGCGCGTGGTGTCCGGCAGTGAGGTGTCGTCCTTCACGATCAGCTGGATTTTCTTGCCCGCCACGCTGTCGCCGTTCTGCGCCATGTAAAGCCGTACGGCCGCTTCAATCTGCCGGCCGGTAGTGGCCTGCTGGCCCGTCATCGGCAGGATCAGGCCGATCTTGAAGGTGTTGTCCTGGGCCAGTGCCGAAGTAGCCGAAGCCAGGCTGGCGACGGCAAGGGCTGCAGCGGTAAAGAGGCGTCTTTTCATGGTTTGTCTCCAGTGGTCGATTTTGAATTTATAAGGGCGGGATGCTGGCGTTAGTTTACTGAGCGTTCGCAACAAGTACCAATGTTCTGTATGCGAACTTCACTGGCGCGCCATGGTGGACCGGTTCAGAGATCAACTGTCGGGCCGGTAGGAAGAGTCCAGCGTCACCGAACCCACCACCCGTGAGACACAGGCGCACAGCCGCGTGTTCTGCTGTTTCTCGTGCTCGCTCAAAAATACGTCGCGGTGGTCGATCTCGCCGTCCAGCGCCAGCACGTCCAGTGTGCACAGGCCGCATTCGCCGCGCTTGCAGTCGAAGACGGCCTGCACCCCAGCCTGCTCCAGCGCATCCAGCAGGCTGCAGTCGGCCGGCACAGTGATGTCCAGCGCGTGGCGGGGGAGCTGCACCCGGAAAGCCTGCGGTGCGAAGCGCCCGCTGTTGCCGAAGGTTTCATAGCGCAAGTCGGCCGCCGGCCGGCCCGAAGCTTCCCAGGCATGGCGCGCAGCGTCCAGCATGGGCACCGGGCCGCAGACGTACATTTGCGCGCCCGCCGGCAGTGCCGCAATTTCGCCGGCAAAGTCGATGCGCGCGTCGACGGCCGCATGCAGCCGTTGGCCCAGGAAAGCCCGCAGTGTTTCGCCGTAAGCCAGCTCAGATTCACTGCGCGTGCCATACAGCATGCGCAGCGGCCGGCCCGACTGCGCACAGCGGGCGGCCAGCGCTTCGGCCATGCCAACCAGCGGCGTGATGCCGATGCCGCCGGCCACGAGCAGGTAAGCCGGGGCATTGAAGTCCAGCGGGAAATGGTTGCGCGGCCCGCTCACCTGCAACCGGTCGCCGGCGGCCAGCTGCCACATCGCGCGCGAACCGCCGCGGCCGTCATCGAGCCGCTTCACCGCGATGCGATACGTTTGGTCATCGGTCTCGCCGACCAGGGAGTAGGAACGAAGTTGCGGCCTGCCGTCCACCAGCAGCTGCACCTGCAGGTGGCTGCCGGGTTCGTGGCGCTGCACGCCTTGGGCACTGCCTGTGGGCCGAATGATGAATTCACGCACGGTTGGCGTGAGGTCACAGAAGGACTCAATGACTGCATCGGTCCAGGTAGCGTTGGCTCTCATTCTTCAGTTCTCCGTGGTCTCTTCAATTCAGGGCCGCCGTGGAACCGGCTTTGCCGGGCCACAGGCGGCGCCCCCTTTGGGGGGAGGCGGCCGCAGGCCGCTTCGGGGGGTCATTTTTTTCTAATTAGACGCACGCCGGGCATCTGGTCCAGGTTGTGGCTGGCCACGGCAGCGCGCAGGTTGCGTTGGGCCAGGCGTGAGTGCTCGCGCATGATCGCTTCGGCGCGCGAGCCCTCGCGCTGCTCAATGGCGTCGAGCACCTGGCGGTGCTGGTCTTGCGCCACGACCAGCATGTCGCGCGCGCCCGGGGAATTGGCCTGCACCACCACAAAACCCGAAGGCGACGCAAACGGCAGGCTGAACACGCGTTCGAGTTCTTTGGCAATGACGCTGCTACCGGCCATTTCACCCAGCAGTTCATGAAACCGCTCGTTCAGCGCGACGTAGGAGGAGAAAGCCTCATCGTCCAGCGCAGGCTGGCTGAGCACAGCATCAATCTTGCTCAGGCATTCGCGGGCTTCGTTCAGCACCACGGTAGGTGCGCCGCGCTCGGCGGCCAGCCGCGCCGACAGCCCTTCGATGGTGCCGCGCAACTCGATTGCTTCGGACACATCGCGTTCGGAAAACGTGCGCACGGCGTAGCCTCCGTTGGGCAGCGATTCCAGCAGGCCTTCCTGCTCCAGCCGCATCAATGCCGCGCGGATCGGCGTGCGTGAGAAGCCGAGTTTTTCAACGATGGACAGCTCGGCAATGCGTGCGCCGCCGGGCAACTCGCCGGCCAGGATCATCTCGCGAAGCTGCAGCTGCGCCCGTACCTGCGCGCTTTCAAGGCTATTTTGGCCTGTAGCCCTTTCTGAATGGGCGCCAGCAGCTATTGAATTGATAGCGGTTGTTGTGGTTGGCATGGGAGGTGATTTCCGCCTCAGGCGGCCCGGCGGATGGCGATGACGGGTGCCGGTGGTTTTTCCCGCGCGATCAGCCCGTCGATCAGGCGCCGGGCCCACATGGAACCGGCATCGATGTTGAGGTTGTAGAACTGGTGGTCCGGGTGTTCATCGATGGCGATTTGCTGGGCTTCCAGCACATGCTCGTCCTCGCGGAAGATCCCGGCCACGCCCTCGCGCAGCTGGTGCGTCAGGCGCTGTTCACCCAGGCAGTAGTTGCGTGCGAAAGCCCAGAAGTAGTGGCAGCTGCCGTCTGTTTCTGGCGTCACCGTGTTCAGCACAAAACCATTGACGCCCTTGCTGCGGTCGCCCGGCTCGCCGTCTTTGGGTGGCGCGCCTGATCCGGCTTCGGCCACGCCGACGTCGATGTTCACAGTGCAGGGCGCTTCGAATTTGATGATTTGCCAGCGATCCACTTTGCCCCTGTAGCCGCGCGCGTGCTCAATCTGCCCGGCCCAGAAAGGCGGTGCGTCGATGTTTTCCATCCAGCGCGTGACGGTGGCGGTGCGGTCGCCATGCGTGGCTACGAAGGGTGCCTCGGCCACCGCGCGCTGGCCGATGCTGGAGCCATGCACAAAGGTTTCGTGGGTCAGGTCCATCAGGTTGTCCACCACCAGGCGGTAGTCGCACTTCACCGTGATCAGCTTGCCGTCGCCGGCCCAGTCTGCGTCGTCGTTCCAGTGCATGTCGGGCACCAGCGCCGGGTCGGCCTTGGCCGGGTCGCCGGGCCAGATCCAGACAAAGCGGTGCTTTTCCAGCACCGGGAAGGCACGCACGCAGGCCGAGGGGTTCAGCGTTTCCTGGCTGGGCATGTGGGTACAGCGGCCTTGGGCGTTATAGACCAGGCCGTGGTAACCGCAGGTCACCTCGTCGCCGTTCAGCGTGCCCATGGACAGCGGCAGCAGCCGGTGCCAGCAGGCGTCTTCCAGTACTGCGACCTGGCCGTCGGTGCGGCGGAACATCACCACCTTCTGTTTGCAAATCGTGCGCGCCAGCAGCGTGCGGCCCACCTCCACGTCATAGGCGGCGGCATACCAAGCGTTCAGGGGAAAAGTCGATTTCTGGGCATTCATGGATACTCAATGTATACATAAATTGCAAAAAATCCAAGAAAAATAGGGAAATTCAGGGTAAATACGGAGTTTATGTATTCAATGAGGGGAGATTTTGCTGGAATACCATGGGGGTTTGTTCCTGCAACCGATGGAGACTTTCCCATGACCGCCAAGCTACCCGCCCGTTATGACCATGTCGGCAGCTTTCTGCGCCCGCAGTACCTGCTGGAAGCCCGCGAGCAAAAAGCCAAGGGCCAGATCACGCCCGAACAACTGCGCAAGGTCGAAGACCAGGCCATCACCGAAATCGTGAAGTTCCAGGAAGACGTGGGCCTCAAAAGCATCACCGACGGCGAATTCCGCCGTACCTACTTCCACATCGACTTCCTCGAGCAGATCGGCGGCGTGAAGACCGACATCCCGGTCACCATCCAGCGGCCCGACGGCAGCATGGAACTGGCGCCGCCGGTGATGCGGGTGATCGACAAGGTGCGCCACGTCAAGGACATCCAGCTCGCCGACTTCCAGTACCTCAAAAGCCAGGTCAGTGCGGGCAACACGCCCAAGGTCACGATTCCCTCGCCCACCATGCTGCACTTTCGCGGCGGCCGCGCCGGCATCAGCAAGGAGGCCTATCCCGAACTCGACCCGGCTTTCTACGACGACGTGGCAAAAGCCTATGGCGACGAGTTGCGCAGCCTGGCCGCGGCCGGTTGCACCTACGTGCAGATGGACGACACCAATCTGGCCTACCTGTGCGACGAAAAAATGCGCGAGGCGGCGCGCCAGCGCGGCGACGACCCCAATGAGCTGCCGCACCGCTACGCCAAATTCATCAACAAGGTGGTCGCGCAAAAGCCCGCCGGCATGACGCTGGCCATGCATTTGTGCCGCGGCAACTTCAAGAGCACCCACGCCGCGGCCGGCAACTACGAGCCGGTGGCCGAGGCGCTGCTCAAGGAGATGGACCTGGACGCCTATTTCCTCGAGTACGACGACAGCCGCAGCGGCGACTTCAAACCCCTGCGATACCTGCCCAAGGGCAAGACCGTGGTGCTGGGCCTGGTCACCACCAAGTTCGGTGAAATGGAAAGCAAGGACGACCTGAAACGCCGCATTGAAGACGCCGCGAAATACGCGCCGCTGGAGCAGCTCGCGCTGTCACCGCAGTGCGGCTTCAGCAGCACCGTGCACGGCAACAACATCGCCGTGGAAGCGCAACGCAACAAGCTGCGCCTGGTGGTCGAAACCGCACGCGAGGTATGGGGCACAGCCTGAGCTGAGGCCCCGGGACGGGTGCGCGTCGTCCTCTCCTTCTCGTGTCTTTAGCGAGGGGCCTGGCTGACTCCAGCCTGTTTTTGAGGCCGTTAACCGGCGCTTTCTGCTGCGTCGGCAGTTTCGCTGCGGCTAGATGGCTCCCGGTTGGCGGCGATCCCGTGGGCAACCCCGGTGAACGGGTCGGTGCCATGATTGAGCATTAAAACGGCTCACCATCCCCACTGAACGCGCGCAAGCAGCTCTCAAAAAGATAGCAAATACGGCCTGGGCATGCCGTCTGCAGGCTTCTGGCGCAGCCCTCGCAAGTACTGGCGCTGCCGGCTGGCACAGACCCCCATGAGTGCTGTTCCCCCTTCTTTGCCTCTTCTTCTCATCTTGTTGACCAGCGCTCCATCAAGCAGCCGACGACCACTTCTGTCTGCCTGTCGGCGGGAATAATTTGTGTAACATTTATTTACAAATGGTCGATGACTATTGAGCGCGCCCCTTTATTTTCCTAAAGAGCTTAAATAATCGTGCAAAAACAAACACTTACAGCGAAAATGGAAGGAGTTCCAGCGAAAAATATTGGACAGCGTAAGGCTAAAGCGCTACAACCAATAAAACATTTTGTTTCATTTGTCCACCGAAAGGTCGCTCCTTGCGCAGTTCAGTCTTTCTGGCATCCAGGCTTTTCGCCTGGGGGGTTCTGGGCGCATGTATCGCCCTGGACGTCCCTGCGCTGGCGCAGGCCCGCGTGGACGTGCGGCCCGATGCCGGAACGCTGCTGGAGCCGCAAGGTTCGTTACCGCTGCTACCCCCGCGTAGCGGCCCACTGCCCGAACTGACACCACCCCGGGTTGCGGAGCCAGCAGCCGGAGCTGCGCGCATCACGCCGGCGGCGTTCAGTTTTTCCGGCAACAGCGTTTTCTCCAGTGAAGCACTTGCGGCTTTGCTGTCGAGCCGGCTCCACCGGCCCACGGATCTGGCCGGCCTCACAGACGCCGCCAATGCCATCAGCGCGCTTTACCGGCAGAACGGCTATCTGCTCACGCAGGCCTACCTGCCCGAGCAGGCGTTTCCCGCGGAAGGCGGGACTGTCGCCATCACCATCATTGAAGCGCGGGTCGGCCGCGTCACTGTGCGTGTCGACGGCGCCGGCATCTCAAAAACATTTGCGGAAGAACTGGTGGGCAGCCAGCTGCGCTCCGGTGACGCCGTTACCGAATACGCACTCGACAAGCCCGTGTTGTTGCTGCGCGACCTGGCGGGATATGACGCCGGCGCTACGGTCGAGCCCGGAGATCGCCTGGGCCTGGCGGATGTCCTGATCACCGTGCAGGGCAAAGGGCCGCGCGCCGACGGCTCGGTCAGCGTAGACAACCATGGCGCGCGCGCCGCTGGTGCCGCGCGTGTCACGTTAAGTGCCAATCTCAACAACCTGCTGGGGCGCGGTGACGTGCTGGCCTTGAGCACCCAGCAAAGCGACCAGGCTGGCTCGACCCTGTACCGCGCCGGCTACACCGTGCCGGTCGGCGCTTACGGCACGCGGGTGGGTGTCAGCGCGGTGCGCCTGGATTACGCGCTGGGCAAGCAATTCGAGCCGCTGGGGGCCAGCGGCCGGGCCGACATTCTCGGCCTCAACCTGTCCCACCCCCTGCTGCGCGGGCGCGCCAACAATTTGTACGGCCTCATCAGTGCAGAGCAAAAAAAGCTCGTTGACGAAACGCGCACACCTGCACTCAAAAGCGAGCGCGACATCGTCGCGCTCAGGCTGGGGCTGGCGGGTAACTTCATCGACGAGCTGGCGGGCGGCAGCAGCCTGAACAACTATGCCGTGAACGCCACCTTCGGCCGCCTCACGTTGAATGCTGCCGATCAGGCGCTTGACGACGGCCTCGGCGGCCTGCGCACAGCGGGCGGTTTCAGCAAGCTGAACCTGGAATTCCAGCGCTCCCAGTTTTTTGATGCCGCTTACAGCTTTCACGTCGCGGCACAGGCTCAGCTTGCGTCGAAAAACCTCAGCTCGGCCGAAAAAATGGTCCTGGGCGGGCCCAACGGCGTGCGCGGCTACCCGGTGGGCGAAGGCGTCGGCGATACAGGTTTCCTGTTGAACCTGGAGTCGCGTTACCAGCTCGCGCCAACGGTTTGGGGTGAGCCTTTGACCCTGCTGGCTTTCTATGACCATGGGCGCATTCGCTTCAACCAGAACGGCCCCACTGTGCCGGGCAATGCCAACACGCTGAACCTCGGTTCCGTCGGTGTGGGCGCCACGCTGGGCCAGCCCGGCAAATTTCTGGTCAAGACCTACCTGGCCTGGCGCACGACGACGGCGCTGCCGTCCACCGGCGACCCGGACCGTGCGCCGCGCGCATGGCTTTCGCTTCAAACCTGGTTCTAGCCCGGCCCCAACCCCTGCTCTGCATACCCATCATGACCGCCCCCACTTCTTCAGCTCGCGCCGCCTACCGCCCCTGGTCCGTGCGCACGGTGGTGGTCCGCCTGTCGCGCAAGCTCTCGGCCACTTACCGCATCCGCAGCGACCGCAGGCTGTCGCGCCTGCTTGCAACCCTGCTGGCGGCTGTCTCGCCCTGGGCCACCGCCTTGCCTGAAGGTGCCCAGGTGGTGGCCGGCCAGGCCAGCGTGAGCACGCCGTCGGCCAACGCCATGGTGGTCAACCAGACCAGCGACAAGGCGGTGCTCAACTGGCAAAGCTTCAACATCGGCGTCGGCCAGTCCATGCAATTTGTGCAGCCGGGCGCCTCGTCCGTCGCGCTGAACCGCGTCATCGGTAACGGCGCCTCGTCCATCTTCGGCTCGCTGAGCGCCAACGGCCAGGTCTTCCTGATCAACCCGTCCGGCGTGATGTTCGCCCCGGGGGCGCAGGTCAATGTGGGCGGGCTCGTCGCCTCCAGTCTCGACATCGGCAACGGCGACTTCATGGCGGGCCGCTACACCTTCAGCGGCAACGGCTCCGGCCCGGTGGACAACCACGGCAGTATCAACATTGCGCGCGGCGGTTACGTGCTGCTGGCCGCACCCCAGGTCAGCAATACCGGTGCCATCACCGCAGACGCTGGCTCGGTTGGCCTGCTGGCAGGCTCCCGCGTGTCGGTCGACACTTCGGGCACAGGCCTGGTGCGCTTCTCGGTGGACGCCGCGGCCGCGCAGGCCGCGATCACCAACAGCGGCAGTATCACGGCCACGGGCGGCCAGGTTGCCGTGCTGGCCAGTGCCATGGGCGATGCGTTGGCCACCGTCATCAACCAGTCCGGCGTGATACGTGCCAACTCGGCGGTGGAGCGCAACGGCACGATTTTGCTGAGCGGCGGTGGCACTGGTGTGGTTCATGTGACCGGCGAGCTGAGTGCCGCAGGTGTTGAAAACGGACAGACCGGCGGCACCGTGAAGGTCCTAGGCGACAAGGTGGGACTGGCAGGCACCGCCCTCATCGATGTCTCGGGAGACGCAGGCGGGGGCACGGCGCTGGTCGGCGGCAACTACCAGGGCCGGGGCCCTGAGCAAAATGCGACAGCCACTTTTGTGGGCGAGCAGGTGCGGATTGACGCGAGCGCCCACCGCAGCGGCGACGGCGGCAAGGTGGTGGTGTGGGCCGACGACACCACCCGCTTCGGCGGCCGCATTGCGGCCCATGCCGGCAGCGATGCAGGCAACGGCGGCATGGCCGAGGTTTCGGGCAAGCGTTATCTTGACTACAACGGCTTTACCGACCTGACCGCTGCGAACGGAAGCACCGGCACCCTTTTGCTGGATCCCTCCAATATCACGATCTCTTCAGTCGCCGACTCGGGTGGATTGGGCGCGGGCCCCACATTTGAGAGCGGCACCGGCACGGCCAACCTGAATGTCGGTACCCTGCTCGGCCAACTCGCGGGCGCCAATGTGATCGTTAATACCTCGCCGGGAACAGGCGGTACGGGCAACATCACGGTTTCCAACAACATCGCATATACGGGCGCCACCGCCCGCTCATTGACCCTCAACGCCGACGGCAACATCGCGATCAACGCGGCCATCACTTCGACGGCCGCTTCGCTGTCAACCAACCTGAACGCTGTGGGTACCACCGCCTTCGGCATAAACGGGTCCTTGTCCACTTTCGGTGGTGATGTCGCCATCGCGGGAGCGGCCAAGACGCTTCGCAGTATTACGACGACGGGCGGCATTGGCACTGGCAACCTGACCATCTCAGGAACCGGCGCCGTGTCGCAGACCTCCGGCGCGCTTGTGATCAAAGGAGCCACCTCCGTCACTGCAGGCGCAGCCAACAGCGTCACCCTGAACACGGCCACCAATGATTTCCAGGGCGATCTGTCGGTTGTGTCGGGCAACAATGTTTCGCTGCGCGATGCCAATGCGCTGGTGCTGGGCGCTTCCAACGTCAGCGGAACCTTGACTGTCGTCACCGCCGGCGCCGTGACGCAAAGCGGCGCCCTGAGCGTGACCGGGGCAACTTCGCTCACAGCAGGAGCTGCCAACGACATCACACTGAACAACGCAGCCAACAACTTCGGCGGAGCAGTTTCAACCGTCAGCGGCCGCAACGTCGCTCTGACCGACGCTAACGCGCTGACGCTGGGTGCCTCGACCGTCTCGGGCACGCTGGGCGTCAATACCACTGGCGCCATCGCGCAGAGCGGCGCCCTGATCGTCGCCGGCGCCACCACGCTTGCGGCGGGCGCTGCCAACAACATCACGTTGACCACGACAACCAACAACTTCACGGGTGCCGTGTCGGTCGCTTCTGGCAACAACGTCTCGCTGCGTGACGCGAATGCCCTTGACCTTGGCGCTTCAACGGTCAGCGGCACCCTTGCGGTGACCACCAACGGCGCCTTGACCCAGAGCGGCGCACTTGCCGTGGGCGGCGCCACCACCCTTGTGGCTGGCGCGGCCAACAGCATCACGCTGAACAACGCCGGCAACGACTTCACCGGTGCTGTGGCCGTGACCTCGGGGCTGAATGTCAGTCTGGCCGACGTCAACGCCCTGGTGCTGGGCGCATCGACGGTGTCCGGCACGCTTGGCATCAGCACCGCCGGTGACATCACGCAGACCGGCACATTGGCCGTGACAGGCGCCACCACGCTGGCTGCGGGCGCGGCCAACAACATCGCGCTGACCACGACCACCAACAACTTCACGGGTGCCGTGTCGGTCGCTTCTGGCAACAACGTCTCGCTGCGCGACACCAATGCACTGGCGCTTGGCGCTTCCAATGTCAGCGGAACCCTGACTGTCGTCACCGCCGGCGCCGTGACGCAAAGCGGTGCACTGAGCGTGACCGGGGCAACTTCGCTCGCAGCAGGAGCCACCAACGACATCACGCTGAACAACGCAACCAACAACTTCGGCGGAGCAGTTTCAACCGTCAGCGGTCGCAACGTCGCGCTGACAGACGGCGATGCGATCAGCCTGGGTGCTTCGGCGGTGTCCGGTACGCTGAATATCAACGCGGGCGGCGCGATCACCCAGACCGGCGCAGTGACGGTGATCGGTGCCACGACGCTGGCTGCGGGCGCGGCCAATGACATCACACTGACCACGGCGACCAACAACTTTGCCAACGTGGCCGTGACCAGCGGAAACAATGTCTCGCTCAGCGACAGCAACGGAATCGCCTTGGGCACATCGACGGTAGCCTCCAGTCTTACCGTGAAAGCCGGGGGCGCTGTCACCCAGACGGGCGCACTGGTTGCACCCGCGCTGAACGTGTCGACTTACAGCACGGCTGGCTCGGCCATCACTTTGACCAACGCCGGCAACGATGCCGCCACCGTCAATCTGCAAGTTGCAACTGGCACGGTCGCAGCGCCTGGGACGGCGAACGCGAACGCCGCGATCCTCTACACCGACACCAATGCTGTTTCGGTAGCCGGCATCAACAGCGGCACGGGCGGCACAGCAGGCGCGGTGACGCTGCTGGCCGGCGACGCCATCACACAGACCGGCGCCATCAAGGCCAGTACGCTGACTGCAAGCACGGCCAATGCCGCCGGTGCCACTATCACGTTGACCCATGCCGGCAATGACGTGACCACTGTCAACCTGCAATCGCGTACCGGTACAGTGGCGGCCGTTGGTGCGGCCAACGCGGGCGCGGCCATCCAGTACACAGATGCCAATGGATTCGGCACTTCGGGCATCAACAACACCGGCACAGGCGCAGGCGGCGACGTCACGCTGGTGGCTGGCGGCGCCATCACGCAGACCGGCGCAATCAAGGCGGGCGTGCTGTCCGCCAAAACGCTGAACAACACACCGGCAGCCATCACGCTGACCAACACCGGAAATGATGCGGCCAGCATCGTCTTGCAAACGCGAAATGCGGCAGATACCGACCGCACCGCCGCGGCCATCGCCTACACCGATGCCAATGCAGTGGTGATCGGCGGCATCAACGCGGGCAGTGGCAGTGCGGCAACAGGCAGCCTCGCGCTTATGGCCACCGGCGCCGTCACGCAGACCGGCGCCATCATCGCAAGCGGCAACACCACCTTCGCTGCGGGCGCGGCCAACAACATCACGCTGGACAACGCGGGTAACGACTTCACCGGCACCGTCTCCGTGACCTCAGGGCTGAACGTCGCGCTGACCGACGCTAACGCGCTGACGCTGGGCGCCTCGACGGTTTCCGGCACGCTGAACCTGAACAGTTCCGGCGCCATCACGCAGACCGGCACACTCGCGGTTACGGGCGCTGCCACGCTGGCCGCGGGTGCGGCCAACAACATCACGCTGGTCACCACGACCAACGACTTCGCGGGCACCGTGTCTATCGTTTCCGGTAACAACGTTTCGTTGCGCGACACCAATAGCCTGGCATTGGGCGGCTCGACGGTGGGCGGTAACCTTGTCGTTACCACGAACGGCGCCTTGACTCAAAACGGCGCGCTTGGCGTGGGCGGCGCCACCACCCTCACGGCCGGCGCGCTCAACAGCATCACGCTGAACAATGCGGGCAATGATTTCACCGGTGCTGTGGCCGTGACCTCGGGGCTGAACGTCAGTCTGGCCGACGCCAACGCACTGGTGCTGGGCGCATCGACGGTGTCCGGCGCGCTGGGTGTCAGCACTTCCGGCGCCATCACGCAAACCGGCACATTGGCCGTGACAGGCGCCACCACACTTGCTGCGGGCGTGGCCAACGACATCACGCTGAACACGGCAACCAACAACTTCACAGGCGCGGTTTCGGTCGTCTCCGGCAACAACGTCTCGCTGCGGGACACCAATGCCCTGGCATTGGGCAGCTCGACGGTGGGCGGAACCCTGGTCGTCACCACAAATGGCGCATTGACCCAAAGCGGTGCCGTCACCGTGGCCGGTGCGACCACCCTCGCAGCAGGCGCGGCCAACAGCATCACCCTGAACAACACGGGCAACGACTTTACCGGCGCGGTGTCGGTGACCTCTGGGCTGAACGTCGCCCTGGTAGACGCTAACGCGCTGGCGCTGGGCGCCTCCACCGTTTCGGGCACGCTGGGCATCAACACTTCCGGTACGATCACCCAGACAGGCGCAGTGACGGTGACCGGTGCCATGACGCTGGCAGCAGGGGCGGCCAACGACATCACGCTGACCACCGCAACCAACAATTTCACCACCGTTGCTGTGGCCAGCGGCAACAACGTTGCGCTCAGCGACGCCAGCGGCATTGTGCTGGGGGCATCGACGGTAGCCTCCAGTCTTACCGTGAAAGCCGGGGGCGCTGTCACCCAGACTGGCGCGTTGGTGGTTCCTTCTCTGAATGTGGCGACTTATAGCGCAGCGGGCTCAGCCATCACCTTGACCAACGCCGGCAACGATGCCGCCACCGTCAATCTGCAAGTTGCAACTGGCACGGTCGCAGCGCCTGGGACGGCGAACGCGAACGCCGCGATCCTCTACACCGACACCAATGCTGTTTCGGTAGCCGGCATCAACAGCGGCACGGGCGGCACAGCAGGCGCGGTGACGCTGGTGGCGGGTGACGCCATCACGCAGACCGGCGCCATCATGGCCAGTACCTTGACCGCAACGACCCGCAACAATGCCGGCGCGGCCATCACGCTCAACCACACCGCCAACAACGCCGCCACCCTCAACCTGCAGGTACGGGATGCCGCCGGTAGCGCCAATAGTGCCGCAGCCATCCAGTACACGGACGTCAATGGCGTGAGCATTTCCGGCATCAACAACGGCGCCGGCGCTGGGGGGAACGTCACGCTCGTGGCCGGAGGCGCCATCGCGCAAACCGGTGCGATCAAGGCGGACGTGCTGTCGGCCAAGACACTCAACAACACGCCAGCGGCCATTACCCTGACCAACGCAGGAAATGATGCAGCCAGCATCGTTTTGCAAACCCGTAATGCGGCGGACGCGGATCGCACCGCCGCGGCCATCGCCTACACCGATGCCAATGCAGTGGTGATCGGCGGCATCAACGCGGGCAGTGGCAGCGCCGCAACCGGAAGCTTCACGCTGGTGGCTGGTGGCGCTGTCACGCAGACCGGTGCCGTCATCGCAGGCGGCACCACCAGCATCACGGCCGGCGCAGCCAATAACGTGACGCTGGACAACCCGGCCAACGACTTCTCCGGTGCCTTGAGCGTTGTTTCGGGCAACGACGTCAGCATCAAGGACGTCAACGCGCTGCAACTGGGTGCGGTCACCGCGGCCACCAGCCTGACCCTGGCAGCCGGCGGTGCCATCACCCAGACGGGCGCGATCACCACACCCACATTGATCGCCAAGACGCTGTCCGCGGGTACGGCGAACATCACGCTCAGCAATGCCGCCAACCAGGTGAACACGGTCGATTTGCGCGCTCGTAACCTCACCGATACCGCGAACGCGAATGGTGCGATCTCCTACCGGGACGCCACCGGCTTTGATGTTGCAGCGATCAACACCACGGGCGCGCTGAGCCTGCAGTCCAACGGCAACATCACGCAATCGGGAGCTATAGCGGCTGCTTCACTGACGGTGGCCGGTACGGGCGCTGGTTCGCTGAACCTAGGCACCCAGGCCAACAGCATCGTCACCCTCAACGCCATCACGGCGGCGGGCGGCTTCACGCTCAATAACGGCAACAACGCCGTGACGGTGGCAGGCGCCCTCAACACCACCAATAGCGCTGTCTCCATCGACACCGGCACGGGCGCCTACACCCAGAACAACTTCGATGTGACGGCCGGCAGCGGCCCCATCAGCATCACGGCAGATACCGTCAACATCACCGCGAATACCGGTAACAACGCCTTGACCACCAGCGGCGTGCTGACACTCAAAGCCAAAACTGCGAGTCGCACCATGTCGCTGGCAGGCGCGGCCGGGTTTGACCTCACCGCTGCAGAGCTCACCGCCATTGCCACCGGTGCCACCGGCCCCATCGTCATCGGCGATGCCGCCAGCACCGGTGCCATGACCATTGGCGGCCCGGTCAACCTGGCCTTAAAGACGCTTACGCTCAATGCCGGTTCCATCAACGATGTGGGCGTGCAAACCATCACCGCGCAGAACGTCACCCTCAACGCCAACGGTCAGATCGGCGCCAACGCCAGCAATGGCATCGATGTGGCGGCCACCAATCTGAGCGTCAACACCACCGGCAATGCCAACGCTTTCGTGCGAAGCACTGGTGCCATCAACCTGGGTGTTGGCGGCTTGGGATCGAACGTCGGCACCGGCACGCTTAGCCTGACTGCGACTGGTGCGGTCAGCCAGACCGCAGCCATCACGGCGTCAGGGCTTGCGTTGACGGGCGTGGGGGGTGCCTACACGCTGGGCCATTCGGGCAATGCCGTCACCACGCTCGCCGCCAGCACCGGCAGCGTGGACTACAGGCAGGCCGGCGCACTGATTGTGGGCACGGTCGGTGCGACAGCAGGCGTAACGGCCACCGGCGCGGTCAAAATTGAAACCACCGGCGCGGCGTCAAATCTCACGTTGAACAATGCCGTGAATTCTTCCGCCACCGGCGATGCCGTGGTCCTCAAGGCCGGCAGCGCCAATGCGGCCGGCGTCAGCACCGGCGGCCAGCTCATCAACAATGTGGGCGCGGGCGGCATCGTGGCCGCATCCGGCCGCTACCTCGTCTACAGCGGTGACCCCGGCACCACGCTCGAGGGCGTTGCCGGTTACAGCAAGCGCTACAACAGCGACGCCAGCTATGTACCGGCCGGCAGCGCAAATACTTTCCTCTACCGCGTTGCGCCGACCTTGACGGTTACGGCCGACAACAAGACCAAGGTGTATGGCGACACCAACCCGCTGCTGACCGGCTTGGTAAGCGGGCTGATCGACGGTGACACGATCGCCGGCCTGGGCGTGAACTACACCACCACAGCCGTTGACCGGACAGCCGTGGCGGCCGGACCGGTGGCTATAACTGCCGGCGTAGGGACCAACAGCGAAAACTACACCCTGGCCTTGACCAATGGCGCGCTGACCATCACGCCGCGCGCGTTGACGGTCAGTGCCACCGGCCAGAACCGTGTCTATGACGGCGGCGTTGCTGCTACCGTCACGCTCACCGACAACCGTCTCAGCGGCGATGTGCTGACCACCACGAATACCGCAGCGAGCTTTATCGACAAGAACGTCGGCACCGGCAAGACAGTGAACGTCAGCGGCATTGCCCTCACCGGCGCCGATGCGGGCAACTACAGCGCCAACACCACGGCCGCCACCACCGCCAACATCACGCAACGCGCCCTGACGGTGGGTGCCACGGCCCAAAACAAGGTGTACGACGGCGGCACTGCCGCAACCGTGACACTGGCCGACAACAGGGTCGCCGGCGATGTACTCGCGGCCAGCAACACCTCGGCCAGCTTTGTCGACAAGAACGCCGGCGTGGGCAAAACCGTCAACGTCGGTGGCATTGCCATCACCGGTACCGATGCAGCCAACTACAGCGCCAACAGCACGGCGGCCACCACGGCCAATATCACGCCGGCTTCGATTGCGAATGTCAGCGGCATCACCGCCGCGAACAAGGTGCAGGACGGCACCACATCAGCCACGCTGGCAACGGGCGGTGCGGCGTTTACCGGCCGGATAGGCGCGGACGTTCTCACCGTGGGGGCGGCTACCGGCAACTTTGATTCGCCTGCCGTCGGCAATGGCAAGCCCGTCAGCATTACCGGCATCACCCTGTCGGGCGCCGATGCCGGCAACTACACCTTGCAGAATACGGCGGCCGCCACGACGGCCAATATCACGCCGGCCCCGGCCAGTACCGCGGAGCGTACCGGTGACGCGCGCATTGTGAACGGTACGGCACTGCCAGTCCTGGCAGGCGATGAGCGCCGTCAACAGTCCCTGCGCGCCGCCGGCATCAAGGATGCCGAAGGCGGCGTTGCGGCCGATGTGCCGACTTTCCGCCTGGCAGGGTTCCCTGATCCGCGCAGTGCCGGGTTGGTCCCGCAGGACTGCGCGGAGCAGGGCCGCGGCCTGAACTGCACTGGGGGCGGTCAGGGCCAGTAAATAACGTAAAAACGTCGTTATCGGCGGGTATCATGTGGCCGACAACCACTCAAGGGAGCGCGCTATGGCCTTAATGGACTTCATCAAGAAACAGTTCATCGACATCATCCAGTGGACCGAGGACGACGACGGCACACTGGCCTGGCGTTTTCCGATGGCCGACATGGAGATCCAGTACGGCGCCTCGCTCACCGTGCGCGAATCGCAAATGGCGGTCTTTGTCAACGAAGGCAAAATTGCCGACGTGTTCGGTCCCGGCACGTACAAGCTGACGACGCAGACCGTTCCGGTGCTGACCTACCTCAAGAACTGGGACAAGCTGTTTGAGTCCCCTTTCAAGAGCGACGTCTACTTCTTCAGCACCCGCCAGCAGATCGACCAGAAGTGGGGCACGCCCCAGCCCATCACCATTCGCGACAAGGACTTCGGTGCCGTGCGGCTGCGCGCCTTCGGCAACTACAACTTCCGTGTTGCCGACCCCAAGCTTTTCCACACCGAAATTTCAGGCACACGCGATCGCTACACCACGGCCGACCTTGACGGACAGCTGCGCGGCCTGGTGCTGCAGAACATTTCCGCCGCCATTGCAGCCAGCGACATTGCCTTCCTCGACCTGGCTGCGAACCAGCTCGTGTTTGCGCAGGCGCTGGCGGCGCAGCTCGTGCCCGAATTTGCCAAGATAGGCCTGAAGCTCGAGGGCATGACGGTGCAGAACCTCTCGCTGCCCGAAGAGCTGCAGAAAATCCTCGACCAGAAAATAGGCATGGGCATGGTCGGTAACGACATGGGCAAGTTCATGCAGTACCAGACGGCGCAGGCCATCCCGAAGTTCGCCGAAGGCGGCGGGGGCGGCAGCGGTATTGCCGGTGACGCCATGGGCCTGGGTGCCGGTGTGGCGCTGGGCCAGGTGCTGGCGCAAAACCTGCAGCAGGGCCTGCAGGGCGGCGCAGCCCAGGCGGCTTCGGCTGCCGCCGCCGCGGCGGTCAAGCCGGACGATGTCATGGCCACGCTCGAGAAGCTGGGAGAGCTCAAGACAAAGGGCATCCTCACGCAGGACGAGTTCGACGCCAAGAAGGCCGAGCTGCTAAAAAAACTGGTCTGAGAATGTGGCCCCCACGCTTTCCCACTTCGTGTGGGTCGCTGCCCCCCGAGGGGGCCGTCGCTTGCTCGGGGCGGCCCTTCGCTGCGCGGGTCCTCTGACTGGCGCTGACCTGCTGCCGCTGTGACTGAAATCAACTCGCAACGCGCCTACCGCGCGCCGTGTCCCGGCTGCGGTGCGCCTGTTGAATTCCGCAGCGCGCAATCCACCCATGCGGTGTGCGGCTATTGTCAGAGCACCGTCGTGCGCGACGGCGACACGCTGTCGCGCATCGGCAAGATGGCCGAGCTGTTCAACGATTTCAGCCCCCTGCAGCTGCAGGCCTCCGGGGTCTGGCAGGGCCGCAACTTCACGCTCGTGGGCCGGCTGCAATACAAGTACGCCCAGGGAACCTGGACCGAGTGGTATGCCATCCTGGACGACGGCAGCGCGGCCTTTCTGAGCGAGGACAACGGCGCGTATGTGTTCAGCCGGCCCACCAGCCTGCAGCGCGCCGTACCGCCCGCAGAAAACTTTCGCATCGGCGCCACCACGGCGATCAATGCCAAGCCCTTCAGTGTGGCCTCCAACGAGAGCGTTGTGCTGCTGTCAGCCCAGGGCGAGTTGCCGCGCTTGCCGGCGCTGGGCATGCCTTTTGCCGTGGTTGAATTGCGCAGCACGGATGGCGATGTACTCAGTGTTGACTACGGCACGGCATCCGGTAGCGGCGCACCGGTGCTGTCGCTGGGCCGCTCGGTGTTGCTTGACGAACTGAAGCTGGCTGGCCTGAAGGATGAGTCTGCCAAGGAAGAAAGCGGCAGGCAGTTCAGCTGCCCCAACTGCGGAGCGACGGTGGCGGTCACACTGGCTGCCAGCAAAAGCATCACCTGCAGTTCCTGCAACAGCCTCATCGACCTGACCCAGGGCACAGGCGCCGCGCTTCAGCATGCGATCCAGGATGAACCGGTCGCCCCGCTGATCGCACTGGGAAGCACGGGCCAGTTGCTGGGCACGCAATGGCAGGTCGTCGGGTTCCAGCACCGCATGGGGTACGAGCCCGACGACCCGGACGAGCATTTCGGCTGGGATGAATACCTGCTCTACAACCGCAAGCGCGGCTTTACCTTTCTGGTGGACGCCACCGACGGCTGGAGCCTGGTCAAGCCCCTGACCGGCGCGCCCACCTTCAAGACGGGTGGCGACAGCGCCACCTACCTCAAGACCACCTATCGCCTGCAAAGCAGCTACCGCGCCGAGACCACGTATGCCGCCGGCGAGTTCTACTGGCAGGTGCAGCGCGGGCAAAAAACCTTTAACCGCGATTTCGCCAGCGGCAGCGCATTGCTGTCCCAGGAAGAGGCGCCGAACGAAGTCACCTGGTCCAGCGGCAGCAAGCAGGACGGCGAACTGATCGCCAGGGCTTTCAAGCTTGAAGGCAAAAAAGACCTCTTCAAGCGCGCGGACGCCAAACCCCTGAGCAGCGCGTCGGGCATGGGTTGCGGCACCATCGTTGTGGTGGTGCTGGTGATACTGGTGGTTCTGTTGCTGGTCACACGCTGCTCACGCTGCGACCCGAATGTCGAGAACTGTTCTTCGTCCAGCAGCTCGCGCAGTTCAGGCGGCTCATTCGGTGGATTTTCCGGCGGAGGCGGCCATAAATGACGCCGGCCCCTTCCTATTCAACCTGGCAGATTTTTTCTGGAGAACATCATGGGACTTGAATGGCTTAAACCCGCCGCATTCCTCGGCTCGATTTTGTTCGCGCTGATCGGCGTGATCATCTTCTGGCTGAGCTTTGTCATCATTGACAAAATGACACCGTACGACCTGTGGCTGGAGATTGTCGAGAAGCAGAACGTGGCGCTGGCGCTGGTGGTTGCCGCCATGGCGTTAGGCATCTGCGTAATAGTAGCCGCCGCCATCCACGGGTAGTTCCCGGCTACTGCGCGGACCGGGGGCGGCGTTGGTCCGGTGCTCCGAATCCTCACGTACTTCAAGTACGTTCCGGTTCGTCCGCTCCGTCCGCCTTGCCCGCGGCCCGCTCGCTACGCCCTGGGCGCCGTCGTTGATCGGCTCGCTGCGCATCGCCTCACTTACGTCCTGCTATCACCTGGTCTGTTTTGAACACTGAATCCTCCCCCTCCACCACACCGCGCCCTCTTGAGGTCGCGCTGCTGGCCAGCGTCTTTGTGGTGGCGGCGTGCGGGCTGGTGTATGAGCTGGCGGCGGGGGCCCTGGCGTCTTATCTGCTGGGCGACTCAGTGCTGCAGTTCTCCACCATCATCGGAAGCTACCTGTTCGCCATGGGCATTGGGTCCTGGCTGTCGCGGTTCTTCGAGCGGCAGCTGCCGGCCCATTTTTTGCGCATTGAATTGATGGTGGCGCTGGTGGGCGGTGCGCTGCCGGCCACGCTATTTCTGGCAAATGCCTATGTGCCTGGCGCTTTCCGTTTCCTGCTGTACGCCATGGTGCTGCTGGTCGGCACGCTGGTGGGGCTGGAGATTCCGCTGGTCATGCGCATCCTGCGGCGTAATGTGGCGCTCAAGGAGCTGGTGTCGCAGGTGCTCACCTTCGACTATCTGGGCGCGCTGGCTGTGTCGCTGGCGTTTCCGCTGGTGCTGGTGCCGCATCTGGGCCTGATCCGCACCGGGCTGTTGTTCGGCCTCATGAACGCGGCTGTCGCGGTGTGGGCGCTGTGGCTGTTCCGCCATGAGCTGCGGCACGTCAAGTCGCATGCCCTGGCTTGCCTGGGTGTCTTGTGCGCACTGGGCGCCGGCTTTGTGAGCGCGAACCAGATCACCACGCTGGCCGAAGACCATTTCTACCAGGACCGTGTAATTTTCACCGCCACCACACCTTACCAGCGCATCGTGGTGACAAACGGCCGCGCCGGCCACCGCCTCTTCCTCAACGGCAACCTGCAGTTCGCCGAGCGCGACGAATACCGCTATCACGAAGCACTGGTGCACCCCGTGATGAGCGCACACGGTGCGCCGAAGACGGTAGCGGTTTTGGGCGGCGGCGACGGCATGGCGGTGCGCGAAGTCCTGAAATACCCCAGTGTGGAAAGCGTCACGCTGGTAGAGCTGGACCCGGCCATGACGCAGCTCTTCAGCCAGCAGCCCGCCTTGAAGCGCCTGAACGCCGACGCGCTGCTGTCACCCAAGGTACACATCGTGAATGCCGACGCCTTCCAGTGGCTGGACAAAAACGCCGGCATGTTCGACATCATCATCGTGGACTTCCCCGATCCGACCAATTTTTCCATCGGCAAGCTCTACACCAACTCGTTTTATGCGCTGCTCGACCAGCACCTTTCGGCCAGCGGTTATGCGGTCATCCAGACCACGTCTCCCCTGGTAGCGCGGCGCAGCTACTGGACGGTGGTGAGCACGCTGGAATCCGTCGGGCTCAAGGCCGCCCCCTATCACGCCAATGTGCCCAGTTTTGGCGAATGGGGTTTTGTGGTCGCCAGCCGGCGGCCTTTCAGCCCCACGACGCAGATGGGCACCCTGCCTGCCGGCCTGCGTTTTCTGGACCCGCAGACCTTGCCCTTGCTGTTTGATTTCCCTGTGGACATGGCACGCGTGCCGGCGCCCGTCAACCGGCTCTCCAACCAGGAACTGGTGCACAGCTACGAGCAGGAATGGGGCAAGGTGCTGCATTGAAGCGCCGGGATTTCCTGGCCGCCTCTGCACTCCCGCTGCTGGGCTGCAAGGAGGCCACGCACGTTGAAGGCGGTTTTGTGGGTGCAAACCATGAGCGCGGCCATCTGCTTCGGCCTGACGAGACCGGCGGGGCCCGTGCCTGGCCGGCCCCTTCCGTCACCCGGCGCACCCGCGTACTGATTGCCGGCGGCGGTGTCGCCGGCCTGGCGGCGGCGCGCGCGCTGCGCCTGCGCGGCATGCAGGACTTCGCGCTGCTGGAGCTGGAAGACCAGGCCGGCGGCAACAGCCGCGCAGGCTTGGTCAGTGGCGTGCCCTGCCCGCTGGGCGCGCACTACCTGCCGGTGCCCGGGGATGCGGCGCGTGACGTCCAGGATTTGCTCGAAGAACTTTCACTGCGCCGGCGCGTGGCCGGCCGCTGGGTGTACGACGAACGCCATCTGTGCCACAGCCCGCAAGAGCGGTTGTTCATCAACGGCCAGTGGCAGGAAGGGCTGCTGCCCCTGCAGGATGCAGGTGCTGCCGTGCTGGCCGAGTACCGGCGTTTTGCGGCGCTGGTGCAGCACGCCCCGTCTGCGGCCACTTTTCCGATTCCTGTTGCCGGAGTGCCCCTGGCATCGCAACACCGCGCGCTGGATGCCGTGACGTTCAAGGCATGGCTGGACCAGCAGCAACTCACCAGTACGCCGCTGCGCTGGTACCTCGACTATTGTTGCCGCGACGACTACGGCGCGGGCCTGGACACCGTATCGGCCTGGGCCGGCATCCATTACTTCGCCAGCCGGCATGGTTTTCAAGCGCCCGGCGACGCAGCTTCTGCGGAGCGCGAAGCGGGTGTGCTCACCTGGCCCGAGGGCAATGGCTGGCTCACCCGCCAATTGGCTGCACCACTCGGTGAACGCCTGTACGCCGGCCGCACCGTGGTTCGCGTGGCTGCGGGCCGGCATGGTGTGGAGGTTGACGCCTTCAATGCCGCGACCCAGGTCATTGAGCGCTGGCAGGCCGACCAGTGCATCCTGGCCATGCCCCTGTTTGTGGCGGCGCGTGTGGTGGAAAGCCCGCCGCCCGCATTGCGCGAAGCCGCCGGCCAGTTGCGTTACGCACCTTGGCTGGTCGCCAACCTGCACATCCAGGCCGCGCTGCACGACCGGCCCGGCGCCGCACCCAGCTGGGACAACGTGATCTACGGCGGGGACGCATCAGACAGCGCCGCGCAGGCAGGCCTGGGTTACGTCGATGCCATGCACCAGAGCCTGCAGGCCGTGCCTGGGGCCACGGTGCTCACGTATTACCGCGCCTTCGGCATTGAACCGGCGGGGCGCAAAACCTTGTACGAGAAACCCTGGACGCACTGGCGTGACAGCGTGCTGGCCGAGCTGTCGGTGCCGCACCCTGATCTGCCCGGCAAGGTCACGCGCATGGACATCATGCGCTATGGCCATGCGATGAGCACGCCGGTGCCGGGTGTGCGCAGCAGTGCGGCTCTGCGGGCGCTGCAGGGGCGTTTGCAGGCGCCCTGGCAGCGGCTGCATTTTGCGCACGGTGACTTATCGGGGTATTCGGTGTTTGAAGAGGCGTTTACGCAGGGGCATTTGCGGGGGATGGGTTTGGGTTTGGTTTGAGTTTTGTTTTGGCTGGGTTTGTTCCGGCTGTGTGCTTTTTGCCGAGTGTTGCTGGCCGGGGGTTGCCCGGCATGCAACTCACTTTCTTTTGCTTCGCCAAAAGAAAGTAAGCAAAGAAAAGGCGACCCTGGCTCCTGCGACCCTGCGCTGCGCTACGGGCAACCTGCGGTGCTCGGTCCAGCCGGGGTCAAAAACAACTCGCTTCGCTCAAACAAGTTTTTGCCCTGATCCGTCTGGCCCTGCGCTCCTCGGCGCATACACAAGGGGTTGGGGGAAGGAATACCAACAGCCAAAGACAAAACCCCGAATACCTGAAGAAACAAGGACACGCCATGGCGTGTCCTTGTTGGTATTGGAGTTGGTATTTGTCTTCGGTCCCCGCTCCCGATTGCCCCTTCTGTCTGCGCCGAGGAGCGCAGGTTCAGGCGGATCAGGGATCGCGATTGTCTGAGCCGAAGGCGAGTTCGAGCGAGACCCCGCCTGAACCGAGCACCGCAGGTTGCCCCGTAGCGCAGCGAAGGGGTCGCAGACAGCAGGGTCGCCTTTTCTTTGGTGACTTTCTTTTGGCGACGCAAAAGAAAGTTACTTGCTGCCGGGCAACCCCCGGCCAGCAGTCCCAAGAAGCGCGCGCTCCAATGAAATCAAACACAACCTCAAAAAAGGTTGCTATTAATTCAATAGCTGCTTGCGCCCGTCTCTATTGGCCCCAAGCCATTTCTGATGTCTAAAAGAAGGCTCGAAAGACCTCCCGAACGCGCCAGGAGAAGATTTTTGGCATCCCAAATTGAAGTCGGGCCCGTTTCAGGCCCATTTCAAGAGGTATTTTGGCCTCAAACCCAATAAGGTCGGGCGCAAGCAGCTATCAAATAAATAGCGTTTTTGAAGACGTCCATCCAGCTCTGCGACAGAACCCCGCGCCCTATCACCCCTTCATCAACGCCTCAATCTCATCCCCATCCACCGGCACCCCCCGCGTCATCAACTCACAGCCCTTGGCGGTCACCAGCGCATCGTCCTCAATCCGGATGCCGATGTTCCAGAACTCCTTGGGCACGTTTTTGCCGGGCCGCACATAAATGCCCGGTTCGATGGTCAGCACCATGCCGGGTCGCAGGATGCGTGAGGGCTTGCGCATCACGGTCTGGCCCAGGGCGTCCTTTTCCTCGCGCGGCTTGCTGCCGGGCTCGGTGTAGTCGCCGCAGTCATGCACGTCCATGCCCATCCAGTGGCCGGTGCGGTGCATGTAGAACTGGCGGTAGGCGCCGGACTCGAGCACGTCGTCGACCTTGCCGTGCTTCTTTTTGTCGAGCAGGCCGGTGTCCAGCATGCCTTCCACCAGTACGCGCGTCGCCGCATCGTGCGGGTCCAGAAAGCGCTTACCGGGCTTTGTCACCTTCACCGCGGCGTCCTGCGCGGCCAGCACGATGTCGTACAGCGTGCGCTGGGCCGGCGTGAACTTGCCGTCTGCCGGGAAGGTGCGGGTGATGTCGCTGGCGTAGCCGTCCAGTTCGCAGCCGGCGTCGATCAGGCACAGCTGGCCGGGTTTGAGCTCGGTGTCGCCGGCGCGGTAATGCAGGATGCAGGCGTTGGCGCCGGCGGCGACGATGCTGCCGTACGCCGGAAACTGCGAACCATGGCGGCGGAACTCGTGCAGCAGTTCGGCTTCGAGGTGGTATTCACGCAGGCCGCCCTTCAGTTTCCCGTTGGCACCGTTGTGCAGCATGGCGGCGGAGGTCTGCATGGCGCGTACGTGGGCACCGGCTGAAATCTTGCCGGCGCGCTTGAGGATGGCGACTTCATGGCTGTCTTTGACCAGCCGCATTTCGTCGAGCAGCTTGCACAAATCGTGCTGGCTTTGCGGGCATTCGGCGCCATAGCGCACGCGGGCGCGTACCTTGTTCAACCAGTCGTCCACCTGTGTTTCGAGGCCTTTGTGCGTGGCAAACGGAAACCACACCGCACTCTGGTTGGCCAGCTGCTGCGGCATTTTTTCTTCCAGCGCTTCCACACTGAAGGCGGCGTCCACACCCAGCGCGGCGGGCGCGGCCTTGGGGCCCAGGCGAATGCCGTCCCAGATCTCACGCTCCAGGTCCTTGGGCCGGCAAAACAGCGTGGTCTTGCCGCTGGCCTCAATCACCAGCCAGCTGTCGGGTTCGCTGAAGCCGGTCAGGTAATAAAAGTAGCTGTCGTGGCGGTAGGGGAAGTCGCTGTCGCGGTTGCGCGGGTATTCGGGCGCGGTGGGCAAGAGGGCGATGCCGCCGCCGGCCGCCTTCAGGGCGCGGGCAATGGCGGCGCGGCGTTTTTCGTAGATCGTGGTGGTGCTCATGTGCGTTCCGCTTTAGTGCTTCAGATCGTGGTGGTTTGGTTCAACTCGTGCAGCCGCGCCGGTGTGCCGACATCGGTCCAGGCGCCCTCATACAGCTCGGCGCTCACGGCCTGATTGTCCATCGCCGTACGCAAAAGCGGTGCCAGTGGGGCTTTCAGGCCCTGCGGGTTGCCGAAGGGCAGGCTGTCGAACAGTTCGCGCCGGTACAGGCCGATGGTGCTGTAAGTGAATTTGGGCTGCGGGCTGTCCTTGGGCAGGTTCAGCGCCAAGCCGTCCGGGCCCAGGCCGAAGTCGCCTTGGGGGTTGTGTGCGGGGTTGGGCACCAGCCAGAGGTGGGCCAGCTTGTTGCCTGCAGCAAACCGGGTGACGGCGGCCTGGGTGAATTCAAAGCCGGGCACAAACACATCGCCTGCCAGCACCCAGAAAATGTCGCCCAGCAGCGGCAGCGCACGCGCAATGCCGCCCGCGGTTTCCAGTGCGCCACCAAAATCCACGCCTTCGTGCGAGTATGAAATTGATAGCTGCTTGCGCCCGTCCTTATTGGGCTGGAGCCCGAAATGGTTTGAAGAAAGAACCGAAGAATGGGTCGAGAAATGGGCCGGAACCTGCTCGCCCAGCCAGGCCGTGTTGATGACCAGGTCGGCAAAGCCACCGCGCACCAGCGCCTCAACCTGCCAGTCAATCAGCGGCTTGCCGCGCACCGCCAGCAAGGGTTTGGGCGTGGTGTCGGTCAGTGGCCGCATGCGCTCGCCACGGCCGGCGGCCATGATCATGGCCTTGATGGGTGCGCCGGTCATTGCGTATCGCCCCGGTCCAGCGACCGCTGCTCGGTCCATTCGGGGTTAAAGCGGCGCACCAGCGCATCCATCAGGCCGCGTGCCCGGGCGGAGTGGTCGCCGCCGAAGTTGCACACATAGACGTCCAGCGTCACGGCTTTCTGTTCAGGCCAGGTGTGCACGCACACATGCGACTCGGCCAGCAGCACAGTGGCCGTGATGCCGCCTGGGCCGTGCACGGTGTCGGGAAAAGTGTGAAACAGCTGGTTAACGGCCTGCAGGCCGGCTGCCTGCACCGCCTGCACGCACCAGTCGCCCAGTCGGGTAGCGTCGGTCAGCCAGGCCGGGTCGCAGCGGCATTTGTAAAGGTCGGCGGTCAGGTGAAGGCCTTGCATCCCCCCGACTTTAGTTCATGGCGAGGGGCCGTCCAGCCAAATCGGGGCCAAACCCCCGCCAAACCGGCGGGCTGGGCCCAAACGGTAAAATACCGGGTTACCCCTGATCTTTCCCCCTCCCGGAGCTGCCTACATGGCCAATACGCAAATGATGGCGAATGCGATACGCGCACTCGCAATGGACGCTGTTCAACAAGCCAATTCCGGACATCCCGGCGCCCCCATGGGCATGGCCGACATGGCAGTCGCCCTCTGGGGCCGCCACCTCAAGCACAGCCCGCACAACCCCAACTGGTTCGACCGCGACCGTTTTGTGCTCTCCAACGGCCACGGCTCCATGCTGATTTATGCCGTGCTGCACCTCACCGGCTACAAACTGCCCATCGGCGAACTCAAGAACTTCCGCCAGCTCCACAGCAAAACCCCCGGCCACCCCGAATACGGCTACACCCCCGGCGTTGAAACCACCACCGGCCCGCTGGGCCAGGGCCTGACCAATGCGGTCGGCATGGCGCTGGCTGAAAAGCTGCTCGCCAAAGAGTTCAACCGCGAAGGCCACACCGTCGTCGACCACAACACCTATGTGTTCATGGGCGACGGCTGCCTGATGGAAGGCATCAGCCACGAAGCGGCTGCGCTCGCCGGCGCGTGGAAGCTGAACAAGCTGGTCGCGCTGTACGACGACAACGGCATCTCGATTGACGGCCAGGTCGCGCCCTGGTTCATCGACAACACCGCTGTGCGCTTTGCCGCTTACGGCTGGAACGTGTTGGGTCCTATCGACGGCCATGACGCCGAGCTGGTGGCCAACTCCATCGAAGGCGCCAAAAAATCGAACGACAAGCCCACGCTGATCATCTGCAAGACCCACATTGGCAAAGGCTCGCCCAACCGCGCAAACACCGCCAAAGCTCACGGCGAGCCACTGGGCGCCGAAGAAATCAAGCTCACGCGCGAAGCCCTCAACTGGCCGCATGCGCCGTTTGAAGTGCCGAAGGAAACCTACGACGCGTGGGACGCGAAGGCCAAGGGCCTCGCTGCGGAAGCCGCCTGGGACGCGAAATTTGCTGCCTACAAGGCTGCGCACCCTGCTCTCGCCGCCGAGCTGACGCGCCGCATGAAGGGCGACTTGCCCAAGAGTTTCTCGCAACTGGCTGTCGACACCGTCATCGGCGCGCACACCAAGGCCGAAACCGTGGCCTCCCGCAAGGCTTCGCAGCTCGCACTCGAAGCCTTCACCGCCGGCCTGCCCGAGTTGCTGGGCGGCTCGGCCGATTTGACCGGCTCCAACCTCACCAACACCAAGTCCACGCCCAACCTGCGTTTTGACATGAACGGCGAAGTCGTGCTGACGGCCAATGCCGAAGGCGTGAGCGCGGGCGGGCGCCACATCAACTACGGCGTGCGCGAATTCGGCATGGCCGCCATCATGAACGGCATTGCGCTGCACGGTGGCTTCATTCCGTACGGCGGCACCTTCCTGACCTTCAGTGACTACAGCCGCAACGCCATCCGCATGGCCGCGCTGATGAAGATCCGCGTCATCCACGTCTTCACGCACGACTCCATCGGCCTCGGCGAAGACGGCCCGACGCACCAGTCGATTGAGCACGCGGCCAGCCTGCGTTTGATTCCCAATCTGGACGTCTGGCGTCCGGGCGACACGGCCGAAACCGCCGTCGCATGGGCCGTCGCGCTCGAGAACAAGAACAAGCCGACGGCATTGCTGCTGAGCCGCCAGAACCTGCCTTACGCACCGAAGAACGACCTCGGTGAAATCAGCAAGGGCGCTTATGTGCTGGCCGAACCCGCCGAAGTGGGCCTGAACAAGAAGGCCCAGGCCGTCATCATCGCCACCGGCTCCGAAGTGCAACTCGCGCTGAAAGCGCAGGAGCTGCTCGCCGCCCACAAGATCGCAGTGCGCGTGGTCTCCATGCCCAGCAACACGACGTTTGACAAACAAAAAACGGCGTACAAATCCGAAGTGCTGCCAGAAGGCATCCCCCGCATCGCGGTGGAAATGGGCGTGACGGACGGCTGGTGGAAATACGGCTGCGCCGCCGTGGTGGGCATCGATAGCTACGGTGAATCGGCGCCCGCGCCAGTGCTGTTCAAGCACTTCGGCTTTACCGCTGAGAACGTGGCCGACACCGTGCGCAAGGTACTGCGCAAGTAAACACGCGGATAACGGACACGGCCGCCCAATTCAACAAGATTTCAACTTCCAGGAGCAACAGCAGATGACTATCAAACTTGGCATTAATGGTTTTGGCCGTATCGGCCGCAACGTGTTTCGCTCGGCCATCAAAAGCTTTGGCGACATTGAAATCGTCGGCATCAATGATTTGCTCGAGCCTGAGTACCTGGCCTACATGCTGAAGTACGACTCGGTGCACGGCCGCTTCGAAGGCGATGTGTCCGTTGAAGGCAACACGCTGATCGTCAACGGCAAGAAGATCCGCCTGACGCAGGAACGCGACCCCGCCAACCTCAAGTGGGGCGACATCGGCGCCACCGTGGTGCTGGAGTCCACGGGCCTTTTCCTCGACAAGGCTTCCGGCGAGAAGCACCTTGCCGCCGGCGCGAAGAAGGTCATCTTCTCGGCACCGTCCAAAGACGATACCCCGATGTTTGTCTTCGGCGTCAACGACAAGACCTACAAGGGCGAGGCGATCATCTCCAACGCCAGCTGCACCACCAACTGTCTGGCGCCCATCGCCAAGGTGCTGAACGACAAATGGGGCATCAAGCGCGGCCTGATGACGACCGTGCACGCGGCCACGGCCACACAGAAAACCGTGGATGGCCCGTCGAACAAAGACTGGCGCGGTGGCCGCGGCATCCTGGAAAACATCATTCCGTCGTCCACCGGCGCGGCCAAGGCCGTAGGCGTGGTGATCCCCGAGCTCAACAAGAAGCTGACCGGCATGTCCTTCCGCGTGCCCACCTCCGACGTGTCGGTGGTTGACCTGACCTGCGAGCTCAACAAGGAAGCCACGCTCAAGGAAATCTGCGCCGAAATGAAAGCGCAAAGCGAAGGCGCACTCAAGGGCATCCTGGGCTACACCGAAGACAAGGTCGTTGCCACCGACTTCCGCGGCGATGCCCGTACGTCGATCTTCGACGCTGACGCCAGCATCGCGCTGGACGGCACCTTCATCAAGGTCGTCGCCTGGTATGACAACGAATGGGGCTACTCCAACAAGTGCCTGGAAATGGTCCGCGTGGTGGCGAAGTAATTCACTTCGACATCGCCAATAAGAAAGCGCCTTCGGGCGCTTTTTTTGTCTTGGCGCAATACTTCGGCCGCCCATCACCCGGAAAGGTTAATGTCGATGCCCCTGACCCTCAAAAAAATTAACGAACAAGTGGTGAGTGTTCATCTGGACAACGGCGAGCTGGCGGGCCAACTCAAGCTGATTGGCGGCGTGTGGAAGTTCAAGGCCATTGGCTACACCGCAGACGGCCATGTGGTGCCCGGCGGCGGGCCGCTGACGGAGCGCCACAACATGACCTTTGCCGCGCTGGATGAGGCGGCGGTCAACGCAGGGTTGATGCCTCTCTGAGTGGCCAGTCAGTCCGGCAAACTTAGGCCGGGCCGTTCATCGTCCCAGGCCATCGCGCTCATCTTCCAGCCTTCAGGCGTTTTGACGAACTGCGTCGAGATCATGCCGCGCGCCTCGAATGCCTCGCCGTTCATCGTGCCGGCCTTGCCGTAAGCGCTGTAGCGATGGGCAATGTTGCCGAAGATTTGTGTGGTTTCCGACAGCTCCCATTCCCTGAAGCGCGTGAGGCTGCCGCTGTCCACCAGAGCCTGCCGCGGCGCGATGAATTCGCGCAGGCTGGAAATCTCAGGCGCGGCCCCCGTGTTCTTGATCAGGAGGCCTGCGTCGATGAAGAGCGCGTGAATGTCATCGTAAGGCGGCACGCTGCCGGGCTCAAACGAGACGGCGCGAAAGAACGCCTGCGCCAGCGCATTCAGTTCGTTTTTGACCGCTTGGGAGTTGGGCTCCTGGCTCATGGCATCTCCTTGTGTTGGCGGGAGTTTAGGCGTCTGCTGCCGCACCCCACAGGCGGCGTTTGCGAAACCCGATATTGCCTGGGGGTACTGCGGGGAGGTTGACTGGTAATGCCGGAGTTATGCGAAAAGTGCCCCGGAGCAGCTAAGAACAAGCGCGGGCAGCTATTAAAAATATAGCAGCGAGGTGCTGCTCGGCCGTCAGTCGCCCGTCGGCCGCTCTTCGCGTCCGCCCGGGTGCCGCGCAAAGCGCGCCGGCTCCCGCCCATGCACCGGCGCGTCATCGCCAAACGACCAGCCACCAAACTGCGTGCGCTGGTAGTCCGCCATGGTTTGCGCGATTTCGGCTTGCGTGTTCATGACAAACGGGCCGTACTGGACCACCGGCTCACCAATGGGCTTGCCTTGCAGCATCAGGAATTCGGCTTCCTCGCCGCCGTTGACGATCTCTGCGTCCACGCCGGCCCGCAGCTCGATGGCGCTGTCCACACTCACCGCCTGACCGCCCAGCGTCGCCGACTGCCCCTTGAAAAAATAGAGCTGGCGCCGCGTGCCTTCGCCCGTTGCGGCGGGCAGCGTCCAGCGGGCGCCGGGCGCCATGCGAATCGTCCAGATCGCCACGTCGGCCTCGGCCTGCGAGGCCCACGAATCCGGCGGCGGCGCCAGCGGCGCGGTTTGGGTATTTTGAATACGGCCGGCAATCACGGCCACTTCGGTGCCGCGCCCTTCGGCATCCTGGATGTCCAGGCGCGGAATGTCCTGCGACCAGAACATGGTGAAGTGCGGCTCGCTCATCTTGCCGGCCGCCGGCAGGTTCAGCCAGATCTGGAACAGCTCCAGTGGATTGGGATTTTGCGGGTCCAGCAACGGGAACATCTCGGAATGGACCACGCCCTTGCCGGCCGTCAGCCACTGCACGTCGCCGCGGCCAAAGCGCGCTGTCGCGCCCAGGGAGTCGGAATGGTCGATCAGGCCCTTGCGCACGATGGTCACGGTTTCAAAGCCGCGGTGCGGGTGCGCGGGAAAGCCCGGCACCGTGCTGCCGTGGTACATGTTCCAGCCGTCCTTGCGGGCAAAGTCCTGGCCGATATTGCGCCCCGCGAGCGAGGCATCCGGGCCCATCTGCGCATTGCCGCGAGGGTAGGCGTCGTCGTGGTACACGCAAAAGAGGAACGGGTCGAGCGTTGCCCACGGAAAGCCGAGCGGCTTGACCTGGAGGATGGGGTGGATGGCGGAATTGGTGGCGAGGTCGGCAGGCATGAAGAGGCCTTTCTGGCGTGAAACTTTCAAAGAACGCATATGAGGTTGGCCGCTGTCCTTTCAAGCTGCGCCCCCAGCCCGTCCGGCGGGCCTGGCCTTGGAAATTTAAGGAAAATATGCCTGTAATCCTTATGTGGCGGGCGCAAGCAGCTATAAAATCAATAGCATCTGCAGGGCGCTCTCACCAGCCGCCAGCCCCTTCCTCAGGCCTTCAGTTTCCAGCCCGTACGGAAGATCCACCACACCGCGCCGAGGCACAGCCCCAGAAAGCCCATGATGGCCGCCACGCTGATGCCTACGTTGACATCGGCAACGCCGTAAAAACTCCAGCGGAATCCGCTGATCAGGTAGACCACCGGATTGAACAGGGCGATCTTCTGCCACAGCGGCGGCAACATGTTGATCGAATAAAACGCGCCACCGAGGAAAGTCAGCGGCGTCACCACCATCAGCGGCACAATCTGCAGCTTCTGGAAGTTGTCGGCCCACAGCCCGATGATGAAACCGAACAGGCTGAAGGTCAGCGCGGTCAGCAGCAGGAAGCACAGCATCCAGAAAGGGTGCGCGATCTCATAAGGCACGAACAGGCGCGCCGTTGCCAGGATCAGTAGCCCCAGCATGACGGACTTGCTCGCCGCAGCGCCCACATAACCCATCACCACTTCCATGGACGACACCGGCGCCGACAGCAGTTCGTAAATTGTCCCCGACCATTTCGGCATGTAGATGCCGAAGGCGGCGTTCGAGATGCTCTCGTTGAGCAGCGACAGCATGACGAGGCCGGGGATGATGAAGGCACCGTAGCGGATGCCGTCGATGTCTCCCATGCGCGAACCGATGGCCGCGCCGAAGACCACGAAGTACAGCGAGGTCGAGATCACCGGCGAGGCGATGGATTGCATCAGCGTGCGGAAGGTGCGCGCCATTTCAAAGCGGTAAATAGCGCGGATGGCGTGCCAGTTCATGCGGCCTCCTTCTGGGCGGTCGGTTTGTCGGCATGCACCAGGCTCACGAAGATGTCTTCGAGCGAACTCTCGCTTGAATGCAGGTCCTTGAAGTCAATGCCGAGTTCGGCCAGCTGCTTGAGCAATGCCGCAATACCCGTCTCCTCGGTCTGAGTGTCGAAGGTGTAGACCAGGGTGTGGCCCTCTTTCGTCAGTTCAAGCGGCAGCCCTGCCAGCGCCTGCGGAATGCTTTGCAACGGCGTTTGCAGTTGCAGGCTCAATTGCTTCTTGCCCAGCTTGCGCATCAGAACCGTTTTGTCTTCGACAAGAATCAGCTCGCCCTTGTTGATGACGCCAATGCGGTCTGCCATTTCCTCGGCTTCCTCAATGTAGTGTGTGGTCAGGATGATGGTGACGCCGCTGTCGCGCAGCTCCCTCACCATCTGCCACATGCCCTTGCGCAGCTCGACGTCGACGCCCGCACTGGGCTCATCGAGGAACAGGATGGTGGGCTCGTGCGACAGCGCCTTGGCAATCAAAACCCGGCGCTTCATGCCGCCGGAGAGCGCCATGATCTTGCTGTCCTTCTTGTCCCACAGCGAAAGGTCGCGCAGCACTTTCTCAATGTAGGCCGGGTTGGGCGGCTTGCCGAACAGGCCCCGGCTGAAGCTCACGGTGGACCAGACGGTTTCGAACGCATCGGTCGAAAGCTCCTGGGGCACCAGCCCGATTTTGGCGCGAGCGGCGCGGTAATCCCGAACGACGTCATGTCCATCGGCCGTCACGCTGCCCGAGCTCGGATTGACAATGCCGCAAACGATGCTGATCAAGGTGGTCTTGCCCGCGCCGTTGGGGCCGAGCAGGGCGAAAATCTCGCCGCGCTGGATGTCCAGGTCCACCGACTTGAGCGCATGAAAGCCCGAAGCGTAAGTTTTGCTGAGTTTCTGAAGGGAAATAATGGGTTGCACGCGGCATCCTGACAAGAAAGCGGCGCCAGAATGTGACGCCAGAAGAGACCCGAATCATTCTATAGAGCAAGGCTGAAAAAGCCGGGAGCAGGGTTTTCAAGACAGTGCGCTCAGGCATCCTGGTTTTTTCTCAGCGTCGGCAGGCCGACACCGGCAGACTCAAAGCCACCATCCACCGCCAGCACCTGGCCATTGACATAGCTGGCTGCCGGGCTGCACAAAAAGCCCACGGCCGATGCGATTTCTTCCACGGTGCCGTAGCGCCCCAGCGGAATCACGTCGTGGTAGTCCGAGCGGATCGCCACGCTGTGAACCAGCTTGGCCATTTCCGTGTCCACCGGCCCGGGCGCGATCACATTGGCCCGGATGCCGACGGTGCCCAGCTCAACCGCCTGCTGTTTGGTCAGCTGGATGAGCGCGGCCTTGCTGGTGCCGTACGCCACGCGAAGCGTGCTTGCGCGCAAGCCCGAGATCGACGCGATGTTGACAATGCTGCCGCCGCCCGTGCGCTTCATGATGGGCGCGCAGGCCTGGCTGCACAAAAATGCGCCGTCCAGGTTGACGCCCAAAACCCGGCGCCATTCTTCAAATGTTGTCTCACCGATAGGCTTGAACACCGCGATGCCGGCGTTGTTGACCAGCGCATCGATACGGCCAAAGCGGGCGTCCACCTTCTCCATGGCCGATTGCACCTGTGCCGGGTCGGCCACGTCGCAGTGCACCGCCAGTACGCGGCCTGCATCTTGAATGGCGGCAGCGGCGGGGAGCAGCGTGTCGCTGTCGATATCCAGAAGTGCCACACGGTAACCATTGGCCAGAAACCATTGCCCGATGGCAAGACCAATGCCGCGTGCACCCCCTGTTACGACGGCCACGGGGCTGGTTGAAGAAGTTGCAGTCATGGATGTCCTTGCCTTGTTGTCTGGTGTGAATGAAGAATGGGCTTTGGCAGTGGTCGCGGCTTTGGCGAAAGTTCAGCTTGAAGTTTGCACTACTGGACGTGGTTGCGCGCGTTGGCGATGCTGCCGATTCGGGACACGCTGTCGTGGGCCCGTCCTACAGCATGGGCGATTGCCAATGGGTACCTTGAGCACTCATCCTGTTGTCTGCATCAGAAATGATTCTTTCAAGAGGGCCAGGCATACGGCAGCCGTTAGCGGTTTTCGAATGTGTGACCTTCAGCAAAAGCGTTGTGGCTGGTATCGGTTTCATGCACATGATCCGTAAAAAAAACAGTTCACGGTCAAGGCAGGAACGAACTGTTGACGCACCTTGGTGCGAATTTTCCCAGAGGATCACTATGACAATGAAACACGCATTACTTTTATCCACACTGGTCGCAACGTTGGGCCTTGTTGCCTGTGAGCGGACGGTTGTCGCGCCGCCTGCGGCAGTTGTCACCGTGCCGGGGCCTGCGGGTCCTGCGGGCGCCACGGGTGCCACCGGCACTGACGGCGCCAAAGGAGCCACGGGCGCTGGCGTTGGTATTCCCGGCCCGACCGGCGCTACCGGTGCGACTGGAGCGACGGGCTCTACCGGCTATGAAGGCGCAACAGGTGCTACCGGCGCGACTGGCGACACCGGAAAGACCGGCAGAACCGGTGCCACGGGTGACACGGTTGTGATCGTTCCCGCGCCTGCTCGCTAAGGTTCTTTCGCACGGGCCGGCGAACGCGTGAGCGCTCGCCGGCTTTTTTGTTTTCAGCGGCGGGTACAAGGTGCTTAACCGTGCCGTCATTCGGGAAAGGGCTCACGCCAGGCCGGCAGCTGATTGAGCCGGTCGTGCCAGCGCCGGATTTCCGGGAAATTGTTCAGCGGCAAGTGAGCCTTTTCGGCATACGGCAGGGTGATGGCCACCGCAAAGTCGGCCACCGTCAGTGCGTCGCCGACGAGGTATTCGCGCCCCTTCAGGTGCGCTTCGAGCACGCCTGCGTAGCGCTCGAAGGTCGGAGTCACCCTCGCAATCTCGGCCGGGTCGGCCTCGCGCTGCAGGAAGCGCGGCTTGATGATGTGCTCGAAATAAAACGTTCCGGCGGCCGGCGCGAACTCGGTGGCATCCCACATCAGCCAGCGCATCACCTCGGTCTGGCGTTGGTCGCGTGGCCACAGGTCGGAACCGGCTTTCTCCGCCAGGTGGCACATGATGGCATTCGACTCCCACAAGGTCGTGGTGCCGTCCACCAGCACGGGCACCTTGGCATTGGGGTTCATTGCGCGGAACTGCGGCGTACGGTGCTCGCCTTTTTCCAGCGCCACGTAGATGAACTCCACCGGCAGCTTCAAATGCCTGGCGACGGCGCAGGTTTTTCGCGGGTTCAGCGTGTCCGAGTAATAAAGCTTCATGCAGACTCATTTCATCGTTGATTTTCAGGCCGCCATGCGCGGCAGGTCGGACCACACCGGCCTGACCTCTATGGTCGCGGCCCTGGCCATGGGATGGCCGGCTGCGATGTCGATCGCCTCCTGCATGCCGGCGCATTCAATCAGCCCGTAGGCTGCCATTTTTTCCGCGCTATCGGTGAAGGAGCCATTGGTTACCGCGCGCTTGCCGCCGCGCACCCGCACCGTCATCGCGTCTCCGGGCGGGCGCAGCGGGTTGCCGTGCTTGAGGATGCCGCGGCTTTCCATGTCCCGGACCCAGGCGCCTATGTCGGCCACCAGCATCGGCGTGGGCGCGAAGGCCGCGTCGTGGCAAATGATCAGCAGGAATTGCATGGGCCTTCCCATCAGGGCATGGGCAGAGGCTTGATGACCATCCACGACACGCCGAAGCGATCTTCCACCATGCCGAAAGACGAAGCGTAAAAGGTCTTCATGATGGGCATCTCTACCTTGCCGCCGTCGCTCAATGCCTTGAACAGGCGCTGCGCTTCGGCATCGCTGGCCGCAGTCAATGAGAGCGAGAAGCCCTTGAATTCCGGCTTGCCGTTGCCCATGCCATCGGAGGCCATCACTTCCGTTTCGCCGATCCTGAAGCTGGCGTGCATGATGTTCTCACCCGGGATGGCGCCGCCGTCCGGCCCGCAGCCTTCGGTCATGGGTTCCGGGTTCTCCTTGAAGCGCATCATCATCTTCACTTCGGCGCCAAGCGCCTTGCGGTAAAACTCGATGGCCTCTTCGCAGCGGCCGTTAAAAAAGAGGTAAGACTGGATCAGCATGATGGACTCCTTCGTGGGTTGATAAGGTTGGGGGATTTTTTTCAGGCACTCATTTGCGCAGCGTGGGCTTCAACGTTCATCCAGGCGAGCTCCCAGAGATGACCATCCAGATCCTCAAAGCCGTGCTGGTACATGAATCCGTGGTCTTGTGCCTTGTTGGGCGTGGTCGCGCCGCCAGCCACGGCCTTGCTGACCATCTCGTCGACTTCCTGACGGCTGTCACAGGAAAGGCAGATCAGCACCTCAGTGCTTTTGCGTGCGTCGCTCACCGGCTTGGGGGTGAAGGTCTTGAAATAGTTCTCGACCAGCAGCATGACGAAGCTTTCCTCGCTCACGATCATGCAGGTGGCGTTTTCATCGGTGAATTGCGGGTTGAATTTGAAGCCCAGCGCGGTGAAAAACTTCACCGATTGGTTCAGGTTTTTCACGGGCAGGTTCACAAACATCTTGGTCGTCACGGGTTTCTCCTTGAATGATTGAATGAGTAGGTGCTTCTTCAGGCCCTGTCATAGGCTTCCTGGAGTTCCTTGATATTGATCTTGCGCATCTTCAGCATGGCGCTCATGGCGGCGCCGGCCTTGGCCGGGTTCTTGTCGCCCAGCATGTCGCCGAGCGCGGTGGGGATGATCTGCCACGACAGGCCGAATTTGTCCTGGACCCAGCCGCACTGATTGGGTGCCCCGCCCGCGGAGAGCTTGTCCCAGAGCTCGTCCACCTCTTCCTGCGTCTTGCAGTCCACGAACAGCGAAATAGCCGGCGTGAAGCTGAAGTGCGGGCCGCCGTTGAGCGCCATGAATTCCTGGCCTTCAAGCTGGAAGCTGCCGGTCATGACCGAACCCTCCGGGCCCGGGCCTTCCTTGCCGTAGCGCCTGAGCATGGTGATCTTCGAGTTCTTGAAGATCGAAACATAAAAATTCATGGCTTCCTCGGCCTGGTCGTTGAACCACAGGAAGGGGGTGATTTTCTGCATGGTCTGGTTCCTTGAAAGAAGAGCGTTTAAAGAATCGTTAAAGGCTTGCGGGCCTTGTGCGGTGGCTAAATCAGCAGTATTGTGTACACCGTCCACAAAAGAATAGCAAAGATAATGAACACTGTCCACATAAATAAGTAACAAGCCATGTCGAGTGCGCCCCCTTCCCAGCCAGTCCCGCCGCCGCGCAGCACTTACCGCCACGGCGACCTGCGGCGTGCCCTGCTGGAAGCCGGGGTGGAACTGGCCCGCTCCGGCGGGCCCGGGGCCGTGGTGTTGCGCGAAGCCACGCGCCGCGCGGGCGTTGCGCCCAACGCGGCCTACCGGCATTTCGAAAACCGCCAGGCCTTGCTGTATGCGGTTCGTTCAGCCGCGCTGGCGGCCGTGGCCCGCGCGATGGAGGCCGAACTGGCTGCGCTGCCCCGGGGTTTGCCGCCAGCCGAATTCGCCCGCGCCAACGTGCGCGCCGTCGGCGCCGGCTATTTGCGTTTTGCGCAGGCGGAAAGCGGGTTATTCCGCACGGCCTTTGGCCCCTCGGATGATTTGAAAGAAAGGGCCCAGGGCGCGCCGGCCAATGCCGAGCGCAAAGGGGGAAGCGGCCTGGACCCGTTCGAGCTGCTGGGCGCCGCGCTCGACAAACTCGTGAGTGCGGGTGTGCTGTCGCCCGAACGCCGCCCTGGCGCCGAATTCCTCGCCTGGTCGGCGGTGCACGGCCTGGCCATGCTGGTGATCGACGGCCCGCTGGGCCCTCTCATCGGTCCGCAGATGCAGCAGATCGGCGAGCATCTGCTGGACATGGTTGAAAAGGGTCTGTGCGGGGACTAGGGGGAGTTGACGCCCATTGATTGAATTCGCCCGAGATTTGGCCGGTGCATTGATGACAAAAGCCCGCCGGAGGCGGGCTTTGTGTACCAGCTATTTACGCCAACGCCTGGGCGCTCAGAAGTTGTGCTGAATGCCAACCCCGTAAACGCGGATCACGTCATTGGCGACGCGGTTGTTGGGATCGTTGCGGTCGTAGAAGGCGTACAGCGAAGTGCGGTTGCTCATCTTGTAGGAGTAGCCCGCCTGGAAGCGCTTGAGCTTGGCCGCAGGATCGCTTTGCACATCCTTGCGGATGTAGTTGGCCATGACCTTGCTGCTGGGCGTGATGTCCCACGAGGCGCCGATCATCTGCGCCGCCACCTTGCTGCGCGACAGCGCATTGCCCTGAAAGTTGTCACGGTTGTAAACCGCCCAGGCCCGGATCCCGCCGAAGTCGTAGGAGCCCACCAGCATCCACTTGTTCTTGAAATCATTGAGCAAGGCACCCCCGCGTTTGCTGTCCTTTCCGTAGCCGACACCCAGGCCCAACGGGCCGCCGCCTTCACCGTAGCTCAGCGAGACGTCGGTCTGCTTGTAGTCGCTTTCAAACCGGATCGGGCCCGCCGGGGCTTCGGTCAGGCCTTCACCATTGAAGTAGTGGCCGGCGCGGAAAACGAAGTTGCCGATCACTGGGCTGGCGTAGCCGATGGCATTGGACACACGTGAGCGTGCATTGAAAATGGATGTACCGATGGCGGTGGCGCCGCCGTCGTGGATAACGTACTCCACATTGCGGCTGAGAATTGCATAGATTGGCGTGCGGCTCGGTGCGGCCGAGTCGATACGCCCGATGTTGACCACTCCGAAGTCACCGCCTATCCCCACGAAAGAGTTGCGGTACATCGGCGAGGTCGTCGCCCCGGTGTCGGAAGAGATCGCAGCCTCGATCCCGAAGAAGGCCTTGAGCCCTCCGCCCAGGTCCTCGGTTCCCTTGAAGCCGAACCGGGACGCGTTGCCCGTAACAAGCGCTTGCGATACGGAGCCGGTCTTCGAATTCTCAAAGCTCGTATCGATTTTTCCGTAAATCGTCACCGTGCTCTGTGCGAGCGCGGCAACAGGGGTTATTGCACCGGCGGCAACCGCTGCCAAGCAAACCATTTTGTAGTTCATTCCTCACTCCTCAAGTCATTTTGTTGATGGCGATAGATCAATCACCGCCGTATGGATATTCACGGGCAAAGTTCGCCCAGGCCCGAGAAGATTTCGTCTTCAACAGGACAGCAAATTCACAGGTACGTGTACGTGCGCGTCAACCGTCTGGCTGTGGCATCGTGGTGAGATGGTGGAGATTCATATGCGGCTATTCCAGAACAATCTTGTTGGCCTGGGCGATGTCCTTGAAGAAGCGGATCCGCTGGATCACTTCCTGCCGGTATTCGGCCGGCCGCACGTTCTCGGGCAGCATTGCGCCGCGTTTGCGCCAGGCTTCCAGCGTGTCCTTGTCACGAAGGATGGTGCGCACTGCGTCGTAGAGCTTCTGCACGATGGCCTCCGGCGTTTTTGCCGGCGCTGCCAGCCCCGTCCACGACGTGAGGTTCAGGTCGGGCAGCTTGAGTTCGTCGAAGGTGGGAACGTCCGGCAACTGCGGCGCGCGCAGCGGCGAGGCGACGGCCAATGCGCGCAGGCTTCCGCTCTGCAGCATGGCCAGGTTGGAGGGCAGGTTGTTCCAGGTCAGCTGAACCTGCCCCGAGAGCAGGTCCGTCAGTGCCGGTCCGGCGCCCCGGTAGGGAATGTGCGTGATGAACAGACCCAGCTTGGACTTCAGAAGCTCCATGCTCAGATGTGCCACCGAGCCATTGCCTGACGAGGCATAGTTCAATTTGCCGGGGTTGGCCTTGGCGTAGCGCACAAACTCCGCGAAGTTTTTGACCGGAAGCTTGGCGCTGGCCACCAGCACGTTCGGCAGCCTGTCGATCAGCGTGATGTAGGCGAAGTCATTCACCGCGTCATAAGGCAGGTTGGGCGACACCGCCGGATTGACCACATGGGTCGACTGCGAAGTGACGACCAGCGTATAGCCATCGGGCGCGGCCTTTGCAACAATGCCGGTGCCAATGGCGCCACCTGCGCCGGCCTTGTTGTCGATCACGACCGGCTGCCCCAGCAGCCTGCCCAGTTTGTCGGCCATTGCGCGCGCGGAGATGTCCACCGCCCCGCCGGGAGGGAACGGCACGATGAGGGTAATGGGACGGCTCGGGTATGCCTGCGGCTGGCTGAATGCCGGGCAGGCCACCGCGCCCGCCGCACCGGCCGCTATGCCCAGGAATTTCCGACGGCTTGGGACGATGTTCATGCTGTGTCCTTGAGGTTGACGTGGCGTTTCGGGTGAATGGATTCTTCCCTGATGTACCCCGCGATGCCCTGCAGCACCAGGTGAATGCGCTTCTTGAGTTCAGGAAACTGCCGCTTCGGTTCGCGTGTTGTTTCGTTGAGGTAGAGAGACCTGTTGATCTCGATCTGCAGGCTGTGCTGTCCGTGTGCGGGCCGGCCAAGAGTGCGCACCAGGTCTTGCCCTGCGTAAGGATCGTTCAGCGCGACGGTATAGCCTTGCCGCTTGAACGCTTCCCCGACGAAGTCAGCGAAAGCCGCGCTGCAGCTGGCGCCATGCAGGTTGCCCAGCACGATGTCGGCCAGCGGCTTGTCCGGCAGCCCCAGGCGCACATACGCGTTGCTTGGCATGGAATGAAGGTTGAGGTGCCACCGTTCACCCTGCGGGGTGCTTGACTGGGCCAGCGCGTCCTCTAGCGCATGGCGATACGGCCGCCAGCAGCTTTCAATCCGGTGTTTGATTTCGCTGGCATGAAGCCGGCGGCTATAGATCGGCTGTAGCGTCGGCGTCTTGCTGAACACCAGGCCGTTACCCAGCCGCAGGCAGGGTTGAGAAGGGGCCACCGGCTCAGCCCACTCTCCGTCCAGCATCGCAAGGTCGATGTCGTCCTCACTGCGGTTGGGGTCGATGTAGCTGCGCGGAAACGTCGCATGCACCAGCGTCGCGCCGACCAGCGGTGCGGCGTCCCAAAGCTGCTCGATCAGCGTGTCTTCGCACTGCCGCAGTTGCTGCAATTCAATCGAGAAATCGAAGTCCTGCGGATAGTAGGTGCCGCTGTGGGGAGAGTCGCACACCAGTGCAATGGGGTCGACGACGGGGCGGACGATCTTGACGGGTTCGGCGCGGGATGCGGCTTGATTCTTCATGGCTTGGCTCATGGCCGGTAGTGTGGCGCTGCGGGTGCCGCGCGACAAACGACAATTTCAAAGCTGCTGATTAGATGATCTAATACGGCCATGAAATTCAAGTCGCCGTCGCTGGCTGAACTGCACGCGTTTCTCGGGGTCTGCCAATTGGGGAGTTTTCGCCGCGCGGCGGAAGTTCTTTCCGTCACGCAGGGTGCCGTCAGCCAGGCCATCCTTCGCCTGGAGCAACGGCTCGGCTGCAGCCTGTTCGACCGCCAGCAGGCGGGTGTTGTGCCCACGGCCCGCGGGCGCGAATTCCAGAAGCTGGTCGAAACCCATGTCGCCGGGCTGGAGGCGGCCGTTACCCAGTTCGGAGGCGCGTCATCGCAACGCAAAGTGCGGGTGAGCGTCATACCAACCCTCGGAACGCGATGGTTGGTCCCCAGGCTCGCGCAATTCAAGTCCTTGAACCCCAACGTCGAGGTGGAGCTGCGCCAATTCCATTTCGACGAAGACTTCAAGCGCGACGACGTGGACCTGTGGATCGCGCTCAGGCGTGCCGGAAGTAGGTGGCCACGCGGTATCCGCGGACGTTATCTGCTGGGCAACGAGATCACGCCCGCCTGCACGCCCGCACTTGCGCGAAGCATTCAGCATCCGCGGGATCTCGCCGCACATACCCTTCTTCATCACATCAACTACCCCGACAACTGGGCCGTGTGGATGGAGGGTGCAGGTTTAAAGCAGCCCAAGCCAGCATTGGGCCCGGGGTTCGATCTGGGCAACAACCTCATCGTCGCGGCATGCGCCGGCATGGGGGCCATCGTCATCCAGCCGTGCCTCATCGAGAGCGAACTCGAAAGCGGCAAGCTGGTCTTGCCCTTCGACACCCGGGTCCTGATCTCGCGCGGGTATTACCTTTGCCAACGATCAGCTGCCGCCCACAGCAATCGCGCCGTTGAAGCGTTTGCCTCATGGCTGCAAGAGCAGGCCGGCAACACGGCCGGCGCCTGACCTCTCCCAGGCGCTGCGATCAGGCTGCGCCGGCCCCGTCCTCGCGGGCCGGCAGGCCCATGCCTTGGGCAATCCCTCGCGCAGTGCTTCGATAAAGCGGCGCAGCTTGGCTGGGTAAAAATTCGAATAGGGGTAGATCAGGTAGACCGGCAAGGGCTCGGCGCACCACTGCGGCGTCAGATGCAGCAGCCGGCCTTCGGCCACGTCGCCCGCCACCAGCCAGGTCGAAGCGATGCTCGCGCCCAGGCCCAGCAGCGTGGCGTTGCGCAGGGCAAACAGGCTGTCAGTGCCCAGGCGCGGCTGTATCGCAAAACGGTGCTCTTCGCGGCGCTGGTCGGCGTGGCGGCGGATCAGCACCACCTCGTTGCGGTAGAAGGTTTGCAGCGCCAGCCAGGGCAGGGCCTGCAGACCGGTGGGATGCAGCGGCGGCGGTTTGTCTTGCAGCAATGAGGGGGCTGCCACCACGATGCGCCGGACTTCAGCGATCTTCACAGCCACCAGGGAGGGGTCTTCCACCGCGCCCACATGCACCGCGCAGTCGATGCCTTGCGTGATGAAGTCGGGCGTGCCGTCATGCAGCAGCCATTCCACCGTGACGCGTTCGTGGCGCCGCAAATAGTCGACCACCGGCCCCACCAGCTGCTGCTGGCCCAGCGCATGCGGCACCACCACACGCAGCGTGCCCTCCGGCACTTCCTGGGTGCCGCGCAAGTCGGCCTCAAAAGCCCCCCAGTTGCCCAGCAGCTCCTTGGCACGGGCAAAGCAGCGCTCGCCGCCCTCCGTCAGTTTCATCGCGTGGGTGGAGCGCTGCAGCAGCTTCAGGCCCAGCGAACGTTCCAGCGCCTGAAGGCGCCGGCTGACTGTGGGTTGCGTGGCGTTCATCTGCGCTGCGGCGGCGGACAGGCTACCCGCCTCCACGATGCGCACAAAGGTCTGCATGAGTTCGATCCGGTCCGGCGCGGTTTTCATGAGGTACCCCAGGTTGCTTATGCGTTTTGCGTATGGCCATTGTGCCCAATAGCAGCCTTCACAGCGCAAAACCCCGCCCGCATACTCGCGTCCTGCATCAAATCGGGATTTTCCTCATGACTTCTACAGCTAATACGCATGACCAAACCGGGCCCGGCTTGCCGTTCCCATTGATTCTCCTGCTCGCCACCGGTGCCGGCCTGGCCGCGGCTTCGCTCTATTACAGCCAGCCCATGCTGGCCTTGCTGCTTGCTGAATTCAAGTCCACCCCCGCCGCCATCGGCCTGGTGCCCACACTGACAACGCTCGGTTACGCGCTGGGCATCGGGCTACTCGCGCCGCTGGGCGACCGCTATGACCGCCGGCGCATCATCCTCGGCAAGGCCGCCGCTCTGGTGCTGGCGTTGCTGCTCGCCGCCGCCGCGCCGTCCGTGGCGGTGCTCGCACTGGCCAGCCTCGCGATCGGTCTTGCGGCCACGCTGGCGCAAGACATCGTGCCGGCCGCCGCCACACTCGCACCCGAAGCCCAACGCGGCAAAACCGTGGGCACGGTGATGACCGGCCTGTTGCTGGGCATCCTGCTGTCGCGTGTGGTGGCCGGCGTCGTGGCTGAGCAGCTTGGCTGGCGCAGCATGTTCGTGGCCGCGGCCCTCAGCATTGCGCTGCTGGGCGTGGCGGTGTGGCGGCACCTGCCGCGCTTTGCACCCACCACGCAGCTGCCCTACCTGGCGTTGCTCGGCTCGCTGGCCACGCTGTGGAAGAGTCACGGGGCGCTGCGCCGCGCGTCCGTCGCCCAGGGCCTGATCAGCATCGGCTTCAGCGCCTTCTGGTCCACACTGGCCATCATGCTGCACGCAGAGCCCTTCAACCTGGGCAGCGGCGCCGCCGGCGCCTTCGGCCTGGCCGGTGCCGCCGGTGCGCTAGCCGCGCCGCTGGCCGGCCGCATCGCCGACAGCAAAGGCCCTGAAGTCGTGACCCGGCTGGGCGCCGCGCTGGTCGTCGCGGCCTTCATCGCCATGGCCCTCGGACCCAACCAGCTGTGGCTCATTGCTTTGGGCGCGGTGGTGTTTGACCTGGGCGCGCAGGCCACGCTCATCGCGCACCAGACCATCGTCTACGGCATTGAACCCGCCGCGCGCAGCCGGCTCAATGCGGTGCTGTTCATCGGCATGTTCAGCGGCATGGCCGGCGGTGCGTGGCTCGGCAGTGTTGTGCTGGCGCATGCCGGTTGGCAGGGCGTGTGCGTGATGGCCGCGGTATCGGGGGCGGCAGCGTTGGTGGTGCGGCTGTGGCCAGCGAAGAAACTGGTGCGCTGCGCCGCGTGAAAACGACGCTGAACCGTCAAGCCATTTTGGGAATCGTGGCCACCATGCCCGCCGTGCGTGCCCTGACCTCCGGCGTAGCCAGGCAGGTCATCACCGCCTCGTAGCCCGGCGCGCCGGGATAGGGCACGACGCGAACCGGCGGGCTGTGGTTGGCCGGGCAAAGGATGATGGCTTCCTCCGCGCCCATCGCCGCCAGATCCAGAATCGACGACGAACGTGTCATCAGAAAAAGCGGGCGTGCGCCAAGCCCGGCACGTTGGCGCAGGTAGATGATGAGCGCTTCCTGCGTGGCCTGGTCCAGCCCTTGCTCCACCGTGTCGACCACAAAGACGGCGGGCCCTTCGGCTTCCAGTCCCGCCAGCAGCGCGGTCAGTGCTTCCGAGACTACGGCTCCTTCATCCACCAGCCACGCCAGTGTCCTGTCAACACGCTGCTTCAATGCAGCATCCTTGTCCGTGTTGTCCAGCCGGTCCAAACCCAGAAAGACCGCATTCGGCAGCCGCTCAGCCAGCAGCATCGCCAAACGCGTCTTGCCGCTGCCAAGCGGCCCGATGATGTAGTTCAGCGGGCGTATGCCGGCAAGCTCAAACCACTCGCCGCCCCAGGGCCAGGGCAACTCAAAACCCACGCTGAATTTGGCATAAGGATGAAGCACACGCGCCAGCTCCCCCTGGCCCGGCGCCCTGCCGCGAAGAAGGTCCGCACGCAACGTGCGGACCTTGCCTATCGTGTCTACGAGTTCGCGCACTTCCGATTCGAGCGCCACCTCGTGCAAGGCAAGCGCAGGCTCCAGGCTTTGCGGGTCACCCACAAAAGCCTCTGCCACCTGAGCCAGGCTCAGGCCCAACTTGCGCAGCGTCACCACCTCGGCGGCACGCGCCATCGCGGCGGGGCCATAAATCCGGTAGCCGGTGGCGGTGCGCTCCGGCGTTACCAGGCCGCGCTGTTCATACAGCCGCAAGGCTTTGATCGATACGCCAAGCCGCCTGGCCGCTTCGGAGGCGCCTGGGTGCGCGCGGGAAGAATTCATGAGAGACCTCTGGGTTGCTTCAGCATTGCTTTTTGAACTTTCAGCATCATGAAGGCGGACCCAGGGGCCAAGTCAACAGGACATTGAAAAACTCAGGCCATCAGCGCTTCTTTCGGAAAATCCGTCGAAGCCGACAGCGCCTTCCATGCCTTCACCTCGGCCTCCACAAACGCATGCTTGTCTGCAATCACTTTCAGCGTGTCGGTGCCCATCGGCAGGCGCAGCGGTGGGGTGTCGGTCTCCACCAACTTCAACATTGCCTGCGCCAGGCGCAGCGGGTCGCCCGCCTGGTTGTGGTTGATCTCTTTGGCAGCGTCGCGCACCCTGCCCGCGCTTTGGGCGTAGTCGTCCAGGATACGTGGCGACACTGCCAGCGAGGCGTTGTCCAGGAAGTCGGTGCGGAAGTAGCCCGGCTCCACGCTGGTGACGTGAATGCCCAGCGGCGCCAGTTCGCCATGCAGTGCTTCGGTCAGGCCTTCCACCGCAAACTTGGTCGAGCAGTACACGCCAAACCCCGGGCCGGACTGGTAACCGCCCAGCGACGAGATGTTGATGACGTGGCCGCTGCGGCGCGCACGCATGGTTGGCAGCACAGCGCGTGTTACGTTCAGCAGGCCGAACACATTGGTCTCGTACAGGCGCCGCACCTCGTCGCCGGTGGCTTCTTCCACCGCGCCCAGCAGGCCGTAGCCGGCGTTGTTGACCAGCACATCGATGCGGCCAAAACGTGCCAGCGCGGCCTGCACGGCCGCCGCCGCCTGCGCCTCGTTGGTCACGTCCAGCGGCAATGCCAGCAGCGCGTCGCTCGCGGGAAATCTTTTTTGCACTGAGGCGGCGTCGCGCGAAGTCGCCACCACCGCGTCGCCATGCGCCAGCGCCGCTTCGGCAATGCGCGCGCCAATGCCGCGCGCTGCGCCGGTGATCATCCAGATACGTTTGAAGTCAGTCTTTGCATTCATGGTCTTGCCCCTTAAAAAATGTTGCTGAGGAGGGCAATGTAGGTTTTTGATTAAGCGCTGAATAGCCCACAATCGGTGAGTTCATAATCAAGCTAGTCGTGACAATCAGGGGCTTGCTTCCCGTAAAACCGCCAGGAGCCGCCATGGCCTTCAATGAATTGCGCGCCGTTTCCACTTTCGTCCGGGCCGCCGAACTCGGCAGCCTGCGCCAGGCCGCCGCTGCACAGGCGATCACGCCGCAGGCCGCCAGCCAGGCGCTGGTCCAGCTTGAACAGCACCTGGGCGTGCGCCTTTTTCACCGCACCACGCGCAGCCTGAGCCTCACCGAAGAAGGCGAGCAGTTCCTGCAGGCCGCGCAGCCCGGCCTTTCGACGCTGCAGCGGGCGTTGCAAGGCGCCCGCCGCACGCGCGAAGAAATTGCCGGGCCGCTGCGCATCGTCGCGCCGCGCTCCATCATGCTCGAAGTGTTGTGGCCCGTGCTCGAGGAATACTGCCGCCGTTATCCGCAGGTGGATCCCGACATCCAGATGGACGACCGCATCGGCAACTGGGTGGAAGACCGCGTCGACGTCGGCTTTCGCGCCGGCGCGCCGCCCGCGGGCGGCATCATCTCGCGCCGCATCCTGCCGCTACAACTGGTGGTGTGCGCGTCACCCGCCTACATCGCGCAGCATGGCGCGCCCCAGACCATCGAAGACCTGGCCGGGCACCGCTGCACGGGCTTTCACCACACGGGCACCGGCAAGACCATGCCCTGGGAGTTCAAGGTGGGTGAAGAAGTGGTGGCCCGTACCGTCGCCGCGTCCTTCCTCACCAATGACGTGGACCTTGAAGCCCGCGCTGTCGTGGCCGGCCAGGCCATCGGCCAGCTGATCGGCGCCACCGCTGCGCCGTTGGTGCGCGCCGGCCGGTTGGTGCCGCTGTTGACGCAGCATGTCACCGAGCATCTCGGCCTCTATGTCTACTACGGCAGCCGCAATGCGCAGCCTGCCCGTGCGCGGGCCTTCATCGACCTCGCGGTGGAGCGGCTGGTCGGCAACACGCAGTTTTACCTGGAGCCGCATGAATTGCGACCCCATGCCGCCGCGCGAAAAACGCGCCGCGCCCGCGCGGCCGGCTGACGCGCGGGTGCCACAGCATCAGCGCCGCACAGACATCTCTTTCTGTATCTTTCTTATCCATCCGTTTGCGCGCAGTCGTTTTCTTGGCGTCGCCTACAGCTGCGTTAGCCCACGGCTGACGCGCGGCGGGCGAATGTGGGAATAAATTGGGAGCCTGTACGGACGCATCAGGAAGAATAAAAAGTGTCAGCTATCTCGCGCCTTCGCTCCGCCTTTTTCACTGGCCTGGTGCTCGTGCTGATCGGACTGATACTGACCTTGCCGGGCATCTGGCTGGTGGTGCTGGGAGGTTCCTGGTACTACCTGGTGGCTGGCCTCGCATTTGTGTTGACGGGCGTGCTGTTGATCCAGTACGGACCGATAGCGCTGTGGAGCTACGCGCTCTTGCTGCTGGGCACGCTGGCATGGGCGTTGTGGGAAGGCGGGCTGGACTGGTGGCCGCTGGCCGCGCGCGGGGGTGTGCCATTTCTCATCGGTCTCTTTCTCCTTACCCCCATGCTCGCCCGTGCCATGCAGTCCGAAGCGCCGGGCCAATCCGGCGTGCGCGCCGGCCAGTGGGCGCTGGGTGCCGCGCTGGCGCTTTTTTTTATCGCGTCGGTGGCGACCTGGCTGCATGATGCCAACCGCGTGACGGGCATGCTGCCGCTGCCGCCCACCGGCACATCGGCCGCGCGCCCGGCGGATGCCGTGCCCGCCGGCGAATGGCATGCCTACGGGCGTACCGGCCAGGGGCAGCGGTATTCGCCGCTCAGCCAGATCACCCCCGACAACGTGGAAAACCTGGGAATGGCGTGGCAGTACCGCACCGGTGACATGCGTGGCCAGCCTGGCGACCCGGCAGAAACCACCTTCGAGGTGACCCCGCTGAAAGTGGGCAACCGGCTTTTCCTGTGCACGCCGCATCAGTCCGTCATTGCGCTGGACGCTACCACCGGCGCGGAAGCCTGGCGTTTTAACCCCGAGATACAGGGCAAGCTCGCACTGCAGCACCTGACCTGCCGCGGCCTGTCTTACCAGCCGCCTGCCCCTGCGACTGCGACAGTTGCCGCCGCGTCCATCGACTGCCCGGCCAAACTGTTCATGCCCACGGCAGACGGCCGCGTGATTGCCCTGAACCCCGACACCGGAAAGGTCTGCCCCTCTTTCGGCGGCGGCAAGGGGCAGATCGATCTCTGGGCCGGCATGCCCAACGTCAAGCCCGGCGCCTACTACTCCACCTCGCCAGTGGTGGTGACATCAAAGCTCATCATCGTGGGCGGCACGGTGCTCGACAACGTGTCCACCAAAGAGCAGTCCGGCGTGATCCGCGCTTACGACATCAACACCGGCGCGCTGGTCTGGAACTGGGACTCCGGCAAGCCGGACGCCACCGCTCCGCTCGCGGCGGGGCAAACCTACACCGCCAATTCGCCCAACAGCTGGTCCGTTTCCAGCGTCGACGAAGCGTTGGGCATGGTCTATGTGCCGCTGGGCAACCAGCCGCCCGACCAGTGGGGCGGCCAGCGCAGCCCCGCGGTGGAAACGTATTCGTCGTCCGTCGTCGCGCTGGACCTGGCCACCGGCAAGGTGCGCTGGAACTTCCAGACCGTGCACCACGACTTGTGGGATTACGACGTGCCGGCCCAGCCCAGCCTGGTAGACCTTACCGTGGGCGGCAACCGGGTGCCCGCACTGGTCCAGCCCACCAAGCAGGGCGAGATCTTTGTGCTTGACCGCCGCACCGGCACGCCGCTTTTGCCTGTTGTGGAAACAGCGGCACCGCAGGGAGCCGCGCAGGGCGACCGCACCGCGTCCACCCAGCCGAACTCGGCGCTGTCGTTCAACCCGCCGCCGCTGACGGAGCGCGACATGTGGGGCGCCACCCTGTTCGACCAGCTCTATTGCCGCATTGCTTTTCACCGGCTGCGTTATGAGGGCCGCTTCACGCCGCCTTCCACGCAAGGCTCACTGATCTATCCTGGCAATTTCGGCGTGTTCAACTGGGGCGGCGTGGCGGTGGACCCGGAGCGGCAGATGGTCTTCGCCACGCCGACCTACCTGGCCTTTGTCTCCAAACTCGTGCCCCGCACCGACGACACCAGCCTCCTGGTGCAGGGCAAGGAGCGGCCCGAAGGCAGCCTGCCCTCGCTCAATGAAAACTTCGGTGCGCCCTTTGCTGTCAAGCTCAGCGCGTTTGTGTCGCCGCTAGGCATTCCGTGCCAGGCGCCGCCCTGGGGCTACGTGGCCGGCGCCGACCTGACGACGGGTGCGATTGCCTGGCAGCATAAAAACGGCACTGTGCGCGACCTGTCGCCCGTGCCCCTGCCCTTCCGCATGGGCGTGCCCAACCTGGGTGGGCCCCTGACCACAGCGGGCGGCGTCGCCTTCCTGTCCGGCACGCTGGACTACTACCTGCGTGCCTATGACGTGAATACCGGCAAGGAAATCTGGAAGAGCCGCCTGCCCGCCGGCGGCCAGGCCACCCCCATGACCTACACCGGCGCAGATGGCCGGCAATACCTGCTAGTAGTGGCCGGCGGTCATGGGTCACTGGGGACGCGTGCGGGGGACTATGTGCGGGCTTATGCGTTGCCGCGCTAGTTGAGCCGCTCCTATCCGGCCCGGCTCATGACGTCGGCAACCCAATCCACGAACACGCGCACGCGCGGCGACAGTTGCCGGTGGTGCGGGTACAGCACCGACACCGGCATGGGCGCGGGCCGGAAAGCGGCCAGCACTTCCACCAGTGTGCCCGCTTCAAGTTGCGCGGCCAGGTGGTAGCGCGGCACCTGGATAAAACCCAAGTGCGCGGCGCAGCAGGCTTTGTAGGCGTCGGCGTCCGTCACCGCGACCGGGCCCTTGAGCTGCACCTGACGCGGCGCGCCGTCCACGATGAAGTCAAAGGGCAGCGCCTTGCCGGTGCGGCTGGATAAAAAATTCACCGCGCGGTGGCCGCGCAGCGCCTCCAGCGTCTCGGGCGTGCCGTGTTTGTCCAGGTACTCGCGGCTCGCGCAGGTCACCTGTTCGAGCAAGGCCACGCGCCGCCCCACCATGCTGGACTCGGCCAGCTCGCCCACGCGCAGCACGCAGTCCACTCCCTCGCGCACCAGGTCCACCAGCCGGTCGCCCATGCCGATCTCCAGCTCGATGTCCGGGTAGCGCTCAAAAAAATCACCAATCACCGGCAGCAAAAAATGCTTGGCCAGCGTGCCGTGCAAATCCACCCGCAGCTTGCCGCGCGGCTTGCTGCCCGTGTTGACAAAGGCCGACTCGGCTTCCTCCAGGTCGGTCAACAGGCGCAGGCAGCGCTCGTAATACGCCGCGCCGTCCTGCGTGGGGCTGACATGCCGCGTCGTGCGCTGTAACAGCCGCGCGCCCAGGCGTTTTTCAAGCTGCTGCACCGCATGCGTCACCGTGGCGCGCGGCAGCAGCAGGTCGTCGGCCGCCTTCGTAAAACTGCCCAGCTCGACGATGCGGGTGAACAGCTGCATCGAATGAAAACGGTCCATAACGCGTGCTTCTATTGTTGGTATTTATTGAACAATGATGGCAAGTTTACGGTATTTATCGTGCGTGAATTGAATAGAACAATACCTTCACTGGCTCACCAAAGGCGCACAACACACGCAGCACCCCGGGCGGTCAGAACCAACCCACTTTTAACCATCAGGAGTTTCAAATGACCGCTTCCAGCAACAACGCCACCCAGGTGGCCATCGTCACCGGCGCCTCGCGCGGCATAGGCGCGGCCGTCGCTCGGCGCTTGGCACAAGAGGGCTACGCCGTCGTCATCAACTATGCCGGCCAGGCTGAAGAAGCCCAGGCCGTTGTGCAGTCCATCATGGCCAGCGGCGGCCAGGCCGTTGCCGTGCAGGCCGACGTCGCCAGTTCCGCCGCCGTCACGCAGCTGTTCGATGACAGCATCCAGGCCTTTGGCCGCGTCGATGTGCTCATCAACAACGCCGGCATCATGCCGCCCAGCCTGCCGGCGCTGGCCGACACCGACGACGACACCTTCGACCGCCTCTTCGCCGTCAACGTCAAAGGCACCTTCAACACCCTGCGCGAAGCCGCCACGCGCCTGCAGCCCGGTGGCCGCATCGTCAACTTCTCCACCAGCGTGATCGGCCTGGCCCTGCCCGGCTACGCGGTCTACGGCGCCACCAAGAGCGCGGTGGAGACCTTCACCAACATCATGGCCAAAGAGCTGCGCGGCAAAAACATCCGCATCAACGCGATTGCTCCCGGCCCTACGGCCACGGCGCTTTTCCTCAACGGCAAGACCCCCGAGACGATTGAGCGCATGTCCAAGATGGCGCCCCTCGAACGCCTGGGTACGCCGGAAGACATCGCTAGTGCGGTGGCCTTCCTGGTCAGTGACAACGCAGCATGGGTTAACGGCCAAACACTCCGTGCCAACGGCGGCGTTGTTTGAGCACGCGCACTTTCTCTAACCCCTCAAACACTCTTTTCAAACCATTTCCAGAAAGACACCCATCATGAAATCCGTCATCCTCGTCACCGGTGCATCCACCGGCATCGGCCACCTCACCGTCCGCTCACTGGCCCAGGCCGGCCACACCGTCTACGCCAGCATGCGCGACATCCAGGGCCGCAACGCACCCAAGGTGCGTGAGCTGCGCGACTGGAGTTTTGCCAACGGCTTTGACTTGCGCGCTGTTGAGCTCGACGTGCTGTCGCAAGCTTCCGCAGACGCCGCCGTGGCGCACATCATGGCCGAGCAAGGTCGCCTGGACGTCATCGTGCACAACGCCGGCCACCTGGTGGTCGGGCCCGCCGAGGCCTACACGCCCGAAGAAATCGTCAAGGTGCTGGACACCAACTTCCTGGGCAGCCAGCGCGTGAACCGCGCTGTGTTGCCGGCGATGCGCAAGGCCGAAGCTGGCTTGGTGCTGTGGGTCAGCAGCAGCACGGTGCGCGGCGGCTTCCCGCCTTTCCTCGGCCCTTACGCCGCCGCCAAGGCTGCGATGGATTCGATGGCCGTGACCATGTCGTACGAGCTCGCCCGCTTCGGCATCGAGACCTCCATCGTGGTGCCCGGCGCCTTCACCAAAGGCACGGCGCACTTCCCCAGCGCTGGCAAGCCGGCCGACGAAGCGGTCACGGCTGCTTACGCGCGCTACGACGGTGTCATGGACAAGGTCGGCGAACGCCTCTCGGCGCTGAGCCCCGACCACGCCGACCCGCAAGCCGTGGCCGACGACATCACCCGCATCGTCGGCCTGCCCGCCGGCACGCGGCCTTTCCGCTCGGTGACCGACTTCATCGACGACGGCGCCGGTGAAGTCACCGTGGTGGCCGAACGCGTGCGCGAAGAGTTCGCCCACCGCATCGGCATCGCCGACATGCTCAAACCGGTGGTGCGCCGCGCGGCTTGAGCTTGAGTTCGAAGCGGATGGCAGCGCAGGCCCCCATCCGCTTTCTACCTGCTTCCATATAGAGGACCTTTACCATGAACCCCGCGCTTGTCCTTGCCCTGGACCGCACGCTGATGGCCCTGGCCTTTATAGGCCCTGGCGCTTCGCATTTCCTTGATTCAGCCAAACAGCGCAACTACACGGCCGCTGCCGTCGGCGCGGTCGAAGTCGCCGCAGGCCTGGCGCTCGCCTTCGGCTGGCAGGTGCGCTGGCTGGCTCTCGCCGCCGCGGCCTTCTTGCTGGTCGACGCCGTCCTCGCCCACAACTTCTGGGAGGCCACGCCGCAGGAGCTGCGCAACCAGGTCCTGCACTTTTTCAAGAACCTCGCGCTGGCCGGTGGGTTTGTGTTGCTGGCTGTGGGGACACGCTAAGCGACCTGCCCGCTGGCACGCGATTCGGCGTCGGCTCATCGACATGCTCAAACCGGATGCTTGGGCATAATCCCGCACCTTTACGCCACCCCCTTGACCCATTCACGCGGCGAGACACCCGTCTTCTGCGCAAAAAGGCGTGATAGCGCCGAGGCGTTGGCGTAGCCCAGCTGCGCGGCAATGGCCTTGAGTGATTGGCCATTGCGCAGCTCGGCCTGCGCAACGGCCAGCCGCCACGTCGCCAGATAGTTCGCGGGCGTTTGCCCCACTTTTTGTTTGAACAACGGTGCAAACGCACTGCGCGACATGCCGGCCGATTGCGCCAGGCGCTCAAGGCTCCACGCATGGCCCGGGTTTTCATGCACCGCCGCCAGTGCACGCGCCAGTCGCGGTTCGGCCAGCCCGGCCAGCAGACCCTCGGGTGCGTTGCCTTCCTCCGGGTGGTCCAGCAGCCAGCGCAGCAGTTGCAGCAGCAACACCTCAAATAATCGGTCGGCCAGCAGCCGCTGGCCGCAGCGCACCTGCGCGGTCTCGGCAAACAGCAGGGCCAGCGTGTGCTCCAGCCCCGGTACGCGCGCCAGGGGCAATACCACCAGGGCCGGCAGCGCACGCGCCAGCGGGTGGCTGGCGCCGCCGTCGAATGCCAGCGTTGCGCAGGTGAAATCAGCGCCCTCCACCGGCGCATTGTGAAAGTCGTGCGCGAGCGGACGCGGGTAAAACACCAGGCTGGGCTCGCTCACCTTCACCCGCCTGGGCGCACCCGTTGCCGCGCGGTGCGTCACCACCATGGTCCCGCGACGCATCACGTGCAAAAAGCCCAGCCCGGCCTCTGGCGTGAAGCGCGTCACGCCGCACAGCGGCCCGTTGTGAAACATGTGGGCCCGCACGCGAAAGCGTTCCATCAGGGCGGAAAGCCGGTCAATTCCTTCGGAGGGCGTGGTCATGTGTGGGCTGGCGTTGAGACTTGATTGGACGGTAAGGATGATTTGATGGACGAATTCATCCAATAAGTCCTGATTGTCGCGCGAAACTTCTTCCTGTGCAGCGAGCGCACCTACACGCCCCGCCGCGCGAAACGTCATCCCTCAACCGCGACTCTTCAACCTCCAAAGGACTTCACATGCCACGCATTCCATTGATCGACCGTAACGCCACTTCCGCCGATCGCAAAGCCCTGCTCGATCAGGTCACCCAAGCCTTCGGTGCCACGCCCAATATGTTCAAGGCCGTCGCCAATTCACCCGCCGCGCTCAAAAGCATGTGGGGCTCGTTCGGCGCGCTGGGGGGCGGTGTCATCAACGCCAAACTGGGCGAGCAGATCGCTGTGGCAGTGGCCGACCGCAACGCCTGCGAATACTGCCTGGCCGCGCACACGGCCCTGGGCCGCAAGGCCGGCGTCAGTGCTGAAAGCATGGCCGCTGCGCAGCGCGGTGAATCCGCCGACCCGGCCACCGCTGCGGTGCTCGCGTTTGCACTCAAGCTGGTGAATGAACGCGGCAACGTGTCCGGGGCCGATTTGCAGGCCGTTCGCCAGGCCGGCTTCAGCGACGAGCAGATCGTGGAAATCCTCGCGCATGTGGCGCTCAACCTTTTCACCAACTACGTCAATGTGGCGTTTGCGGTGCCGGTTGATTTCGCGCCAGTCAAGCTGAGCCGAGCCGCTGCCTGACGCTTCGCCGCCCGGGTCTTTGACCCGACGTGCGCGATCTGCGGCATGCGGGCCGCGCTGAAAGTATTTTTTGAAAGCCTTCATGCAAACCAAAAATTATTCTCTCGCACCCGCCTGGCACATCGCGCACTGGCTCAACACACCGTCGCCCATCACCCTCGAATCTTTGCGCGGCAAGGTCATCGTCATGCACGCCTTCCAGATGTTGTGCCCGGCCTGCGTGAGCCACGGCCTGCCGCAGGCCGTAGCGATACGCCAGGCATTTCCCGAAGCGTCGGTCGCCGTCATCGGCATCCACACCGTGTTCGAGCATCACCGCGTGATGAACCATGAGGCGCTGCAGGTATTTGTGCATGAGCAGCGTCTGCGTTTTCCCATTGGCGCGGACTTGCCTGCAACGGACGGCCCCATCCCGCAAACCATGGCGGCTTATCAGTTGCGCGGCACACCCAGCCTGGTGCTGATCGACAGGCAGGGCCATTTGCGGCTGAGCCACTTCGGGCACCTGGACGATCTGGCCGTCGGTTCGGCCATAGGGCAACTGCTTGCCGAGACCGCTGGCGAAGTCACGAATACAGTTTCGCCCCCGCCGCGAATTCTGCCTTGAACACCTCGGCCACCCAGTCGGCAAAGGCGCGCACCTTGGCCGTCAGGTGGCGGTTGCGTGGGTACAGCACCATCATCGGCAGCGCTTCGGGCTGCCAGTCGGGCAGCACGCGCACCAGTTCGCCGCTGGCCAGCAGCGCGCAGGTACGGCGTGTCAGTGGCGGTTGCGACAAACCCAGGCCGGCCAGCACCGCGCCCATGTGGCTGTCGGCGTCGTTGCAGCTGACCCAGTGCGGGCGGTGAACCTGCCGCACGTCGCCGTCCCTGGAAAACTCAAACGGAAACACCCGCCCCGTCTTGGCAGAATGAAAGTTCACAAAGCGGTGCTGCTCCAGGTCTTCGAGGGTCTGCGGTGTGCCGTACTGCGCCAGGTAAGAAGGCGCGGCGCAGGTCACTACCGCCAGCCGGCCCAGCGGCCGCGCTACCAGCGTTTCGTCGTGCACCAGGCCGCCACGGATCACGCAGTCCACGCCTTCGGCCACCAGGTCGACCGGCCTGTCGGTGCTGCCCAGTTCCAGCACCATGTCGGGGTAGCGTTTGAAAAATTCCGGCAGCGCCGGTGAGATCACGTGGCGGCCCACCGCCGCCGGCACATCCACCCGCAGCCGCCCGGCCGGCGTGGCCACTGCGCGGCGCAGCGTGCCTTCCAGCTCGCCCATGTCCTGCACCATGGCCTGCGCGCGCTGGTGGTACAGCGCGCCGTCGTCTGTCAGGCTCAAGGTGCGCGTGGTGCGGTTCAGCAGGCGCACCCCCAGGTGTGCTTCAAGTTCCTGCACCACCGTCGTCACCCTGGCTTTGGGCATGTGCAGCGCGGTGGCTGCCGCGGTAAAGCTGCCAAGGTCCACCACGCGGGTAAAGACTTCCATCGCCTTGTAGCGATCAACGCTCATGATTTCGCCCTTATTGTTCTTTAAATGGGTAACAGTTATTTCAATTAAAGGCAGTTTATTCTCTTTATTCAAACCAATACAGTTCATTCATCTGCTCACTTATCTGCCCATCCAAACACTGATCCACTTTTTACGAAAAGGCTCCCCATGAACACGAATATCCTTTCCCCCACCCGCTTGGGCTTTCGCGGCCCGCAGTCCGTCTCAGCCATCGGCCTGGGTGCCATGGGCATGTCGGGCATGTACGGCGCCCACGACGAGGCGCAAAGCATCGCCACGATTCACGCCGCGCTCGACGCAGGCGTCAACCTCATCGACACCGGTGACTTTTACGGCATGGGCCACAACGAGATGCTGATCGGCCGGGCGCTGAAAGGCCGGCGCGATGAAGCGCTGATTTCCGTCAAGTTCGGCGCGCTGCGCGACCCGTCTGCCGGCTGGATCGGCATGGACGGCCGGCCCGAAGCGGTGAAGAACTTCCTGGCCTACACGTTGCAGCGCCTGGGCACCGACCACATCGACATCTACCGCATCGCGCGGCTTGACCCAAACGTGCCGATCGAAGACACCATAGGCGCGATGGCCGACATGGTGAAAGCCGGTTACGTGCGCCACATCGGCCTCAGCGAAGTCGGCGTGCAGACCATCCGCAAGGCGCACGCCGTGCACCCCATCAGCGATTTGCAGATTGAATATTCGCTGGTCAGCCGCGGCCCCGAGGCGGAAATCTTTCCCGCGCTCAAGCAGCTGGGCATCGGTGTCACGCCCTACGGCGTGCTGTCACGCGGTTTGCTGTCGGGCTCCAAACCCACGGGGCCTGGTGACTTCCGCGCCCACCTGCCGCGCTTTACCGGCGACAACGCGGTGAAGAACCAGCAGCTCGTTGATGTATTGCACCAGCTGGCCACCGGCATGGGCGCCACAGCATCACAGATAGCGATTGCCTGGGTCATCGCACGCGGCAAGGCCCTGGGTGTCGACATGGTGGCGCTGGTCGGTTCCCGCAAGCCGGGCCAGCTTGATGAAGCGCTGGGCGCGTTGAAACTTCAGCTCAGCGCCGAAGACCTGCAGCGCATTGAAGCCGCGCTGCCCGCCGACGCGGTGGCCGGCACACGCTACGACGCTTACCAGATGGGCCACCTGGACAGCGAGAAGCAGGCGTAAATTTATGCGAAAACGGCCTGCAACCCTTGCAGGACGAGCGCAAGCAGCTATTAATTCAGGAGCAACCGCCGGCGTGAAAACGAGAGACGTGAAACTTAAATCACGTTCTTTTCTACCAACGCACGCCCCTCCACCAGCCGCTGCGCCGCCAGCGGCGACAAGTCCAGGCTGGTGTAGCCGCCTTCGGCAATCCACTCCGCGAGGCCGCGCCCCACCGCCGGCGACTGCTGCAGCCCGTGCCCGCTGAAGCCATTGGCCAGCAGCAGATTCGGCAAGGCCGGGTGCGGGCCCAGCAGCGCGTTGTGGTCGTGCGTGTTGTATTCGTAGTAGCCGGCCCAGGCGCGTTGCATGCGCACGGCCTCAAAGCCTGGCACGCGGTTGGCCAGTGTCAGCCAGGCTTCATCAAAGAGGTCGTAGTCCACATCCAGCGGCGCATCGTTGTGGTCTTGTGCCGGCGGCAGGCCGCAAATCCAGATGTCGCCTTCGGGCCGAAACCACAAACCGCTCGGGTCAATCACCAGCGGGCAGTCAGGCGTCTTCGCGGGGCTGGCAAATGCATACACACAGCGCTTGCGCCCATACACCGGCAAGTCAAGGCCCGTGCCGGCCAGCAGCGGCCGCGCCCATGCACCTGCCGCATTCACAGCCCAGTCGCACGGCAGCTGCGCGCCGCCCTGCAGCATCACGGCGCTCACGCGGCCATTGCTGTGCGCAAAGCCCGTGGCCTCAGCCTTCACATACTGCACACCCAGGCTGCGCGCCTTTTGCTTGAAGGCCATCAGCAAACCATAACCGTCAAACCAGCCTTCACCCGTGAGGCCGAGCGACGCCAGCGCCAGGTCGTCCACCTGCAGCCACGCAAAGCGCTGCTGCAGCTCGGCAGGTGTCATCAGCATCACATCCACACCGGCTGCGCGCTGTGTGGCGTGGTTCTCTTGCAGCGTGGCCGCGCCGGCTTCAGTGGCCAGGTACAAATAGCCGCGCTCGGTCAAACCGATGTCGGGCACATCACCATCGACTGCCAGGTGCTGTTGGATGTTGCGTAAAAAATCAATGCCGAACTGCGACACCGCAATGTTCACGGGCTGTGAAAACTGCTGGCGTATCGAGCTGGCCGACAATGCCGAAGAGGCTTGCGTATAGGTCGGGTCACGCTCGACGACAGTGATGCTCCCATCGAAACGCGGATGCATCGCCAGAAAGTAGGCGATGGCGCTGCCGATCACGCCACCGCCGACGATGACGATCTTTTGTGCGGATGTTGCGGGGTTCATGCTGGTGCTTCATTCATTACACAATGGAAGCGCCACATCCTACAGGCCAGCGCAAAACGGGGCGCTATTGTCGCCATACAGCGACAAGCGATGTAAGGCGCAGGTGTGTTGTGCAACGGTGTGTATGCCGGGTCAACAGTGCCGCACCCCATCCCGTTGAACATGGGCTACGTGATAACAATAATTTCCATCATCCATTCATTCAAAGGACTCTCTCATGAACAAATTGCTCGCTACTCTTATTGCTACCCTCTTCGTTGGCATTGCTTCTGCACAAACGCCGGCACCTGTCGAATCGTCCACGCAAACCGCTCCGGTTGCCGGCAAGGCTGAAGCCAAGGCCGACAAGTCTGTGACGTCTGCTGTTAAAAAAGAAGCCAAGGTAGACGCCAAGGCCGACGCGAAGGTCGAAAAGGCAGAAGCCAAAGCTGCAGAGAAAACCGCCAAGGCAGATGCCAAGGCCGCTAAAGCCAAAGCAAAGGCCGAAGCCAAGGTTGAAAAGGCAGACGCTGACGACAAAGCCAAGGCCAATACCAAAGCTGAAAAGGCCACCACCAAGGCAGATGCCAAAGCAGCCGGCGTTGCCATCGATGCCAACGCAAAGGTGGATACCGTGAAGGCCAAAGCCGCCGCCGACAAGGCCAACGCTGCTGTCGACACCAGTGCAGTCAAGGCAGAAGCCAAGACCGACGTCAAGGCCGCCGGCACCAAGTAAGCGGCAACGCGGGTCATATGCCCGCTGATCCAAAAAGACAGGCTGAGGCCTGTCTTTTTTTTGCCTGCCTCTTTGTGACCGCATGTACTGCAGCTCGTCCTTTCCCTTGTCAGCGCATTCCGACTTTCCAGGGCTCCAGTGGCTGTCATCGGGGAGCATCGCCTGCCTCGAGCATGGAACTTTTGACACCAGGAGATTCCCATGCATATCATTCTTGGCGGAACAGGACACGTCGGCTCGGCGCTGGTCAAACGCCTTATCAGCGCGGGCGAGCCCGTCACCCTCATCACACACGACCCCAAAAAATCCGGCCGGGTCGGCAAGGCAAAAAACGACGTGCCCCAACGGGCGAAGGTCGCGCTGGCCGACGTTCACGACGTGCCCGCGCTGCGCAAGGTGTTCCAGCAGGGCACACGCCTCTTTCTGCTCAACCCGTCCGCCGACCCGACAACCGACACCGATGCCGAAGAGCGCGCCACGGTCAAATCCATCATCGAAGCACTGCAAGGCACGCAGCTCGAGAAAATCGTGGCCGAGTCCACCTATGGCGCGCAGCCCGTCCAGCGCGCAGGCGACTTGGGCATCCTTTACGACATGGAAAAAGCCCTGGAGGCACAAGCTGTGCCCTTCAGCGTGATACGCGCGGCCTACTACATGAGCAATTGGGATGCAGCACTGAAAACCGCGCAGGAAGAAGGCGTGATCGACTCCATGTATCCCGTGGACTTCAAGCTGCCCATGGTGGCGCCGCAAGACCTGGGCGAGCTCGCCGCCCGGCTGATGACGGAGCCCGCCGGTAAAACCGGTATCTTTTATGCCGAAGGACCTGAGAAATACAGCCCAGGCGATGTGGCCGCAGCCTTTTCAGAAGCGCTGGACAAACCGGTCTCGGTGCGCGTTACGCCGCGCGAGAAGTGGGTAGAGGGTTTCAAGGCCATGGGCTTTTCGCCTGCTGCGGCCCAGTCCTATGCGGCCATGACAGAACTGACGCGGGACCATCCCTACACCGCCGATGCGCCCGTGCGCGGCCGCACTACGCTGCGCGCGTATGTGCGGGCGCTGGTGGACAGGCAGGGTAGCTAGCGCATCCAAGCCGGCCGGTGGGCTCAGCTCAGCGGTTTGCTCACAAACTCAATCACCAGCCCTCGCGCCGTCACGGTGATGCGGTCGGGCTGCACGCCCATGCTGTTGGGCAATGCCAGGTCCTGCGGGTTGAGTGAATGCAGCACGGCGCCCTGCAGTGCCTGTTCCGCCAGTTGCGGGCCGTAGCCTGACACCAGCATCGATGCCTGCGGGGGCAGGCCCTCAAACTGCAAGGTGTTCACGCGCAGCTGGTGCGCGCGTATCGTCATGTCGCTGGCTTCGTAGCGCAGTGCAAAGTCCAGGTCAAAGGTGCCGGGGTAGGCGCGCTGCAGCGCAGGGCCGGCGGCTTCCACCGCCATGGTGGCGCCCAGCCGGTTTTGTTCGGTCAGCAGGCGCAGCTGCGGTGCCTGCACGGTCATGTCCAGCAGGCCGTTGGCGCGTTTGCGTACCGGAAAGCGCTTGCCCACTGCGTCCTGCAGCTGGGCCATGCTGACGGTGTAGCTGGGCTGGGCCTGTGCGCCCGTCAGGGTGAAATACACAGCGCCACCCAGGCACAGCCGTGCGGTGGTGGCAAGAAGCAGTCTTCGTTTCATTCATTGTCCTTTCACCCAGGAATAATGCGCCTGGCATTCCGCTGCGCATGTCATTCAAAAGCCCGTGTCAGGGTCAGCGTTCAACCGACGGGGCTGAAGCTGCCGGCATTAGCGGGGCACGATCCCATATTCCTGTATGGTCGGCCTGATGCGAATGCTTTTGACTTTTCTGCTGTTTCCAGCCGCCACGCTGGCGACGGCGCAACCCACCAAGGGCGAGCAGGATGCGCTGGCCCTGGCGATCAGGTCGCAGCGTGTCCTCAATGAATACGCCATCGGGGCCATGGAGCCGGAGGCCATGAAATACGCCCAGCGGCTGCGCCTGACCCAGGCCGCGCTGGACGGGCAGCGCAAGCAGTGGCCTGCGGCCAAGGAAGGGCCTGATCCGTTTGATCAATTCCGGCCTTGCAAAAATGCGCTTGAAACAGCGTCTTACCTTGCTGGGCTTTCGGGCAAGAAGGCCGTCAGTGCGCTCGACGACAAGGTGTTTCATGCCGGGAAAGACAAGCTGCAGAAGCTTCGCGCCGAGTGCGATGCGCTCATCAAGCGCGCCAACGCAGAGCGGTAAGCCGCCTGTGGTTGAGTCGCCTTAGCGGCCCACCACCGACCAGCCGGCCTTCTGGTTGGTCTTGTCGTTCTCATACTCCCACGCCGTACCGCAGCGGTCGCACTTGTAGCGGGTGATGGTGATCAGCCCATGGCGACGGGTTTCATGGCGGGGGTCGCCCTGCACCAGTTCCGGGTGGCCCGGCGCCTTGCGCCAGTTGCGCTGTATGCCGGCGCAGGAGTCGCACAACTCCATTTTCTTGAGTTCACTGGCGCGGTTGGGGTCTTGGGTCATGGGCTGCTTTGGAATCGGTTGTTGACCCCGATTGTCGCCGGTGCGGGGCTGCGCAAAATGAGGCGACCCTGTTGGCGCTGGGGCGATCATTTGACCGGCTCAGACAGCAGGCCTATTCTTGAATTGCCCAGTCACTTCATTCGGGAGATACATCATGTACAAGCGAATTTTGCTGGCTTACGACGGCTCCCAATCGGGCCAAAAAGCGCTGCTGGACTGCCGCGAGATCGCGCAGTGGAGCGGGGCGGCATTGACGCTGATTGCCATCACCCCCCTGCAGCGGCAGGTGGTCGCCGCTGAAGGCGTGATCTATGAACAAAGCGTCGCCGACCAGGACAGGGAAAGGTACCAGGGCATCCTCAACGACGGCTTGCGCCAGTTGCTGGAGTCAGGCCATGAGGCTGGGGGCGAGGTGCTGTACGGCGAAACCGTCGATGAAATTGCGAGGTACGCCAAACAGATGGACGCCGACCTGATTGTGGTCGGTCACAAGCACCTCGAAGGCTGGGCCGCGCGCTGGTGGCGCGGCTCGGTATCCAAATCGCTGATCGCGCAGGCGCCCTGTAGTGTGCTGGTGGTGATTACCCGCTGAGGCAAGGCGCGGGTCCGGTCCACCCCAATCGGCCGGTCAACAAAAGGGTTTCCAAAGAGGGCTTGACTTAGAGCGCGCTCGAAGTTTTACAGTCCCCACATGACCACCGCACCCACCGTCTCTTTAAGCATCGCCGAAGCCGCGGAAGCCTCAGGCCTCAGCGCCTACACCCTGCGCTACTACGAGCAGATCGGCCTCATCGCCCCCATAGGCCGGCGCAGCGGCGCGCGGCGCTACAGCGACGCCGACATGCGCTGGCTGGAGTTCCTGGTGCGTCTGCGCGCGACCGGCATGTCGATGCGCGACATGCAGCGCTATGCCCAGCTGCTGCGCATAGGCAACTCCTCCGCCGCCAGCCTGGCCGAGCGTCAGGCCCTGCTGGAAGGCCATGCCGAGCGCCTGGAAGCCGAGATACGCGCCCAGCGCGAAACCCTGGCCTACATCCGCAAAAAAATCCGTCTCTATGAAGAGATGCGCGCCGAACCCAAGCGGGCCTGAACACCCACTCGCCATTTCACACACACCCTCCAAAGGAATAAACACCATGATCAAAACCCGCACCCTCGGCCGCAACGGCCCACAAGTCTCCGCCATCGGCCTCGGCTGCATGGGCATGAGCGACTTCTACAGCAACCGCGACGACGCCGAGTCCATCGCCACCCTTCACCACGCGCTCGACCATGGCCTGAATTTCCTCGACACCGCCGACATTTACGGCCCGCACACCAATGAGCTGTTGATCGGCAAGGCCATCGCCGGCCGCCGCAAAGACGTGTTCATCGCGACCAAGTTCGGCATCACGCGTGACCCGGCCAATGAAGCGGCGCGCGGCGTCAACGGCCGGCCCGACTATGTCAAGGCCAGCTGCGACGCCAGCCTGCAGCGCCTGGGCATCGACCAGATAGACCTCTACTACCAGCACCGCGTCGACAAGACCGTGCCCATCGAAGACACCGTGGGCGCCATGGCCGAACTGGTGAAAGCCGGCAAGGTGCGTTACCTCGGTTTGTCCGAAGCCTCGGCCGCCACGCTGGCGCGTGCCTGCAAGGTACATCCCATCGCCGCGCTGCAGAGTGAATATTCGCTGTGGACACGCGACCCCGAAGTCACCGGCGCCCTGGCCGCCTGCCGCGAGCACGGCGTGGCCCTTGTCCCCTATTCGCCGCTGGGCCGCGGTTTCCTGACCGGCGCCTTCAGCAAACCTGAAGACCTGCCCGCCGACGACTACCGCCGCAAGTTCTCGCCGCGTTTTGCCGAAGAGAATTTCCAGCGCAACCTGGCCCTGGTGGATGCCGTCAAGGACCTGGCCGCGGCAAAGGGCGTCACCGCGTCACAAGTGGCGCTGGCCTGGGTACTGGCGCAGGGCGACGACATCATTCCCATCCCCGGAACCAAGCGCCGCAGCTACCTCGACCAGAACATCGCCGCACTCGACGTCACGCTGAGCCCGGCCGAGCTGGTCCAGCTCGACAAGGCCTTTCCGCCCGACGCAGCCGCCGGATTGCGTTACCCCGCGTCGTTTCTGGGCACGGTCAATGCCTGACACAGGCTGACATCCTTACGGGGGGCACAAGCCAGCGGGCTCCGTCTGCGCTGAACTTGGGCCGTCGAGTTCTATTCCGTGAAGCGTCCCTGTTCTGTGTTCCCTCTGGTCAAAAGTCCCTCGCCGCCTGATGATTCTGTAAGGCCGGTGCAGCGAAAATTCCGGAGTTGTTGTATCGTACAACAATACAATGTATCATTCAACGATACATTTGTATTTTGCCTTGCTGTAAAGGCCTGGCCTAACTTCATGGAGCTTCAGAATGGGAATCGCACTAATTTGTCCCCGCCGGTTGCTGGCGGCTGCTGTGGCTGTGACGCTTTCGGGTATGACGTCAGCTGCCGATCTACGGATCGGGTTCAAGGCTGAAGTCACTTCTGCCGATCCCCATGTTCTGGGCGCCGCAAATCGTGGCGTCTGGATGAACGTCTACGACTCTTTGATTGGCCAGGATGAAAAGCTGCATCCCATTCCTCTGCTGGCCTTGTCCTGGAAGGCGATAGACGAAAAACAATGGGAATTCAAGTTGCGCCCCGGCGTCAAATTTCACAACGGCGAACCGATGACGGCCAACGACGTGAAGTTCTCGCTGGACAGGGCCAGGGCGCTGGCCGGCCCGCGAACATTCAAGACGTATTTGAGAGCGGTCGACAGCGTTCGGATCCAGGATCCGCTGACAGTCATCATCAAGACGAAGGAAGCCGCGCCCACTCTGCCTGAAAACGTAGGTCTCGTAGCCATTCTTTCGAAAGGAAGCGGGGCGGAGATCAAGGAGGAAGACTTCGAGAACGGCAAGGCGGCGGTGGGCACCGGTCCCTTCAAGTACGCAGGACTCATTCCAAGCCAGCAAGTGACCATGACACGCAATGACGCGTACTGGGGCTCAAAACCGGCCTGGTCAAAAGTGATTTACCAATTCATCCCGAAAGAACCGGCGAGAGCGGCGGCAATGTTGGGCGGAAGTGTCGATGTCATTGATGGCGCTGCCGGTAGCTTGAGCGAGACCTTGAAGAAAAGCGACAAGGTGTCGGTGGTCTCTACGACCTCCTATCTACTCAACTACCTGTCCATGGATCAATTTCGGACGGTTTCGCCTTATGTCACCAGTCATGACGGGAAACCGCTGGCCAAGAACCCGTTCCAGGACAAAAGAGTCCGCCAGGCCATCACAGTGGCCATTAACAGGGACGCCATTAACAAGTTCGTCATGAAAGGCGATGCGGAACCAGCGACGCAGATCGTTCCCGTCGGCTTTTTCGGGTACGAGCCCGCACTGAAGCTTCAGCCCGGGGACACGGCGCGGGCTAAAGCCTTGCTGACCGAGGCAGGCTACCCATCCGGATTCAAGGTGGTCCTGCACTGCACCAATGACCGGTACCTCAACGACGCACGGGTCTGCGAAGCAATTGCCCAGATGTTGACCCAGGCGGGGATAAAAACCGACGCTAGGACGCTCCCCTACGCGAACTTTGTTACCCGGGCGACAAGCGGCGGAGCTGGTGGCGAGCCTGAATTCAGCCTGGCCATGTTTGGCATTGGTGCGGTTCTCGGAGATTCGCTGGAGCCTTCCACCGCCGTTGTCCATACCTTTGACAAGGCCCTGGGGACCGGAGCCAACAACTATGGCCGGTACAGCAACAAGGAGTTTGACGCGGCGATCCGCTCTGCGTCAAAAACATTGAGTGAAAAGGAACGCGAAGAGTTGCTGCGAACGGCCGCAAGGGTTGCCGCGGAGGACGTTGCCATCGTGCCGGTGCATAACGCGAAGGTGGCGTGGGGGTTGCGCAAAGGCCTGAGCATGGTCCCGCGAAGTGACGGGTTCACGGTGGCGAGTGCCATCAAGGACGCAGCTTCGAAGTAAAACAGATCAACGAATAGGGGTGAGGTGAGGGGGTCACCGGTGCTGGTGTCAGCACCGGTGGCGCTCCAATCCGAGCCGAACCAGGGTAATCAATGAAAGACTCGACGTTCAGCAATCTTGCTGTGGTGATTGAACGCAATGTGATGGTGCCGATGAGGGACGGCGTGAGGCTCTCGACCGATATATATCGCCCGAGACAAGAGGCGGGAGAAGATCCGAAACCACTCCCGGTCATCATGGAACGCACTCCCTATGGGAAGCACCTTGAAAGCCGCACCGAACGCGAACCGGGGAGCACGCGCCCCATGTCGCGTGAAGAGGTGGCAACGTATTTTGTAGCCCAGGGCTATATCGTCGTGTACCAGGATTGCCGCGGCAGATATGGGTCCGAAGGCACATTCACGAAATACCTGAGCGAGGCCAACGACGGCCACGACACCTGTGATTGGCTTGTGCGCCAACCCTGGTCCGACGGCAGGATTGGAACCAAGGGCCTTTCCTATGCGGCACATACGCAAATGGCCCTGGCGTCTACCGGCGCACCTGGCCTGCTGGCCATGTATGTCGACTCCGGGGGGTTTTYAAATGGCTATCAAAGCGGCATCCGGCAGGGGGGGGCATATGAGTTGAAGCAGGCCGCGTGGGCCGTTCTCTTCGCATCGAGCATTGCCCAGCGATCGGAAAATACGGCCGTCGCCAGCACCTTGAAGAATATCGACGTCGACGACTGGTTCAGAAGAATGCCATGGCGCCGTGGAAACTCACCGCTTTCGGATGCACCGGAATATGAAGAGTTTCTCTTCGATCAATGGGAGCGTGGTACGTTCGATGCGTACTGGAAGCAGCCCGGAATTTATGCGGAGGGGTTCTACCATCACCTCAAGAATGTGGCGACAGTCCATATGTCTTCCTGGTATGACGTCTATACGCGCACCGCAGCCGAAAATTACGGCAGCCTCAAGAAAATCGGCGCTCCGGTAAAGCTCGTCTTTGGTCCGTGGGTGCACGGAAACCGGTGGTTGACCTATTCGGGCGATGTGGATTTCGGCGAGAAATCCACTTTTGGCCATCACGTTGCCACAAGCTTTCTTGAGGCAAGGCTCAAATGGTTTGACCACTGGCTGAAAGGCCTTCCGGCCGCTGAAGACAACGCCAACGTGAGGCTGTTCGTGATGGGCGGCGGCTCCGGCAGAAAAAACAGCGAGGGGCGTCTTGACCACGGCGGAACCTGGCGCTCCGAGCAGGACTGGCCGATTCCGGATACGCAGTGGAAGCCCTACCATCTTCACGTTGATCGTTCGCTGTCCCCCTCTCTTCCCGAGAGGCATCACGGTGCGCTGGCGTATCGGTTCGACCCCAAAAATCCGGTTCCTACCTTGGGCGGCAGCGTGGTTTCACGCCCGCCCGGCATACTGGCCGGGGCATTTGACCAGACGACCGATGAGCGCTTCTTTGGTTGCGCAGAACCGTTTTACCCGCTGACCGACCGTGAAGATGTGCTTGCCTTTTCGACCGAACCGCTGGTGGAGGATGTCGAGATTACCGGGCCGGTGGTGGCGAATTTGTGGATATCTTCTGACTGCCCGGACACGGACTTCACCGTCAAGCTGATCGATGTGTATCCGCAAAGCGAAGACTACCCAAAGGGTTTCGCCATGAACCTCACTGACGGGATTCTGCGCGTGAGGTACAGGGACTCATGGGAGCACCCGGAGCTGATGACGCCGGGAACGGTGTACCCCATCCGCATTGAGGCGTTTCCGACAAGCAACCTGTTCAAGGCGGGGCATCGCATCCGGGTGGACATTTCGAGCAGCAACTTCCCGCACTTTGACGTCAACCCGAATACTGGAGACCCCGAGGCGCAGGCAACGACGAGCAGGACGGCGCTCAACAAGGTGTACATGAGCAGCCAGCATCCATCGCATGTGGTGCTCCCTGTGATCCCGAAGCGTTCTCAGTAGTGGCTGCAGCGCACCCCACCAGGTGCGCTGCCGCTAATCGGCAGAGGCGTCGGAGCGACGGTATCCGAGCTCAACCGAAAGGTCGTAGGCAGCCGCGCACAGCGGCTTGGCCAGCTTCTCCAGCCCTTTGGCCGTGATGCGGCTTGAAGGAATGGAGATGGCCATTGCGGCGATGACTTTTGAGGTGCCGTCGCGCACCGGTGCCGCCACGGAAAGCACCTCATTCGTGATTTCGCCCAAGGAAGTGGCGTAACCCTGCTTGCGGATCTTGATCAGCTCCTCGTTCCATTTGGCGCGTTGAACGATGGTGTTGGGCGTGAACTTCTGAAAGTCCTGCGCGAAAAATTCGCTCAGAAACTCTGCGGGGGCATAGGCCAGCAGGACTTTGCCCGAAGCACCGCCATGAAGAGGCCGCCTCATGCCGACGGACCCATGGATACGCACATCATGGGTGGAGTCCCATCGGGCCACAGAGACGGATTCAAAGCCGTCACGGACACGGATCTGGACAATCTCGTTGAATTTGCTGGCCAGCTGCTGAAGATACTTGCTGGCCTGCCTGACCAGGCTGACCTGCTCGTCGGCAGCCAACCCCACAAGCAACGCGTTGTAGCCGAGATGGTAGGTCGCAGCATCACCCGATCGCTGCACAAAACCGCGCCGCTCCAGCGTGCTCAAAAGGCGGAACGCCCTGGCTTTGGTAATTTCAGATCTTTTGGAAAGCTCGGTCACACCCAGGCCGGGGTTCTGGGCTACAAGCATCAATAAGCCGAGTGCTTCATCTACCGACGCTACGTTATAGTCCATTGCCTTCTTGCCGCTGGCTTGCTTCAACGGGTATGTTTGAGTTAGCGAAGCATTCTACCGTCAGGGCCTAGTACGACGACGTCGACATAAGTCGAGCCCGAGTGATTTGTCGGGGAAAAGTTGACGGAGAATCCGCCGAGATTTAGATCCCTCAATGACTCCAGGGCTCGTTTCAGCTTTGCGGAAGTGGGATTCGGTCCGGCGCGTTTCAGGCCTTCGGCCAGTACCCTGGCCGCAATGTAGCCTTCGGTCACCGCCAGATTTAAATCAGATCCTGGTGCGCCAAATTTCTTGTGGTCCTCCTGCATTTCCCTGATGAGCGTGGAGGTCTTGCTGGACGGATCGGGCACCACCAGCGCTATCCCCAGGCCGTATGCGGCCTGCTTGCCGATTCTTTTCACAACGGCGGCACCGTCGGTGACCGAAAGCGCGACGACAAACGCCGAACTTCCACCTTGACGAAAATTCCTGTAGAACTCGGCGGTCGCAGCACTCGTCGCCACTGAAATAACCGCGTCGGGTTTGGCCTTGAGAATCGTTTCGACCGCTTCGCTGACATTGGTCGTGCCGTATTCGTAGCTCGCACTACCGGAGAGTTGAAGGTTCTTCCCCTTGATCGCGCGCTGCGCCCGGTCGTAACCTTCAACGCCAAACGGGCTCTTCTCGTAGAGAATCGCGATGCGCTTGTGCCCGATGATGCTCATGTGGGACACAATCTTTTGCACCTCCTGGGCATAGTTGGCGCGTGTGTGAAAAATCCAGGGGTTCACCGGTTGATGAAGCGAGACAGCGCCCGTTCGTGGCCCGACCAAAGGGATGCCGGCCGCAGCCAGCACCTTTTCCTGAACCAGCGCTTCAACAGGCGCAGTTCCGGAAAATCCGATCAATGCAACAGGCTTTTCTTCCTGGATGATTTCCCGTGTTTTTTCCACTGAGTCCGGCCCGTCCGGTCCCCGGTCTCTGGTGACAAGTTTCAGCTTCGCCCCGTTAACACCACCCCGGTCGTTGACGACATCAAAATACAGTTGCACGCCCACCTTCACCTGGCTTGCCGCGGAATTCGGATCCTTAAGCTGGCCGATCTGGCCTATCACGATGTCTTGCGGAGCGGATGAGGCAACGACACAAACTGTTCCCAGAATGACTGTACTGATCCAATGTTTAAGTGACATACCCATGCTTTCCAAAATGATGGCGCCCATCCAGGGCGTTCCTGCTATCCATGACAAAAGCCCGCCGGAGGCGGGCTTTGTGTACCAGCTATTTAGGCCAACGCCTGGGCGCTCAGAAGTTGTGCTGAATGCCAACCCCGTAAACGCGGATCACGTCATTGGCGACGCGGTTGTTGGGATCGTTTCGGTCGTAGAAGGCGTATAGCGAAGTGCGATTGCTCATCTTGTAGGAGTAGCCCGCCTGGAAGCGCTTGAGCTTGGCCGCAGGATCGCTTTGCACATCCTTGCGGATGTAGTTGGCCATGACCTTGCTGCTGGGCGTGATGTCCCACGAGGCGCCGACCATCTGCGCCGCCACCTTGCTGCGCGACAGCGCATTGCCCTCAAAGTTGTCACGGTTGTAAACCGCCCAGGCCCGGATATCACCGAAGTCGTAGGAGCCCACCAGCATCCACTTGTTCTTGAAATCATTGAGCAAGGCGCCGCCGCGTTTGCTGTCCCTTCCGTAGCCGACGCCCAGCCCAAGCGGGCCAGCACCCTCACCGTAGCTCAGCGAGACATCGGTCTGCTTGTAGTCGCTCTCGAAGCGGATCGGGCCGGCCGCCGCTTCCGCCAGGCCTTCACCATTGAAGTAATGGCCGGCGCGGAAGACGAAGTTGCTGATCACCGGGCTGGCGTAGCCGATGGCATTGGACACCCGGGTGCGTGCATTGAAGATGGAGGAGCCAATCGCGGTGGCGCCGGCGTCGTGGATGACGTACTCCACGTTGCGGCCCAGGATCGCATAGATGGGCGTGCGGCTGGGCGCGGCTGAGTCGATTCGGCCGATGTTGACCACCCCGAAGTCACCGCCTATCCCCACGAAAGAGTTGCGGTACATCGGCGAGGTCGTCGCCCCGGTGTCGGAAGAGATCGCAGCCTCGATCCCGAAGAAGGCCTTGAGCCCTCCGCCCAGGTCCTCGGTTCCTTTGAAGCCGAACCGGGACGCGTTGCCCGTGATGAGCGTCTGCGAGACCGAGCCGGTCTTTGAGTTCTCGAAGCTCGTATCGACCCTTCCGTATAGGGTTACTGTGCTTTGCGCCAGCGCGGCAACAGGGGCTATTGCGGTTATTGCGCCGGCGCCAATCGCAGCCAGGCAGGCTATCTTCAATTTCATTTCTCACTCCTGAAAAGTTTTGTAAATGGCGGCGAATCATTCGCCGCCGCATGGGTGTTTACGGGCGAAGTTCGCCCAGGTCTTTCCTGCTTCCCTCCTCGCCGACCGCCATAAATCCTGAAAACTCGCTTGCTTTTTTGTATTGACTAGCGATACACTGTATCAAACAGCGTTACAACTAGATCATGAAGCGGTGATGGCTGTCAAGAAATTTCGCGGCGCTGTTGCCGCGAATGCACAAGGTGAAAGCTGGCAAGGGCGTTGGTTGGCCCCTAAATTGCGAGCGGTTGTGCGAACGTGACGTATCTGCGGGAGGCCTCCCGCTGACTGGAGTTTTTGATGAAAGTGACGTGCAATAGGGGACCTGTTGTGGCCTCCCCGGGTGGAGGCCGCGGGCTCGAGCGAAGCGGTGTGCGATATGAAGGGTTGGCCCTTGTCGCGGTCAGTGATAAGGACGCAATCTGATGTTTGGCCCCATATTCCAGCGAATGCGCGACAGCCTCGTCGTCGTTGCGCTGATGTCTGCCATCGCGTTTACGGGCATTCACCTCATTGGTGACCCCATACACCTGCTTGTCAGCCCGAATGCCTCCACCGAAGAGGTGGAGGTCGCGGCGCGCAGCCTGGGGCTGGACCGGCCGATCTACGAGCAATACGCACTGTTTGTGAAGCATGCGGTCGAGGGAGACCTTGGCAAATCGTTTGTCTTCAACCGGCCGGCGCTGGGAATTGTTCTGGAGCGCATGCCCGCAACCCTGGAGATGGCGTTTGTCGCGCTGATACTGGCACTGGCCATCGGCATTCCTCTCGGGCTCGTCGCGGGCTTGATGCCGGACTCCTGGGTTCACAAGCTCATTGCGGGATTTTCAATCGCGGGGGTCACCATTCCCACGTTCTGGAAGGGGCTCATCCTCATCCTCATCTTTTCCGTGAACCTCGGATGGCTTCCGTCAGGCGGGCGAGGCGATACGGAACAGCTCTTCGGCATCGCCTTCAGCTTCCTGACATGGGACGGCCTCAAGCACATGATCCTTCCGGCAACGACGCTTGCCATATTCCAGATCGCCATGGTGATCCGCCTGACGGAGACCGGCACCCGCGATGTGGTGCAACAGGAATACGTGCGGTTTGCGCGTGCCAAAGGCGTGTCCGGCTTAAGGCTCCTGGCGAGACACATTGCCCCGAACGTAATGATCCCCGTGGCCACCGCCGTCGGGCTCGAGTTCGGTCACCTCATTGCTTTTTCCGTGGTGACCGAGTCGGTCTTTGCATGGCCGGGCATGGGAAAACTCATCATTGACTCGATCCTCCATCTCGACAGGCCGGTTGTCGTGGCCTACCTGATGGTCACCGTTCTTCTGGTGGTCTCCATCAACCTTCTGGTCGATCTCCTGTATGTGATTCTTGATCCCCGGCTCAGAGCCCGCAGCAAATAAAAACGAGGTGACCCCATGATCCAGACCGAATCGTTGAATCCGGAAGAAAAGCTGGCGGACCCGCCGGCGGCGCAGCCGGCAAAAACCCCGTGGAGCCGGATCCGGCGGCAATTCCTGCTCAGCAAAATTGCATTGGTGGCGCTTGTCGTCTTTGGGCTGCTGCTCATCGTGGCACTGGGCGCACCGCTTTTCTCACCGCAGAACCCGTATGACCTCGCCGCCGTATCGATCGTGGACGCGGAACTCATTCCAGGTGCGCGCAGCGAAGCGAGCGGGATGCTGCATGTCCTCGGCACCGATGGCGCCGGACGGGACCTGATCAGCGCAATCTTCTACGGGCTTCGCATCAGCATGGCGGTCGGCCTTCTGAGTGCATTGGCCGCGCTTTGCATCGGAACAACAGTGGGCCTGACGGCCGCCTACTTTGGCGGGCGTGTTGATTCGTTCTTCATGCGAATCGTTGACTTGCAACTGAGCTTGCCGGCCATCTTGATCGCCTTGGTACTTTTGGCATCGCTGGGCCAGGGCGTCGACAAGACCCTGCTGGCCCTGATCATTGTTCAATGGGCTTACTACGCCCGCAACGTGCGCGGGGCCGCGCTGGTGGAGCAACAAAAAGAGTATGTGGAGGCGGCGATGGGGCAAGGCTTGCCCCCCAGGCGGATCATGTTCAGGCACGTGCTGCCGAACTGCATGGGAACGCTGATCGTCACCGGCACCCTCCAGACGGCGCACGCCATCAGCCTGGAGGCAACGATGAGTTTCCTGGGCATAGGGCTCCCTCAGACAGAACCTTCGCTGGGGTTGCTGATTGCCAATGGCTTCGAGTACATGCTCACGAACAAATACTGGATCTCGGTCTACCCGGGTTTGGCATTGGTGCTCCTGGTGGGGTCGATCAACCTGATCGGTGATCGTCTGCGTGTTGTTTTCAACCCCAAGCTGGATCAGGTATGAGCACAAGCGCGTTAAAGGTCAGTGGGCTCACGACCCATTTCGAGACCAAGGCCGGCGTCGCCAGGGCGGTGAACGACGTTTCCTTCTCGGTCGAACAAGGGCAAATAGTTGCCCTGGTGGGCGAATCGGGATCGGGGAAGTCCGTGACGGCAATGTCCCTGATGAATCTGGTGGACCCTCCCGGCCGGATCGTTGCCGGTGAAATTCTCCTTCGGGGAAATAACCTGCGTTCCGTCTCCGCCCGCGAATGGAACAGGATTCGGGGTAAAGAGATGGCGATGGTTTTCCAGGATCCCATGATGTCGCTCAACCCTGTCATTCGGGTGGGAGACCAGTTGACGGAAACCATCCGGATTCACGCCAAAGTATCACGGTCAGATGCCACGGAGCGGGCATGCGCCGCGTTGGCCGCGGTGGGAATACCGGCGCCGGCAGAGAGGATGCGGGCGTATCCGCATGAACTGTCGGGTGGCATGCGCCAGCGAATCGCCATCGCGAACGCCATCGTCAATGAGCCGGCGGTGATCATCGCCGACGAGCCGACGACCGCCCTCGACGTCACGATCCAGGCGCAAATCCTCTACCAGATCCGCAAGCTGACAAAAGAGCGCGGAACGGGACTGGTGTGGATAACGCACGATCTGAGTGTGGTGAAAGACCTCGCCGACTACGTGTGTGTGATGTATGCCGGCCGCATTGTTGAGAAAGGCGCGGTCGCTGATGTGATCAGGTCGCCGAGACATCCTTATACGCGCGGCTTGATCGACTCATTGCCCAAGTCACAGGATCGCGGCTCCCTGCTCAAGCCCATCCCCGGAAGTACGCCGCCATTGCTCAACCTGCCGTCCGGTTGCGCGTTCGCACCCCGCTGCAGCCGGGCAACGCAAGCGTGCACAAAGATGCCCGGCCTGACCCGGACAGATGACCGGGAGTTTCTTTGCTTTCATCCCTATACCACCCACAACTCATGACCACGATACTTGAAGCGGCCAATGTCTCGAAACGGTTTGGTGCCGCGCAAACCTGGAGCGGGCAACTGGCGCACAAATTGAAGCTGGCCCGCAAGACACCCAAACAGGTGTCCGCGGTGAGTGACGTCAGCCTGCAGATCGAGGCAGGGGAGGTGGTCGGCCTGGTGGGTGAGTCGGGCTGCGGAAAATCAACCTTCGGACGAATCGTCGCGGGCATTCTGGAACCGTCCAGCGGTGACGTTGTGGTTCATCAGGTGCCGGGCAAGCCCTATCTTTCGGATGTCCATCGAAACGTCCAGATGGTCTTTCAAAACCCCTATGGCTCGCTCAATCCGCGGCTGCGTGTTGACCAACTCCTCAGTGAGGCGGCGATCTATCACGGGCTGATTTCCGCAAAGGACAAGGCCCCGTTCGTGAGAGGCCTCCTGGGACAGGTGGGTCTTGACGCCAGTTACGGCGAACGCTATCCGCACCAGTTCTCGGGTGGGCAGCGGCAGCGAATCGCCATCGCAAGGGCGCTGGCACTGAAGCCGTCGCTTGTCGTCTGCGATGAGGCCGTTTCCGCGCTTGATGTGTCCATCCAGGCGCAGGTTCTCAATCTTTTCCAGAAGCTCAGGCGGGAGCAGAACCTTGCCTACCTGTTCATCAGCCACAACCTGGCCGTGGTGGAATATCTTGCCGACCGGGTCGCGATCATGTACCTTGGCCGCATTGTGGAGCTGGCCAAAACAGAGACGCTCTTCAGTCAACCCAACCATCCCTACACGAAGGCACTCATTGCCGACGCACCGCGCATGGACGCGAAACCGCTCACGTACCGGCCGATCGCGGGCGAGATGCCGAGCCCGATGAACGTGCCCAGTGGCTGCGCGTTTCACCCCCGGTGCCCGCATGTCATGCCCATTTGCCGGGAAGTCCGGCCGGCCCTGATCGAGGTCGGGGCATCGCAGATATCGGCCTGTCATCTGAATACTGCCACTTCAAAAGCCGCAGAGCCCTGACGCCGGTGCTGTCTTGAAGGGGCTCCAGGAGGGCTGGCCCGCCGCGCATTCCCGAGGCATCATGACGCCCATGCCCTCCACATCTGCATCACCCGCCCACCAGGGCCGCGTTTTCGGCTCGCCGTGGGCAGGCATTTACACAACAGAGATGCAAAGCGCGCGCCACTTCGGTCGCCACTGGCACTCCGTCTATGGCGTAGGGTTGATGGAGCATGGTGCGCAAAGCTCGGCCAGCGGGCGCGGCCCGGTCGATGCCTATGCCGGTGACGTCATCATGTGCAACCCCGGTGAGGTGCATGACGGCCGGCCGCTGGGCGGCACTTCGCGTCGCTGGCGCATGCTGTACTTTGAGCCGGCGGTCATCGCGTCCCTGGTGGCCGATGCGCCAGATGCCTCGCCGGCCACTGAGATCGAACTCACGCGCCCCGTCGCGCAGGACGCGCGCCTGCGCACAGCGTTGCAACACCTGCTCGGCCGCCTGCAGCAGTGGGACGCTGGTGTGGAGCGCAGCGGCGCAGATGCCCTCGCGTGTGAGGAGTCGCTGGTTCGCGCCTGTGCCCTTCTGCTGCACCGCCATGTTGTTTCACCTGTCACGCACTCGCAAGTCTCATTGTCCACTTCACCCTCTTCACCTGAGCTGCACCGCGCCCGCGACCACCTGGCCGCTGACTTGCTGGCCCCGCCTACCTTGACGGAGCTGGCGCGCACCGCAGGCCTCAGCAAGTTTCAGCTGCTGCGCCGTTTTGAAAAGGCTTTTGGCCTTACGCCCCACGCCTGGTTGCTGCAGCAGCGTGCCGAGCGTGCGCGCGGCCTGATCCGCGGCGGCGCCGGGCTGGCGCAAGCGGCTGCGGCCTGCGGCTTTGCCGACCAGAGCCACATGACGCGATTGTTTGCGCGCCAGTTCGGCTTCACGCCCGGCGCCTGGCAGCAGGCCATGAATAAAACCCCGCTGCAATAACGTTCAAGACGGCGTGCGCGCGCAGTGGCATGCTGGCCGCTGTTTTCACCCATCTAAAGAAGGCAGCCGCGCATGTTCTTTCGCCATTCCCCGGCCATCTGGGCCGATTACCCCGAGCTGGTGCCTGGTGTGCTGGCCGCCAGCGGCATCACAGCCGATGCAGACGTCTCCGCCCAAGTCGCCCGCTTCAATGCCATCGCTGCCGCCCGCCTTGCCAACTGCGCCGAAGGCGAACTGCCCGAAGTGCAGGCCTGGCGCCGTACCTTTTCAAAAATGGGCTTCAAGCCCACGCAGTACCGCTGCGCGTCTGAATCACTGTTGCGCCGCTTTCGCAAGGAGGGCGCACTGCCGCAGCTGCACCCGCTGGTTGACCTGTGCAACGCCGTGTCAATCGCGTTCGCCATTCCCATCGCCGTGTTTGATGTAGCGCCGGTGGTGCAGCAGCTGGAGGTGCGCTACGCCACCGGCACCGAAAGCTACCAGGCCTTCAGCGGCGAAACAGAAATTCCCGAGCCGCATGAAGTCATCTTTGCCGACGCAGCACAGCCGCCCGCAGCTCACGCCCGCCGCTGGACGCACCGGCAAAGCGGCCTCTCGGCCGTCAGTGCCGGAACGCGCAGCGTGCTCATCGTGGCCGAGGCCTTGCACGCCACGGCGGCAGACGACGTGCGCCGCCTCATCAGCACACTCGCCGCTGAGCTGGCCGCCGTCTGGCCGGCGGCGCCCGTCACCGCGGTGCTCAGCAGCACCGCGCCGCAGTTTGATTTTCCGGGTGAGTAAGGGTCGCGTGGCCTGATGGAAGTCTTTTCAGGTCATTTTGTGGCATCAAAAATGGCTGCAACCCAATAAGAACGTGCGCAAGCAGCTATTAATTCAGTAGCAATGTGCGACCGTCCTGCTCGCCTCGTCACACCGAGCCCGGCCGAGCTGGCCCAGCTCGACAAGGCCTTCCCGCCCGACGTTGCTGCCGCCCTGCGTTACCCCGTGTCTTTTCCGGGCACGGTGAATGCCTGAAACCAGAAGCTGGAAACTAGAAGCGAATGTCCACCACCGAACCTTTGCTCACCGCCGATGAAATGGCCAGCGACCATTTGAAGCGCTCGCAGATCCGCTTCGTCAAAAACAGCCCCAGCCCCCGGCCGCCGCCGGGCTTCATCGACGTCTGCAAGGCCGCGCTGTAGCTGCGCGCGGCCTCCACCGGGTCGAAGCCTTCGCCGGAGTCGCTCACCCGCAGCCTTTGCGGTGTGAGGCTGACCGTGACGTCCCCCTTCTGCGTGTTCTCGGCCGCATTCCTCAGGAGGTTGGCAATGACGATCCTGACCATTGCTTCCGGCGCATTGACCGAAAGGCTCACGCACTCGACCAGCACAAAGCGCGCGGGCTTGAAGGCCAGCAGGTGCTCATGGTCCTGCATCAGCTCCTGCAGCATCAGGTCGACCCGAGTGGTTTCCACCCTTGCGTTGCCGTCCGGCTCGCGTGACAGGTAAAGCAGGGCGCTCATGGTTTCGGTCAGGTTGTCGACCGTGCCGCGGATCCGGTCCAGCGGGCCTTTTGCCTGCGCGGGCAGCGCTTGCCTGGCCAGCACGTCCACCGCGCCGCTGATCACGGCGACCGGGGTGCGGAACTCATGGCTGGCCTGGTCCAGCAGGCTGCGTTCCCGCTCGATGAAGCGCTCCACCCTTTCAAGGTGGCGGTTGACCTGCACCGCGATGTCGTGCAGCTCCGCCTGCGGGTAATCAACCGACAGCCGCTGCGAGGGCTGCTCCGGGTCCAGGGCTTCCATGCGCTGCGCCAGGGCCCTGGCCGGCTTGCGCAGGCTGCCGTGTAGCCAGAGCAGCGTGGCGCCCACCAGCGCCAGGTTGACCAGCACAAAGATCAAGCCCCCGATGCCGACCTTGTTCTGCAGGGTCTCGATGTCGGTCATGTCGATGACGGTGACCACGCGGCCGTCCGCGACCGGCGTGACCAGGGCCGCGTAGTCGTGCTCGTCAAACCGGTCCAGGTCCTGTTCGCTGTAGAACCCGGCGGGCAGCGTGGCCAGGTAGGGCGGCATGTCGGCGGGCAAGGCCGTGCCGCTCTTGAGGTGCCATCCCTTGTAGGCGCCCTGTGTCGGCAAGGGTACGGGCGTGTTGCCCGTGCTGCCGGCAATGTAATGCTGGGTGGTCGAGCGCAGTATCTGCTCCCACACCGGGTGCGTGATCATCACCTGGCCGAAGCCCACCGAGACGCTGACGCCCAAGGCCAGCAACACCCCGAAAGCGACGAACAGGGCGCTGATCCGCCAGTGCAGGTCGAACATGCGTGGTTTATTCGCCATCCTGCACCCGTATGCTGTAGCCCTGCCCGAGCACGGTGTGCAGGATTTTCGGGGCGCCTTCGCCATCAACCTCTTTGCGCAGCAGGTGCATGTGCGATCGCAGGATGTCCTTGTCCAGCGTCCGCTCGCCCCAGATCTGCGCTTCGAGGTGCTCGCGGCTCACGATGTGCGGCGAGCGGCGCATCAAGACCTCCAGTATCTGCCGCTTGATCGGCGACAGCGACAGCTCGCGGTCTCCCCGGGTCACGACCAGCGACTGCAGGTTGAAGCGCAGGTCGCCGACTTCCAGCACCTGCCCCGGGGCCTGCGCCGCGTGGCTGCGTGTCACCAGTACGCGCAGTCGCATTTCGAGTTCCGGCAGCGCGATGGGTTTGACGAGGTAGTCGTCGGCCCCAGCCTCAAAGCCCTGCAGCTTGCTGTCCAACTGGTCCTTGGCCGTCAGCATGATCACCGGCGTCCTGGACTTGAGTTCGCCCCGAAGCTGCGTGAGCATGGTCAGGCCGTCCATGCGCGGCATCATCCAGTCCAGCACGATCGCGTCGTAGTGATTCGCCTGCACCATGCCCAGCCCCGATTTGCCGTCGGGCGCAGCGTCGGGCTTGTGGCCGCAGGCTTCCAGGTAGTCGTAGATATTCGCCGCCATGGGCGCGTTGTCCTCGACGATCAGGATGCTCAAGGGGCCTTCAATCATGTCCATCTCGGTTCTTTCGCGTGGTGGCGCGGCGGGCGTCAGAATTTCCTCGAAACCCCGACAAAAACAGAAGTTACCCCATTAGCGTCCCTGTCCACCAACGGGCTGTTGCGGATCTTGCCTGGCAGCGCGCTGTAAGACAGGCTGCCCGCCAGAATCCACTTGTCGGCGAAGGGCCGCATCACCTCAATACCGACACGCGGAATCACCGCACTTCCCGGCTTGTAGTTCACCACACCCCGGGCGACTTCCGCGTCCAGTGTTCCGTAGTAATAGTTGGCCAGCTTGGCCGAGTAATGGCTGACCGCGATGTTGGGCGTGATCGTGGTCGATCCCCACTGCAGCGGATAGCCGTATTTGGCCGAGGCCTCGTAACCCTTGCTCGCGCCCGACACGTCGGCCTTCAGCGCTAGCTCCACCACGCCCATCCCGCCCTTGAAGGACCCGGCAATCCCCAGGTCCAGGCCGCCGTCGCGGTCTTCCAGCAGGTTGCGGTTGATGCCCCGGGCCGCAAGCTCGGCTACGCCGAAATCATCTTTCTTGATGCCGCCCAGCCGGGCACCCAGCGTGGCATCGAATGTGAAACCGTCGCGGCTGAGCAAGTGGTAACCCCCGCTGATGCCGCGCCAGAAGAACTTCTCGCCCTGGTAGCTGATCAGCGGCACTGCGCGCAGCTTGGCGCTTTCGCCCGCGTAAATGTCGGTTCGGGCCGCCATGCCCACACCCAGGCCCCAGGGTGAAGCCCCGGGCTCGGGCTTCGGCTGCGCATAGGCGCCCGTAATGCCCGTAACGCCCGTGAGCGCCGACAGCAACACCACACCGGCGGGAACAACAACAGATTTGCGCTTCATAGGGAGATTTCCTCTGGGACGGTTTTTGGAAAAAGGCCGCCGGCGGACCGCCAGGCTGGACGCACTGTGCCGCCCCGCTGTCGCGGAGATGTCGCGGCCGGGATGCCGCGTGGAAGCACGCGTCGCGACATCCCGGCGACAGCCAGCGCCGACCATCACCGCCTTTTCCTTCCCTTTTCCCTTTTTGAAACCGGACCTCTCAGGATGACAAAACGCCAAGCCCGCCCTTACGCCGCACCTTCCCCGGCCGCCAAGCCCGCAGCCCTTGCCCGCACCGAAACAAACCCGCACCCGCTCAAGCGCGACCCTTCCGCCACGGCCGCGCTGCCGCTTTTTTCGATGTTTTTCCTGGGCGCATGGACTGGCAAGCCCGGCGCGTTGCGCGGGCGCAAGCGATGAGGAGGTGATGCCGGGAAAGGTGGTGCGCGGGCTGCGGGTCCGCCGGCCTCAATGCGCAATCGCAATTTTAAGTGGCTGCAGCCCAATAAGGCTGCGCGCGAGCAGCTATTAATTTAGGAGCAAATCGCGGCCGCCCACGGTAACCAGCCGTGGCCTGCTTTGAGTTACTTCTCCGTGCCGGGAAAGTACGGCGCGCCCTGCATCGCCGTCAGCGGCAGGTAGAAAGTCTTTACCGGCACCAGCGGCGCATTGCGCACCACCACCTTGCCCAAGGCTGCGGCGGCTTTGTCCTGGGCTTCTTCTTCGCTGCCCTCTTCCGCCGGGCGTTTGGCGCCCGGCACCAGCGCCGGCCGTATGCAGGCCGCGCGTATGCCTTCGAGGATTTCGCCCGGCAGCTCGTCGCGTGTGCCAAAGCGGCTGCCGTCTACATGCAGCACGCTGCCTTTCAGCGTGGCAGACAGGTTCAGCGGCGGGTTGCCAAACGACTGGTCGTAGCCCACGGCCAGCGTGTTCGCGTCGCCGCGCCGGTACTGCACCACGCGCAGCCGTTTGGGCTGGCGGTTGGCGTCCACCTCCACGTCGCCTATATAAAAGTAGCGCACCTGCGCCACCGGCAGAGGCGGCAGCTTGTAGCTGTCAGACCAGTTGCTCTGGTCTTCCTTGAACAGCGGGCGCAGTGTGGTGGGCAGCGCGTCGTTGCTGGAAGTGGCAAACACGGCAGACGTTGCGTTCGAAAGCGAATAGCCGTGAAAGTCAAACGCCACCGTCTCTTTCTGCTCAGGCACCTGCTTGCCATAAGCGGGGAAGATCGCGCCGTTCTGCCGAACCTCCTGCAGGCGCACACCGTTGCCTTCGGCCTTCCAGCGCCCACCGGCCAGCATGTCGAGCGAGCCGCCCATGAAGGTAAAGCAAAAGGTGTTGTCGTCCAGCAGCATCAGCTGCGCACGCGAATCAACGGAGCCCTGTGTGTAGCCACCCACATACGGCTTTTCAGCCGCAGTTACCGCATGCGCGCCGGCCATCGGCAGCAAGGTGAGGGCGAAGGCGGCAAGCGTGGTGCCAAGAGGCTGGGAGATGGAGCGCATGGGCAGTGAGTCCGGTGGGTGTTGAACCCAATGAATGTATTACAGCGGGTGCCCTGGCTGCGCCGGTATCAATAACAGGGCTTCGTTGCGCGACGGATCCTGGGTGCTGGAAAAACACTCCTGTAGAGCATTTTCAGGCATCAAATATGCCTGCAGCCCAATAAGAACGAGCGCGAGCAGCTATTAATTTAGTAGTGTCCCGTGCGACGACCCAGCAAACTGTCTGGCCTACTTGTCTTCAGAAAAGTACGCCGCGCCCTGAATCGCCGTTAGCGGCAGGTAGAAGGTTTTCACCGGCACCAGCGGCGGCTGTTTCACGGACGTCGCGCGTCCGGCCGCTATCTCAGCGGCTTCTTCTTCGCTGGGGCGCTTGGGCTCAGCCAGCGCGGGCCGTATGCAGGCCGAGCGTATTCTTTCCAGGGCTTTTTCCGGCAGCTCCTTGCGCGGGCCAAAGCGGCTGCCGTCGACATGCAGCACTTCACCATCTTTCAGCGTGGCAAGCTGGTTCAGCGGCGGGTTGCCAAACGCCGGGTTGTAGCCCACACGCAGCGTGTTCGCATCGCCACGCCGGTACTGCACCACGCGCAGCTGTTTGGGCTGGCCGTTGGCATCCACTTCCGCGTCGGCTATATAAAAGTAGCGCACCTGCGCCGCCGGCAGGGGCGGCAGCTTGTAGCTGGATGACCAGCCGTTGTGGCCGTCCTTGAAGAGCCGGCGCAAGCTGGTGGGCAAGGCCTCGTCGCTGCCCGTGGCAAACGCGACCGACACCGCGCGAGACAGCGAATGGCCGTGAAAGTCAAACTCCACGGGCCCTTTCTCAGGCAGCACCGCCCTGCCAAAGACGGGGAAGACGGAGCCGTTCTGTCGCACTTCCTGCAGACGCACGCCGTTGCCTTCAGCCTTCCAGCGCCCGCCGGCCAGCATGTCGAGCGAGCCGCCCATGAAACTAAAACAAAACGTGTTGTCGTCCAGCAGCATCAGCTGCGCACGCGAATCGACCGAGCCCTGGGTGTAGCCACCGACATACGGCTGTTCAGCCGGGGTAACAGCCTGCGCGCCGGCCAGCGGCAGCAAGGTGAGGGCGAAGGTGGCAAGCGTGGTGCCAAAAAAAGACCGGGAGCTGAGGCGCATGAGTATCCAGAAGGTGAAGAAGGAAGTGACTGTATTGCAGCGGCAGCATGGTTGCGCCGGCCTCAATGCAAGCAGATGTCAGCACGCGGACTATGCCACTAAGGCACAAAGCGCGAAGCCACAAACGCCAGCCCCGCCAGCCCGCCCCACAGCAGCGCCGTCACCAGCCGGTTGCGTTCGTTTTCATGGTGCGTCATGAAGAGATGGCCCAGCAGCCAGGTGATGCCCTTGAAGCCAAACAGCAGCCCGATGAGAACGGCCGTGCCGACGTAGACACCGTGCATCCACAGCGGAATCGACAGGAAAAAATACGCCACACCCCGCGACGGATAAATCAGGTACATGCCAAGAAACAGCGAAACCTCAAAAAGCGGCACGGCCACCAGCGCAGCCACCAGCCGCCATAGCAGGCCTTCGCTTTCGTCCGACGGGGAATGCCGTTTGCGCAGGTAGCCAGGTTGGTTCATGGATAGTGCCGGTAATGCTGAGTGCTGGTTTGACAGTGTGGACTATAGGGCCGACATAGCCGATTTAGCGGATGTTGCTTGCGCCGCTTCGCGTTTGGCCGCCAGCCAGGATGGTCCCGCGCTTGCTTAAAGAAAGGGAAGGCAAGCGCGGTAGGTGGCCGTGGATACCCGGTCTTGAACAAGTATCAAGGCCACAGTGCTGCCGAGAAAAAGCGCAGCCCACAGCCAGCCTGTGAAAACCATGGAATTGAGCTTCGCATCCTGGAGGTTTTTATGCTCACCACGCCACAGGTACTGATTCATGGCGGCGCTCTGCATGTCACCATCCGCAAACATGACCTTGCGCTGGCGAAGGTCGGCCCACACCTCGGGATGCTTTTGCTGGAGATGGGATGCCAGCTTTCCCTCGTGGAGCGCTCCTGCGATGAAAGCGAACACGATGCCGGCGATAGCCAAGGCATGCACCAAAACCAGGGGGCTGCACATCAGGGTACACCTTCAAAAACCGAAGGTGTTGCCCCTGAGCGTAGCTCGCGCAGCCGCTGGTGCGCGGCATCTTCCAGCTCCAAAGGCTGTTGTTGCTTGGCCTTGAGGTACCGGTTGGTAAACACATCCAGGTAAGCCTCCAGCGTTTGCGCCGCATGCGTTTCACCGGCCAGCTCCAGGCACAGGGCGGCCACTTCAGACGTGCAAAAGTGCGTGTCGCGTTGCGAGCGGCGCAGCTTGTAGCGAGAAAGCTGCTCGCTCTGCAAACTCAGCACCGGCAAATGGTTGAGGTAGGGGCTTTTGCGAAACATTTTTCGTGCCTCGGGCCAGGTCGCGTCGAGCAGCACAAACAGCGGGCGCTTGCCCTTTGTGCCATCAGTCGGGTCGGCAGGCAACACATCTGGCACCACCCGCTCAGCCGCCACAAACTCGCCCGGAAACACCAGGTAGGGCTGCCACTGCGGATCCGCCAGCAGGGCCAGCAGCGCAGGGTCAACCTCGGTGCGCGCCCACTCAAACGCAAACGTGTCCGCCACCACATCGGCAATCAGCCAGCCCGTGTTGCTGGGTTTCAGCGCCTCGATGTCGGCCATGACCAGGCACACACCCGCACGCGTGGGTACGCTGGGGCGCAGGGCGCACATGCAGTGGCTGGGCATCAGGCGGCAACCGGCGCAGCGCACATTGCGCGGGCCGCCACGGGCCAGAAATGGTTTGGAGGCGCGCGCCAGCCGCGCGGTGCGCAGCCGGGAAACTGCGTGAGCGGCTGGGGAAGTGGAAGTCATAGGCAGAGTATCGCCAAATCGCGCCGGGCTACTCCAGCCTGCTTCAAGCGGCTTCAGGCCTTCTCAAGCTCTTGTTTTGCATGGGCGGCGCCCGGCCCGTTGGGCGCCAGCTCCAGGTAGTTGCGAAAAGCCTTCTTCGCCTTTTCGCCATCGCCTGCCCGTGCATGGGCGTCGCCCAGGTTCAGGTAGGCAACTGCACGCGACGGATCCATCTTTACAGTGTTCTCAAACCAGCGTGCCGCTTCCTTGAACTTGTCTTGCTTGAAATACACAAAACCCAGGTTGTTGGCGGCCAGTGCAAAGTCGGGGCGCAGCTTCAGCGCTTCGGTGAACTGGGCTTCGGCTTCGGCATACAGCTTTTCTTTATAGAGCTGCAGGCCGCGGTCATTGGCGCGCTGGGCCAGTTGCCGAGCCGAGCTGGGCACCGCCAGCGACGTGGTGATCTTTTGTTCACCACCCTGCAGGTCTTTCACCACCACGGTTGCCGTGGGCGGCGCCGTCACCGGCGCATCGCTGCCGGCTGTGGGCGCCGCAGCGGGCGGGCGTGTGGCGTCCAGCTTGCTGTTCAGCGCAATCGCATCGCCAGACAGCTGGCTTGTCTGCGCGCTCAAAAACTCGGCCTCTGCCGGCAGCGCAAACACAAAGTCGCCGCCTTCCGAGCCCGGCAGGCTGCCAAAGGCCGGCGTTTGCCGCGACACTGACGCCACGGCCGGCGCCACATAGGCGGCCAGCTCGGTGGCCGTGATCAGCCCGTCGCCGTTCAGGTCGGCCTTGCCGCCCATGGCTTGCAGCAGCGTCCAGGTAAACACCGAATGCCCGTTCGGCCCGCCGTCGGCCACCAGCTGGTCGGCGCCGCCGGCCGTCAGCATCTGCCGGCCCAGTCGCTTGGCGTTGTCGCGCAAAAAGTTGCCAGAACCCGCGCCGCGCGTCAGGCCCAGCCCGCTGTAGCAGGCGTCCATCACAAACAGCACATGCTTGGCCGTCAGGCTTTCGGCAATGTTCTGCAGCTCCGTCATCGGCACCGCGTCGGTCGCAATTTTGTTCGGGTCTGAATCTGCCGGAATGATGTACCCCAAATCGCGGCCCGAGCTCAGCTGCCGTGTGGCGCCGTGCCCGGCAAAGAAGACAAACAGCCGGTCATTTTTCTTCATGCCGCTGTGCGCCAGCTTGTCGTGAAAGGCGGCCAGTATGCCGGTGCGTGTGGCCTCGCGGTTTTCCAATGAAATCACGTGGTCGGCGGCAAAGCCAAAGCGCTGGATCAGTGTTTCACGAATGGCACGCGCGTCGCGCACCGCGTACTGCAGCTTGGGCCAGCTGGCGTAGTCGTCAATGCCAATCACAATGGCCCACGAGTCGCTGTAGCCCGGGTTGGTGGCCTGCGGGGCGGGTGCCACGCCAGCGCCCTTGGCCACGGTAAAGCCACTGCCGTCCCAGCTCGCAAACTGGTAGCCGTCGGCCACCAGGCGCTCCAGAATGGCCGGCAGCGCCTTCACCGTGCGCTCATGAATGTCATGAAACAGCACAATGCCGCGGCCTTCTTTTTCTACCGACTTCAGCACGCGTTCCACAATCGAGCTGGGCACCGGGTCGGCCCAGTCGAGCGAGTCAATGTTCCACATGACAGAGCGCAGGTGCGCGGCCGACAGCACGTCCAACCCTTCGTCATTGCGCGCGCCATACGGAAAGCGAAAAAGCGGCGAACGCCGCGCATCCACCGCTTTGAGCAATTCATCAGTGCCCAGCATTTCTGATTTAAGGCCCGCGCCATTGAGCTTGGAAAGCTGCGCATGCGTCATGCTGTGGTTGGCCAGCGTATGGCCGGCTTCCAGCAGCTTGCGGCTGATGTCTGCACGCGGCCCCAGCTTGGTTTTGCCGTCAGCCGCCACCGTGCCCAGGTTGCTGCCCACCTGAAAGAAAATGCCCGGCGCGCCGTACTGCTTCAGGATGGCCGCAATCTCATTGGTGTAAACGCCGTGCGGGCCGTCGTCAAACGTCAGCACGATGGTCTTGGGCGGCAGGCTGTAGCCAAACACCTCGCCCTCTTCTTCGTCTTTGCTTTTGCGCGTGGTGGGCTTGGGCAACGCGTAAGGCATCACCACGCCAAAGTCTTTCAGAATCTGCTCACGTGTGTAGCGCTTCTTCAGGCTAGCTACGTAATCTTCCCAGCGCTCACGCTTCAGCTCAATCGCCCGCGGCTCAAAGCGGCCGAAGACCAGGCGAATTTCTTTTTCGTAGTTGCGCTCAATTTCAACCAACGCGTCCAGGTCTTCACCAATGCGCTTGTGCAGCTTGATGGCCGGTAGTGACGAGTCTGCCGCCACACTGGCCTGCAGGCTGCGCAGCAGCTCCCGAAAAGCCAGCCGGTCGGCGTCAAAGAGGCCCTTGTCGCTTTCCACATAGTCCAGAATGCCCGCAATCGCATCAAAGCGCTGCGGGTTGCCAGAAGCCACCAGCGCCGCCAGCTGCGCCTCAATCTCGGCCACCCGCGCAGGGTTGTCATGAAACAGCCCCTGCCCCACCTGGTTGGCCATGGCCCGCTCACCCGCACCCAGCTTTTTCTCATCGGCAAACAGCACGATGATTTTTCGGTAGCTGGCTAGCAGGTCCTGCATGCCCGTCAGGATTTTGCTGGTGTCGAGTGGGGCTGCGGCCAGAGCCGTCGCAGGCGGTGGTGCGTCTTTCTTGCTACGGTCAGAGTCAAGGGTAATGACGATGGCGGTGGCCACTACCAGTAACAGGGTTCCTCCGGCTGCGGCGAGGGCGATCTTGGTCTTTTTGTTCATGGGTTTGTTTTTATTTGGCCTGGGACTGGGCTTTTTCCGAATCTACCATTTGGCGTTTTATAGCTACTCGAATTGCCGGGTTTCAGCGTCTCGGTGTCGGCCATGAGCAGGCACACACACCCGCATGCGTGAGTACGGTAGGGCGCAAGGCGCACATGCAGTGGCTTGGGATCAGGCGGCAACCAGCGCACGCGCGTTGCGCGGGCCGCCGCGGGCGAGAAAAGGTTTGGAGGCGCGAGCCAGGCGCGTGGTACGTAGGCGGGAGACGGCCTGGGGCATGAAAATGTCAAAGCGGGCAATTGGCAGAGATGCAGTTGGCCCGTTGTTGGTTGGATGTCTGCGGCGGCATCCTATCGCAGACCGACAATTCGTAGGCATTCGCATTCTTTTCGATGCAATATCTAACTCGATTGCGAAGCGGTATCCAGAAAACTAAATAGCATTTTCTAGCCATCGTGTTGTAACTACAGCGACTGCAGCAGCATCAAGCGCTGGCTGCACCCATCCGCGGACAAAGCTGATGTCATTTGAATCCGGCAGCTGGTGCGGAGGCAATTTTCTTATTCGAATTCGGGCCGGTAAGGCCGCTGCTTCGCCAACAAATATAGCTTCGCGTCGAGAAAGGGAGGACAGCATCCGAGTGATTCCCGCAAGGCCATCAGGAAGAAATCTCCCAACATGCTCCTGGTCGGCGCCGTTGCTGAGGCGAAGAACAATCCAAGAATTACATTGTGAAAGAACAGTGCTCTCCACGTCGGATGGCCTCTGTGAGACTAGCATTAGTCCCAATCCGTACTTCCGCCCCTCTTTAGCAATTCGTCGAACCGCGTCTTGTGCTTCTCGATACTGGGCTTCACCACGATCTGGAACGTATCGATGCGCTTCCTCGCAGACCAGCAAAATTGGATCCCGATCACGTTCGGCACGTGTTTGCCACACCTTATAGTTAAAAAGTAAGCGACAGATCATTGCAGCCAGCGTGCCTGCGACTTCGTTTGGTGCTCCGGAGACGTCAATTATTTTGACCGTGGCGCCGGCTACCGTTTGACCAGTAAGCTGAAGAATAGCGCCATCCAGCGAATCTCCAGCCTCTTCTTGCATTAAAAATTTGATGCGAGGATCGGTCCGCAAGACATTCAATTTGTCCAAAATGGATTCATGGGATTTACGATCCGTCGCAGACGCTGATTCTGTTTTGTTAGGTTTCCGCCCTTGAACTTTATCGATGTGTTTTACAAACTCATCTAATGAAAATTTGGAGGGCTTATCACGATCAAAACCCGAAATGTTCGCATCTGTTTTTCCGGCGCACAGAACTGGTGATTGATCTCCGAGTGGGTCTGCTGGTAGTGGTTGAACAATTCCAGCACCGACCATGCGGGCATGTTTCAAAGCCTTATAAACGATATTATTTTGAGAGGTAGCTTCTGCTGTTGAATTCCGTCGAAATCTGATCCACTTAGCGCAGTAATTTCCATCCAAAACTGACCCACGTAGGCACTACTCTGCTTGTTTTAAAAGCAGGGGGAAATTAGGAGTGATAGACGTGGCGACATTGAATGTCATCAGACGTTGGGCATTGCGGGATCAGATGTCCATCCGCGAGATCTCAAGGCGTACAGGCCTGGCTCGCAACACCGTGAAGAAGCACCTGCGATCAGAGGAGAGCGAGCCTAAG
>NZ_JBFUBP010000010.1:0-184643 GCF_056405675.1 Polaromonas sp. P1_F4 | reverse complement strand
ACTTCCGGTCTGGGATTCGTCGCGCGCCTTGATTGGCGCCGTTTTCACCCCATTCGCATTTGCAAACACAGGGCTCACAGGCCCTGGCCCGGCAAGGCGGCGCAACAACGCCAGGAGGGTTTTGTGGACGGCTAAAGCTCGACGATGGTCTTGAAGCCGCCAAAAATCATCCGCTTGCCATCGAATGGCAGATTCTTCGGATCCATCATGGCCTCCAGGCGTGGGTCGGACATGACTTTTTTGTTGACGCTGTCGCGCTGCTTGCGTGACTTGTAGGTGATCCACGAGAACACCACCACCTCGCCGGCCTTGAGCTTGACGCTTTGCGGAAAGGACGTGACCTTGCCCGGTTTCACGTCGTCGGCGATGCACTCGGTGTATTCGATCGCGCCGTACTCCTTCCAGATCTTGCCGGCCTTGCGGGACAGCTTGCGGTAGTCCTCCACTTTCTTGGCGGGGACGGCAACAATGAATCCATCTACGTAACGGGCCATGGGAAATCTCCTTGGGTAAGCGGGTTGTCACCTGAAACGCTGCAACAACCGATCAAGCTGCCGGCGTGCAAGTGCACAACCATTAATTTGTGTACACCGTACACAATATACCCAAAGACCTGTGTAAGACGCCTTAAAGATTCGTAACAAGGCATGTACTGGTCGAGCCATGCCCCTTTGCGCGGGGCGTGCCGGGTAAACGTCCGCCTCCAGCTGGGTTCATCGCACCCGTAGAAGTAGGAAAAATGCTATTAATTTAATAGCTGCTTGCGCCCGTTCTTATTGGGCTACGGCCACTATTTGCTTAAATTCCCGGGAACCGGCACGCAGGCCGGTCTATCCGAACACATGGGCCTGGCCAGCCACCGTGATGCGGACCATGGCGCCCGGCGCCGGGACATGCAGGCCGGAGCTGCGCACCAGCAGCGGCGCGTCCCACGCAGCAAGCTCCGTCGCCGCGGGTGTTTCTTCTGCCGTGACCATGCCAGCGCCGCGCACCAGGCGCACCGACAGCACGCAGACCGGACCGCCAAAATCGCTGTCGATGACCGCGCCGTAGCACGCGGCGGCATCCGCACTGTGCGCGGCCGCCTGCGCCGGGACTTCAGCCACCTGCAGTTGCTCTGGCCGCAGCATGATCTGCGCCGCACCACTGCGCTGGCCGTCGTTGACCGCGATTCGCCCCAGCGCGCAGTCGGCCCAGCCGCCCGCCAGCTGCGCGGGCAGCACGATGGCTTCGCCCAGGAAGCCGGCCACCGCGGCATCACGGGGCCGCAGATAAAGATCCACCGGGCGGCCGGCCTGCACCAGCTGTCCTTCACGCATCACGGCCACCTGGTCGGCAAATGACAGGGCTTCCGCCTGGTCGTGCGTGACCAGGATGGTGGTGATGCCGGCACCGCTGAGCAATTGCGCGACGGCCTTGCGGGTGCTGGCGCGCAGGCCCGTGTCCAGGGCGGAAAAAGGCTCGTCGAGCAACATCAGCTGCGGGCGCTGGGCCAGCGCGCGGGCCAGCGCCACGCGCTGCTGCTGGCCGCCAGACAACTCATGCGGGCGACGGCTGAGCATGGCGATGTCGAGCGCGACCATGTCCATCAGTTCGGCAATGCGTTCAGCGCGCCGGGGCGTATTGCGCGGCAGGCCAAAGCCGACATTGCCCTCAATCGTCAGGTGCGGAAACAGCGCGCCGTCCTGCGGTACAAAACCGATGCCGCGCTGGTGTGCGGGCACGGCTTCTGGCCCGTCGGCCAGTTGCCGGCCGCCCAGCACGACGCGGCCGGCGTCGGGCACTTCGAAGCCGGCAATGATGCGCAGCAAGGTGGTTTTACCGGAACCCGACGGACCCACGATGGCGGTGCGGCTGCCGGCCGGCACGTGCAAGTGAACGCCGCACAGTGCTTCCACGGGACCATAGTGTTTGCGCAGGCCGTTCAGTTCAAGAGAAGTTGTCATCGTCCCGCCGTGCGTTTGGATTGGGTATAGAGCAGCCAGGTCATGGGCAGCGACAGCAGCACCATGATGAGCGCATAGGGCGCGGCGGCGGCGTAGTCGATCTCGCTGCTGTAGGCCCAAAAGGAAGTTGCCAGGGTACGCGTGCCGTTGGGCGCGAGCATCAGCGTGGCGGTGAGCTCATTGGTAATGCCCAGGCCCACCAGCGCCGCGCCAGCCGCTGCGCTGGGCGCAGCCAGCCGCAGGGTGATGGCCCACAGCGCCTGCGCGGGCGTACGGCCCAGGCTGCGCGCGGCCTGCTCCAGCTCCACCGGCGCCTGCGCAATGCCTGCGCGCAGGCTGATGAGGGCGCGCGGCAAAAACATCAGCAGATAGGCCAGCAGCACCGTGATGGCCGTCTGGTAAATCGGCAGGCGCACCGTGACGGTGACAAGCGCCAGCGCCACCACCACGCCGGGCAGCGAGCCGACCATATAGTTGCAGGCCTCCAGCACACGCTGCAGCCGGCCCGGTGAGCGTATCGACAGCCAGGCCATGGGCACGGCAGCCAGTGTGGTCAGCAACGCACCGGCCAGCGCCAGCCCCAGGGTCTGGAAAATCGCCGGGCCGATTTCATCCACGCGCCATACGGCAGCCCCGCCGGCCACCAGCCAGCGGCCCAGGGTAACCAGTGGCACGCCCAGCGCCAGAGCGGTGACCAGCGCGGGCAGCAGCAGGCACAAGCCAGCAAAGCGGCCCAGCTTGCGTTTGAAAGGCATGCGCGCCGCGCCGGAACCTACGCGCGCATAACGTTCCTTGCCGCGCGCGACCGACTCCAGGCCCAGCAACGCGAAGCAGCACACCACCAGCACGCCGGAAAGCATGTTGGCCGCAGGCCCGTTGTAGGTCGACTGGAACTGGTCGACGATGGCCGTGGTGAAGGTGTCGAAGCGGATCATCACGTAAAGACCGTACTCGGCCAGCAAGTGGAGTCCCACCAGCAGCGAGCCGCCGCATACCGCCAGCCGCAGCTGCGGCAGCACCACGCGGAAAAACACCGCCAAAGGGCTCAAGCCCAGCGAGGCGGCGCTGTCTTCCATACCCGGATCCAGCCGCCGCAAGGCTGCGGCCACAGGCAAATACAAAAATGGAAAGTAAGCGATCACCGAAACCATCACGCCGGCGGGCAAGCCGTGCAGGCCGGGGGCGACCGTCATCCAGGCATAGCTGTGCACAAAAGCCGGCACGGCCAGCGGCGCGACGGCCAGCCAGGCCCAGGTGCGTGCACCGGGCAGGTCGCTACGCTCAGTGAGCCAGGCCAGGGCCACGGCCAGCACGGCGCATAACGGCACTGTCAGCGCCACCAGCAACGCAGTGTTGACGAGCAGTTCACCCACACGGGGCCGGAAGATCAACGCAAAGGCCGTGTCCCAACCCGCCTGGATGCCGACCCAGATGACAAAACCCAACGGCAACAAAGCCAGCAACGAGACCAGCAGGGCCGCGCTACCCACCCACGACAGGCGCCAGCCGCCGCGCCCGGCCGCAGGCAAAGGCCGCAGAGCCACACTCGCCGGCTTCAGGGAGTCGGCGCCGACATCAAAGGGCAAGGCACTCAAGGCAGGTGTCAGATCCGCGGACCTGAAATGGTTGGAAGCGATTGGAGGTGGTTTACAGCAGGCCGGCCTGGGTCATCAGGTCGGTGACTTTTTTGCTGTTGAGTTTGGAAGGCTCCACCTTGGGCGCCTGCAGCTCAGCCAAAGGTACCAGTTTGGGGTTGGAGGCCGCGCCCGTGCCCACGGCGTACTCATACGCGTCGCCGGTTTTCAGGATGTCCTGTCCGCCTTTGCCGGCGATCCACTTCACGAAGGCCTGGGCTTCGGGCTGGTGCTTGCTCGAGGCCAGCACGCCGCCACCGGAAATGCTCACAAAAGCGCCAGGGTCCTGGTTGCGGAAGTAATGCAGCTGGGCGTTGTTGCTGTTCTCGCCGGTCTTGGCCTGGTCGCCGTAGTAGTAATAGTGGTAAATCACGCCGCCTTCGATCTGGCCGGCATTGACGGCCTTGAGCACCGTGCCGTTGCCTTTGTAAGGCGTGGCGTTTTCCTTCATGGCCTTGAGCCAGGCGGCGGTGGCGGCCTCACCTTTGAGCTCGAGCAATGCGCTCACGATGGCCTGGAAGTCGGCGCCGGAAGGCGATGCGGCCCAGCGGCCCTTCCAGGCGGGCGTGGCCAGGTCCAGCATGGACTTGGGCAACTGCGCCGGCGTGAGCTTGGCCTTGTTGTAGACAAACACCGTGCTGCGCGCGGCGATGCCCGTCCAGCGGCCGTGCGCGGGGCGGAAGTTGGCAGGCACTTCAGACAGCGTGGCCGCGTCCAGCGGAGCGAACAGCCCTGCCGTGTCGACCAGCGCCATGGCGGGCGAATTCTCGGTCAGGAACACGTCTGCGGGCGAGGCTTTGCCTTCCTGCACGATCTGGTTGCCCAGCTCGGTGTCGCTGCCGTTGCGCAGGGTGACCTTGATGCCGGTTTCCTTGCTGAAGGCTTCAGCCCAGGCCTTGGTCAGGCTGACATGCTGGGCGTTGTAGACCACGATGCCTTCGGCGGTGGGCGTGACGGTTTGGGCGGTGGAGGCCAGAGGCGCGGCCAGCAGGCCGACGGCCAGCACGGCGCCGGCAAAAGAGGGGAACGACAGTTTCATGAAACACCTTTTAGAGATGAAAGCGGCCCGGTTCGCCCGAACTGGGCCGGGCGCGAAGGCCTTGAAGCCCTTGGGCGTCTGTAAGCAAGCCGTAATACAAATACGAATTACTTGCATCTATCTATATGGTAACCGCTCGCGCCATTAGTTCCCCTGTAGAGCGATGGTTTACACAGGCTGCGGCTGGAAGTCGGGGGCTGTCGGCACTTGCTGACAGCTGCCCGCGCCGCCCGCTGATGAGCGGCCCGCGGCATGATGCCTAGCATCGACGCATTGGTCACCACCCACGGGAGTTTTCATGAGCACAACAAAATCAGACCACGACACCCTTTGGGAGCTGATCCAGGGCATCAAGTTCGGCATGCTGACCCACCGCCAGGCCAGCGGCATGTTGCACGCCCATCCCCTGACCACGCAGAACCAGTCGCTTGACGCGGAATCGCATCTGTATTTCTTCATCTCACGCAAAAGCGAGATGGCCCAGCGGCTGCAGCAGGACGGCAATGTCAACGTGTCCTACGCCGACCCGGGCGCCGACAGCTACGTATCGGTGTCGGGCCAGGCGGCGATCGCGGAAGACCAGGCCAAAAAAGAAGAACTCTGGTCACCGCTTGCCCGCGCCTGGTTTCCTGCGGGCGTCAACGACCCGGACCTGGCGCTGCTGGAAGTGCGCATTCATCACGCCGAATACTGGGACGTGAAGGAAAGCAAGATGGTGCAGCTGGCCAAAATGGCCAGGGCGGCCATCCTGGGCGAGTTGCCGCGCAAGCTGGGTGAGCACAAAGAGCTGCATATTTCCTGAGAATTCGCCCGAAAACCTGTCCCCAACCGGCCCTATCCATGCCCTTTATCTCTTTCAACAAAGCCACTGAGCCCAGCGCCCCCGACGATTTGCGCATCAATACCGCGGCAGTCTTGTACATAGAAGCCTCACGTCCCGACCTGATGGGCCAGACCACCATCCACATGCTGGGCCAGGGCACCACCGTCAATGCTGTCACCGAGTCGATAGGCACCGTGGTTTCCACCATAGGCGGGTTGGTGGCGGTCAAGCGCCACTACCTGGCACCCCCGCCCGACGACGGCGCGAGCACGGTCTATGTGCTGCCCGCCAATGTCAGCCACATACGCCCCAACCTGCCGCTGTCACCGGAGTTCTGGTACCTGAAGTTTGTCGACGGCTCGGAATTGCGGGTGGTAGACCCGCTGCCGTCGGGGCTATAGCCTCCCCCAATGAAAAATCCCCGCAGGAAACTGCGGGGATTTTTTGCATACGCAAGGGGCAAGCCCACTTCACTTCTTTTCAGTCTGCGCCGGCACATAGCGCACGGGCTCATCACCCACGCGCAGGTAATTCACCACGCCCATCACGTCATCGACCAGCCAGACGGCTTTTTCAAGCGCCTCTGATTGCTCGCGCGTCTTGACGCAACCCTTGAGAAAGACCAAACGCCGCTCGCCCTGCACCCACACACTGGTGTCGTCGAACCGGCCGTCAAGCTTGATGTATTGCGATACGCGCGGAATGATTTCCTGGTCGTACCAATACGAGTTGGCCAGGCGGCAACGCCCCACCCGATAGCAACTGCCGCCGTGCTGCGCCCGCACATGGGCCACGTCGCGCACTTCCTGCTCGGTATAGAGCGGCCCCTCCGGCACAGGGCATGGGTTGATTGCCGAAGTGACCTGCAGGAAGGGGTCATTGAAGGCGTTCTTGCGCGCTTCCTGAGCTTGAGCGGCTGAACCGGTGGCAAAAAAAAGAACAAAAAAAAGGAAGGAAAGAAGTGACGGTTTCTTCATCACTTCATCCTTCCATTTCAGCTTGCGGCTGTCAAGCCGCCGGCAGGGTGTCCACTTAAGCGGCCACGCCGTCCTTCACAGTGTCAGCCATGTCGGTGTAGTCCTTGACCTGGTCGAAGTTGAGGTACTGGTAGATCTTGTCGCTGGCGGCGGTCAGCACACCCATGTCGGCCATGTATTCGGCCTTGGTGGGGATGCGGCCCAGCTTGGAGCAGATCGCGGCCAGCTCGGCGGAACCGAGATAGACGTTGGAGTTTTTCCCGAGTCGGTTCGGGAAGTTGCGGGTGGAGGTGGAAAACACCGTCGCGCCCTCTTTCACCTGCGCCTGGTTGCCCATGCACAGGCTGCAACCCGGCATTTCCATGCGGGCACCGGCCGAGCCGAGCACGCCGTAGTGACCTTCTTCGGTCAGCTGCTTGGCATCCATCTTGGTCGGCGGCGCCATCCACAGTTTGACGGGGATGTCGCGCTTGTTTTCGAGCAGCTTGGAGGCCGCGCGGAAATGGCCGATATTGGTCATGCAGCTGCCGATAAAGACTTCGTCGATCTTGCTGCCGGCCACTTCGCTCAGCGTCTTCACGTCGTCAGGGTCGTTCGGGCAGGCCACGATAGGCTCATGAATGTCGGCCAGATCGATCTCGATGACGGCGGCGTATTCGGCGTCCGCATCGCCCTTGAGCAACTGCGGGTCGGCCAGCCAGGCTTCCATGGCGGCGATGCGGCGCTTGATGGTGCGCACATCCGAGTAACCCGTCGCGATCATCCATTTCAGCATGGTGATGTTGCTGTTGATGTATTCGATGATGGGTTCCTTGTTCAGGTGCACCGTGCAGCCGCCGGCAGAGCGCTCTGCGGAAGCGTCGGAGAGCTCAAACGCCTGTTCGACCTTCAGGTCGGGCAAGCCTTCGATTTCCAGGATGCGGCCGGAGAAGATGTTCTTCTTGCCTTGCTTGGCGACCGTCAACAGACCGGCCTTGATGGCGTACAGCGGGATCGCATTCACCAGGTCACGCAGTGTGATGCCGGGTTGCATTTCACCCTTGAAGCGCACCAGCACGGATTCAGGCATGTCCAGCGGCATGACGCCGGTGGCTGCGCCGAAAGCCACCAGGCCGGAACCCGCGGGGAAGCTGATGCCGATGGGAAAACGCGTGTGGCTGTCGCCGCCGGTGCCAACGGTGTCGGGCAGCAGCATGCGGTTGAGCCAGCTATGGATGATGCCGTCGCCCGGACGCAGTGGAATGCCGCCGCGGTCGCTCATGAACTCGGGCAGCTCGTGGTGCATCTTCACATCGACCGGCTTGGGATAAGCCGCCGTGTGGCAGAAAGACTGCATCACCAGGTCGGCGCTGAAACCCAGGCAGGCCAGGTCTTTCAGTTCGTCGCGCGTCATCGGGCCGGTGGTGTCCTGCGAGCCGACAGAAGTCATCTTGGGCTCGCAGTAAGTGCCGGGGCGTACGCCCTGGCCTTCGGGCAGGCCGACCGCACGGCCAACCATTTTTTGTGCCAGCGTAAAGCCGCGGCCGTTGTCGGCCGGATTCTGCGGCAGGCGGAACTGGGTAGACACGGGAAGGCCCAGCGCAAAACGTGCCTTGGCCGTGAGGCCGCGGCCGACGATCAGCGGAATGCGGCCACCGGCGCGCACTTCGTCAAACAGCACGTCGCTCTTGAGTTTGAACTCGGCGATGACCTTGCCGTCTTTCAGCGCCTTGCCGTCGTAGGGGCGCAGTTCGATCACATCGCCCATGGCCATCTGGCTCACATCGAGTTCGATCGGCAGCGCGCCCGAGTCTTCCATGGTGTTGTAGAAAATCGGGGCGATTTTCGAGCCCAGGCAGACGCCGCCGAAACGCTTGTTCGGCACATAGGGGATGTCTTCACCGGTGAACCACAACACCGAGTTGGTCGCGGACTTGCGCGAGGAGCCGGTACCGACCACGTCGCCCACATAGGCCACAAGGTTGCCCCTGGCTTTCAGCTCTTCAATGAACTTGACCGGGCCGCGCTTGCCGTCTTCTTCGGGCGTCACGCCGGGGCGGGCATTCTTGTGCATGGCCAGCGCGTGCAGCGGAATGTCGGGGCGGCTCCAGGCATCGGGCGCGGGTGACAGGTCGTCAGTGTTGATTTCACCGGCCACCTTGAAGATGGTGAGCTTGATCGACTCGGGCACTTCCGGGCGGCTGGTAAACCACTCGGCATCGGCCCAGCTTTGCAGCACGGCCTTGGCGTATTTGTTGCCCTTGCCGGCCTTTTCCTGCACGTCGTGGAACTGGTCGAACATCAGCAGCGTGTGCTTCAGGCCGTTGGCCGCTTGCGTGGCCACGCTGTCTTCTGCGTCGTCGAGCAGCTCGACCATCGGGCTGATGTTGTAGCCGCCCAGCATGGTGCCAAGCAGTTGCACGGCTTTTTCGCGCGAGATCAGCGAGCACTTTTCGGTGCCGTGCGCCACGGCAGCGAGATAGCTGGCCTTGACCTTGGCGGCCGCATCAACCCCGGCCGGCACGCGGTGCGTGATCAGCTCCACCAGAAAGGCCTCTTCGCCCTTGGGTGGGTTCTTCAGCAGCTCAATGACCTCACCGGTCTGCTGGGCCGACAACGGCAGCGGGGGAATACCCAGCGCGGCGCGCTCGGCCACGTGGTTGCGGTAGGTTTGTATGAACTCGGGCATCATGGTTTTCTTCTCCTGTACTCAAATATTTGCACGGTCGATGCGCGTGCGGTCGCGGTCTGTGTCTGTATTGGGCTTTATGGGGCTTTACGGGGCTTTGGCCGGGGCAGTTTCTGGCTGAGCAGAACCCGTGCCAGCCTGAGCTGGCGCGGCTTTGGCAGGCAAGGCCTCCAGAATGCTGGTCGGGGGGTTCTTCTTCATGTCGTCGGCAAAAGTCACCTGCGCCGGGCTCATGCACTCGTCAGCCAGACGCTGGCCCATTTTCTGGCTCATCAGCATCGACTTGTTGCCCAACTGGAGCCACATGGCGCCTGCACGGCCGTCTTCCAGGCGGATGGCACCGGTGCGGCTTCCGACCGGGTGCATGCGAAAGCGCATCTTGCCCGTCTGCACCAGGAAGAAGCCCGGGCGTTTTTCATTCGGCGTGATGGTGACGGAGGCACCCAGTTCGCAGGGAATCGTGCCGATGTAAACCCGCTTGGCGAGCTCCAGGTCTTCAGGGGTCAAGGTGACAGACGGGTCATCGTCAATGGGCGTCCTTTCTTCGACCACCTTGGCGGCAGAGCGCCTGATCGGTGCGCGCTTGGCGGCCTGGGCGGGCTGGTCAGCTGTGGCGGCAGCCTTGGGCGCGGCAGCTTTAGGGGCTGCCGTCTGGGCCAGCAACAGGGCCGGGGCGGCCAGCATCAGGGCAGAGAGAGCGAAATGTTTCATGGGGGTCCTTTGGAACGGTCAACAGTCAATCGGGGAAATCAGTGAAGCGGGACAGAAAAATACGCCTGCGCCTCGTGCGGCAAAACACGGCCGGTCTGGTGCGCGCGCTCCAGAACCTGCCAGAAGTAGCGGTAGCTCGCGCGGTCGTGCAGCTTGCCTTCAAAACTGATGGGAGCCCAGTCTGAACGTGCGGCAGCAGCTATTATTTTTGTAGCACTTTCAATCTCGCCTTCAGTAGGCGCAAAAGCCGCCAGGATAGGCCGGATCTGGTTGGGGTGGATGCTCCACATGCGGGTGTAGCCCAGTTCACGGGCAGCATGGCGTGCGGCGGAAGTCATGGCCTCAGTGTCATTGAACTCTGTGACAACACAATGCGACGGCACTTTGCCGTGGGCATGGCAAGCCGACGCGATTTCGAGCTTGGCGCGCATCACCAGCGGATGTGTGAACTGGCCGCGGCTGCTCATGCCGTCGGCGGGAATCGCACCGCCATGCGCCGAGACAAAATCCATCAGGCCAAAACTCAACGACTGCACGCGCGGATGCGCCGCAATGTCGAAAGCGTTTCGCACCGCGAGTGGAGACTCGATCAGCACGTGCAGTGGCAGGCCGCCGGCCGATGCCGCGAGCAGAGCCTGCTCGGCCCGGACTACATCGGCAACCGACTCCACCTTGGGGACCATGATGTGTGAGAGATGGCGGGACAGCTTTCCGGCAATGACAGCCATGTCGGCATCAAAGGCGGGGTGGTCCACCGAATGGATGCGTACCGCAACGCGGGCCTTGTCGCTGGCCAGGGCCGCCAGCGCCACGACCATTGCGGCATGGTCGGCTTCGCCGCCCACGGGTGCGCCGTCTTCGCAATCCAGCGTCACGTCAAACACGCAGGCGCCGAACTCCTCGATCATTTCGGCCTGCAACTGCAGGCTTTTGCGCATGCGGGCTTCGACACCGCTGTAGTGATCGCAGACCGGAAGAAACCCGGCTTGCGCTTGGGCACCCAACAGAACGTCGCGCGGATGTTTCATTGAATAAACGCAAGTTCTCGGGCCGTAGCGAGCGGCTCGCGGGCCAGGCGCGGGTGGCAGGCAACCGGAGTGCACTTAAGGTGCATGAGGATTGCCTGACGGGCTCCGCAACAACGCCCCCGAGTCGCGCAGTAGGCCATTACAAGAGGTGTTTGACGCCGTCTTGCTCACCCTTAAGCTCGTCCAGGGTCTTGGTGATGCGTTCCTGGCTGAACGCATCGATCTCCAGGCCTTCGACCAGTTTGTATTCGCCGTTTTCGCAGGTCACGGGGAAGCCAAACATGACATCCTTCGGGATGCCGTACTGGCCATCGGACGGGATACCCATGGTGACCCACTTGCCGTTGGTGCCCAGGGCCCAGTCGCGCATGTGGTCGATGGCGGCGTTGGCTGCGGATGCAGCCGAGGAGAGGCCGCGCGCTTCAATGATGGCGGCGCCGCGCTTGCCGACGGTGGGCAGAAACACGTTGGCGTTCCATTCCTGGTCGTTGATCATCTTGGCGACGCTTTCACCCTTGATGGTGGCAAAACGGTAGTCAGCATACATCGTGGGCGAGTGGTTGCCCCAGACGGTGAGTTTTTCAATGTCGGCCACGGCCTTGCCGGTCTTGGCGGCAATCTGGCTGGCGGCGCGGTTGTGGTCCAGGCGCAGCATGGCGGTGAAGTTCTTGCGCGGCAGGTCAGGGGCGCTCTTCATGGCAATGTAGGCATTGGTGTTGGCGGGGTTGCCGACCACCAGCACCTTGACGTTGCGGCTGGCCACGGCGTTGAGCGCCTTGCCCTGCGCCGTGAAGATGGCGCCGTTGACGGCCAGCAGCTCGGCACGTTCCATGCCGGGGCCGCGTGGGCGCGAGCCGACCAGCAGCGCGTAGTCGGCGTCCTTGAAGGCGGTCATCGGGTCGCTGTGGGCTTCCATGCCGACCAGCAGCGGGAACGCGCAGTCGTCGAGTTCCATCATCACGCCCTTGAGCGCTTTTTGCGGGCCTTCAACCGGCACTTCGAGCAGTTGCAGGATGACGGGCTGGTCTTTGCCGAGCATTTCGCCGGAAGCAATACGGAACAACAACGCGTAACCGATTTGGCCTGCTGCACCGGTAACTGCAACGCGGACGGGTTTTTTGCTCATGATGGGAAGACTCCAGGAAGTTGAAAATCGGTTGAATGAGGGATGTAGCGTGAGATGTCTGGCGCGACCCTGGAATATCTGGGAGTGATTACTAACAGGTCTTATGCTTTTACCCGTCAAAATCACCGCAAAACGGCAGGCCGCGCGCTGGCTCAGCCAAAGATTTTACGCTTGAAAAGCAGCGGGCGTCAATTTGTCTTATGTCTTATATAAGATATGATACGGCCAGCCAGAATCCAACCCATGACCGCCATTCCCGCCCTACCCGCCGATGACTTTGCAGGTGCCACGCCGGCGTTCAGTCCGCTGTACCAGCAGATCAAGGCCCTGATCCTGCAAAGCCTGCAATCAGGTGAATGGAAACCGGGCGAAGCCATCCCTTCCGAGATGGACCTGGCAGCGCGCTACCGCGTCAGCCAGGGCACTGTGCGTAAAGCCATCGACGAGCTGGCCACCGACAACCTGGTGGTCCGCCGCCAGGGCAAGGGCACCTTTGTTGCGACCCACGCCGAGCAACATGTCCAGTTCCGCTTTCTCAAGCTGGTCCCCGACAGCGGCACGCCGGGCAGCGAAGGCCCGGCCCAACGCGACATCATCGACTGCCGGCGCGTACGCGCCAGCGCCGAGATTGCACGCACGCTGGCACTGCGCACCGGGGACGCCGTGCTGCAGGCCCGCCGCGTGCTGAGCTTTGCCGGCACACCGACCATTCTTGAAGACATCTGGCTTCCTGCCGCACCCTTCAAGGGCCTGACAGCCGAGCGGCTGGCCGACTACCACGGCCCCATGTATGCGTTGTTTGAGACCGAATTCAACGTGCGGATGGTTCGCGCCGAAGAAAAAATACGCGCCGAAGCAGCCACCGACGGGCGCGAGCTGCTATTAAAAGTAGAGCACGGAGCACCGCTTTTGAGCGTGGAGCGCATCGCCTACACCTACAACGATGCGCCCATGGAGCTGCGCCGCGGCTACTACCGCACCGACACACATCACTATCACAACACCCTGAACTGAACAGCGGCAGCAGGCTCAAGGGCAACAGAAAACCCTGCCAGGCAAACCTGCCGCGGCATGGTCGCGAGAGCCCGGCGGTGCAACCATAACAACATGACTGACGATGAAAACCCTTCAAGCCATGACACCGCCGAAGCGCCAGCAACGGCATATGCGCGCCGCTGAATTGCCGTCCGGATGGGGTGATTTGTAATCGTCATGTCAGTTACGACGACCTTCGCGCAGCAATTGCGAACTGTTGTGCCGGCAAACGCGCTTTTCCCGACAAAAATTTCCGGCCATCACCCGAAGCAGCCGGGATTGTTGCTGCATTGCAATAGAATTTCGGGTTGAGCCGCTTTGGCAGTTACAAAGCCGTTACTCAAAAACACAGAAAGCCAAGTATGTCCGAATCAGCGACAACCGTAGCGAAGAAGCGGCCCGAGTTCCGCAACATCAACGCCCTGACCGATCTCCCCTCCTATCGCCTCCCCCTCGCAGGCATTGTCTCCATCCTTCACCGTATCAGCGGGTTCATCATGTTTTTGCTGATGCCCTTCATCATCTGGATGTTCGACACCTCGATCTCTTCGGAAATCTCCTTCGAGAAATTCAAGGCAGCCTTCAACGTCGGCATGCTGGGCCTTCCCGGCATCATCTGGAAGCTGGTGGCACTGGCCCTCATCTGGGCTTACCTGCACCATTTCATCGCCGGCCTGCGCCACTTGTGGATGGACGTGAGTCATGCCGCCGTCAGCAAGGAGTTCGGCAAGTCGTCCGCCCTCTTCACGCTAGCCGTGAGCGTCATCCTGACGCTCGTCCTGGCCATCAAGCTGTTCGGCTTTTACTGATCTGAAGGAGCACAAAAAATGGCAGTTAACTACGGCTCCAAGCGCATCGTTGTCGGTGCCCACTATGGCTTGCGCGACTGGCTCGCGCAGCGCATCACGGCCGCCCTGATGGCCCTCTTCACCTTGCTGGTCCTGGCCCAGGTCATCTTCAGCAAAGGCCCCATCGGCTACGACAAATGGGCCGGCATCTTCTCGTCCCAGTGGATGAAGACGCTGACGTTTGTGGTCATCGTCGCACTGCTTTACCACGTGTGGGTCGGCATGCGCGACATCTGGATGGACTACGTCAAGCCGGCCTCCATCAAGCTGGTCCTGAATGTTTTCACGATTGTCTGGCTGGTGGCCTGCGCCGGCTGGGGCATCCAGGTCCTGTGGCGCCTTTAAGCCCTCGCTGACTCCACAGACCCGACAAGAAGACCGACACCCCACAAAAATCATGACAGCAACATCCAAACTCCCAAAGCGCAAATTTGACGTCGTCATCGTCGGTGCCGGCGGCTCCGGCATGCGCGCATCGCTGCAACTGGCACGCGCCGGCCTCAACGTGGCCGTGCTTTCCAAAGTGTTCCCTACCCGCTCGCACACCGTTGCAGCCCAGGGCGGCATCGGCGCATCGCTCGGCAACATGAGCGAAGACAACTGGCACTACCACTTCTATGACACCGTCAAGGGCTCCGACTGGCTCGGCGACCAGGATGCCATTGAATACATGTGCCGCGAAGCACCCAAGGTCGTGTATGACCTCGAGCACATGGGCATGCCTTTCGACCGCAACCCCGACGGCACGATTTACCAGCGCCCCTTCGGCGGCCACACCGCCAACTACGGCGAAAAGCCCGTGCAACGCGCCTGCGCGGCGGCCGACCGCACCGGCCACGCCATGCTGCACACGCTGTACCAGCAAAATGTCAAGGAAAAAACCAGCTTCTTCGTCGAGTGGATGGCGCTGGACCTGATCCGCGACTCGGCTGGTGACGTCGTGGGCGTGACCGCCCTCGAAATGGAAACCGGCGACGTCCACATTTTTGAAGCCAAGACCACGCTGCTGGCCACCGGCGGCGCAGGGCGCATTTTTGCCGCGTCAACGAACGCCTTCATCAACACTGGCGACGGCCTGGGCATGGCGGCACGTGCCGGCATCCCGCTGGAAGACATGGAGTTCTGGCAATTCCATCCCACCGGCGTGGCCGGCGCCGGCGTGCTGCTGACCGAAGGCTGCCGCGGCGAAGGCGCAATTCTGCGCAACAGCAACGGTGAGCGTTTCATGGAGCGTTATGCGCCCACGCTGAAAGACCTGGCACCGCGCGACTTCGTCTCGCGCTCCATGGACCAGGAAATCAAGGAAGGCCGCGGCTGCGGCCCCAACAAGGATTACATCCTGCTGGACATGACCCACCTGGGCGTGGACGCCATCATGAAGCGCCTGCCCTCGGTGTTCGAGATCGGCCACAACTTCGCCAACGTCGACATCACCAAGGAACCGATTCCCGTGGTGCCCACCATCCACTACCAGATGGGCGGCATCCCGACCAACATCCATGGCCAGGTTGTCACGCAGGACGCCAACAACCAGAGCCAGGTGGTCAACGGCCTGTATGCGGTGGGCGAATGCTCCTGCGTCAGCGTGCACGGCGCCAACCGCCTGGGCACCAACTCGCTGCTCGACCTGCTGGTGTTCGGCAAGGCCGCCGGCAACCACATCGTCGAGTTCGCCAAGACCACCACGCACAAACCGCTGCCGGCGGATGCCGCCGACAAAACCCTGGCCCGCATCGCGCGCCTGGACAACGCCACCGACGGCGAATACGCGCAAGATGTGGCCAACGACCTGCGCGCCGCCATGCAGCAGCACGCCGGTGTGTTCCGCACACAGGCCATCATGAACGAAGGCGTGACGAAAATCGCCGCGCTGCGTGCCCGCGTCAACAGCATCGGCCTCAAAGACAAGTCGAAGATTTTCAACACCGCGCGCATCGAAGCGCTGGAAGTGGAAAACCTGATCGAAGCAGCGCAGGCCACCATCGTGTCCGCCGCAGCCCGCCAGGAAAGCCGCGGTGCGCACTCCGTCGACGACTACGGCGACACGCCCGCACACCCGAACGGCCGCAACGACACCGACTGGCACAAACACACGCTCTGGTACAGCGAAGGCAGCCGCCTGGCTTACAAGCCGGTGCAGATGAAACCCCTGACGGTCGATTCGGTACCGCTCAAGACGCGTACTTTCTGAAGACGTTGCCCTGACTGCCCTGACGCCCTGCGACCCCACAAGAAGCGAGAACCCCATGACCAAACGCACCTTCAAGATCTACCGCTACGACCCGGACACCGATGCCAAGCCCTACATGCAGACCATCGAGGTGGAGCTCGACGGCCACGAGCGCATGCTGCTGGACGCGTTGATGAAGCTGAAGGCGCAGGATCCGACCATCAGCTTTCGCCGCTCGTGCCGCGAAGGCGTGTGTGGCTCCGATGCGATGAACATCAACGGCAAGAACGGCCTGGCGTGCCTGACCAACATGCGCACGCTGCCCGAGGTCATCATCCTCAAGCCCCTGCCCGGCCTGCCTGTGGTGCGCGACCTGATCGTCGACATGACGCAGTTCTTCAAGCAGTACAACTCGATCAAGCCCTACCTGATCAACGACAACGTGCCGCCCGAAAAAGAGCGCCTGCAAAGCCCCGAAGAGCGCGATGAGCTGAACGGCCTCTACGAGTGCATCTTGTGCGCCAGCTGCTCCACCTCCTGCCCCAGCTTCTGGTGGAACCCCGACAAGTTCGTCGGCCCGGCCGGCCTGCTGCAGGCCTACCGCTTCATCGCCGACTCCAGAGACGAAGCCACCGCCGAGCGCCTGGACAACCTGGAAGACCCGTACCGCCTGTTCCGCTGCCACACCATCATGAATTGCGTCGACGTCTGCCCCAAGGGCCTGAACCCGACGAAAGCCATCGGCAAGATCAAGGAAATGATGGTTTTGCGGACAGTCTAAATATGGCCCCCACGCTCGTCACTTCGTGTACTTCGCTGCCCCCCGAGGGGGCGCGTTTCGCCTTGGGGCGGCCCGGCGGCGAAACCTCCACGGTCTGAACGATATGGAAACCACCGACGCCCTGTTGGACGAGCGAGCCCTGAGCAAGCTCAAGTGGCGTTGCCGGCGCGGCCTGCTGGAAAACGATTTGCTGATCGAGCGCTTCTTTTTGGCACACGAAGCCACGCTAACCGTCAGGCAGGCTAAAGGGTTAAATGATTTAATGGATTTGTCCGACAACGATTTGCTGGACCTGCTGTTAAAACGAAAAGTTGCCGGCCAGCTGCCCGATGAAGCGGCCAAGGCAAGTGCCTCTACTTCTGAAGCCCATGAAGTTTTAAAGTTGCTGCAGCCCGCAGCGCCGGCCCCCGATTACGCGTCCGTCCTCCATTGACACTGATACGAAAGAAAGAAGCACGAAATGAAGCTAGCTGACAACAAAGCCACCCTGTCCTTCAGTAACGGCAGCCCCAGCATCGAGTTGCCGGTGTACCAGGGCAGCGTTGGTCCGGACGTCGTTGATATCCGCAAGCTGTATGCCCAGACCGGCATGTTCACCTATGACCCCGGTTTCCTGTCGACCGCCGCCTGCCAGTCGGCCATCACTTATATCGACGGCGACAAGGGCGAGCTGCTGTACCGCGGCTACCCCATCGAGCAGCTGGCCACCAACTGCGATTACATGGAAACCTGCAACCTGCTGCTGTACGGAGAGCTGCCCAATGTCGAGCAGAAGAAAGATTTCGTCAGCCGCGTGACCAACCACACCATGGTCAACGAGCAGATGCAGTTTTTTCTGCGCGGTTTCCGCCGTGACGCGCATCCGATGGCCATCATGACCGGCCTGGTCGGCGCCTTGTCAGCCTTCTACCATGACAGCACCGACATCACGAACCCAGAGCACCGCGACATCTCCGCCATCCGCCTGATCGCCAAGATGCCGACACTGGTCGCCATGGCTTACAAGTACACCGTGGGCCAGCCCTACATGTACCCCAAGAACAACCTGAGCTACGCCGGCAACTTCCTGCACATGATGTTCGCCACGCCGTGCGAAGAGTACAAGGTCAACCCGGTGCTCGAACGCGCGCTGGACCGCATCTTCATCCTGCACGCCGACCACGAGCAAAACGCCTCGACCTCCACGGTGCGCCTGTGCGGTTCGTCCGGCACCAACCCGTTTGCAGCGATTGCCGCCGGCGTGGCTTGCCTCTGGGGCCCGGCACACGGCGGCGCCAACGAAGCGGCACTCAACATGCTGGGCGACATCCAGAAAGCCGGCGGCATCGAGAAAATCGGTGACTTCATCAAGCAGGTCAAGGACAAGAACTCCGGCGTCAAGCTGATGGGTTTTGGTCACCGCGTCTACAAGAACTACGACCCGCGCGCCAAGCTGATGCAGGAAACCTGCAAGGAAGTGCTCAAGGAAATGGGCCTGGAAAACGATCCGCTGTTCAAGCTGGCCATGGCGCTGGAAAAAATCGCCCTGGAAGACGAATACTTCGTGTCGCGCAAGCTCTACCCCAACGTCGATTTCTACTCCGGCATCGTGCAGCGCGCCATCGGCATCCCGGTGCCGCTGTTCACGGCGATCTTCGCGTTGGCCCGCACCGTCGGCTGGATTGCCCAGCTCAACGAAATGATCGGCGACCCCGAGTACAAGATCGGCCGTCCACGCCAGTTGTTCACCGGCTCCACGACCCGTCAGGTGTTGCCGCTGGCCAAGCGCTAAGCCGCCTCGCGTTGACACAAAGCCCGCCCGTGGCAGCATCGGCGGGCTTTTTTACGCCCCAGGCTTTTTATCGCGCAACCCAAGAAGTCGCGATATACCTGTCATTTGCTATACTTTTGATAGCTGCTTGCGCCCGTCGTTATTGGGCTAGAGCCTTAAAATATCCAAAATTTCCGGCGATCTGGGCTGAAAACGCCTCTCGGCAAGCAGGTCATCGCGTTTTGCGATGGCAAAACACCAAGCGTAGTAGCAAAATAGCGCCTACCCATCGTTCAGCACGATGACACTGCGCCCATGCCCATGAAAAGCTCCGAACGCAACTTTGCCCGCCGCATTGACCTGACCTCGCTTCAGCTCTTTGTGGCCGTGTGCGAGCTCGGCAGCATCGGTAAAGCGGCCGAGCGCGAATTCATTGCCGCCTCAGCCGTGAGCAAACGCCTTTCCGACCTCGAAGCCACGCTGGACACGCCGCTGCTGTACCGCCACACCCGCGGTGTTGACCTGACGCCCGCCGGCGAAAGCCTGCTCCACCACGCACGCTCGGTGCTGTTCAGCCTCGAGAAAATGCAGAGCGAGCTCAGCGAATACGCCGACGGTGTGCGCGGCCATGTGCGCGTGCACGCCAGCATCTCGGCCATCGTGCAGTTTTTGCCGGAAGACCTGGGCGCCTTCACCCGTGAGCATTCGGGCATCAAGATCGACCTGGAAGAGCATCTGAGCACCGAGGTGGTCCGCGCGGTGCAGGAAGGCGCGGCCGACCTGGGCATCTGCAATACTGCCGACGGCGCGGGTGACCTGCAGGTACTGCCCTACCGCACCGATAAATTAGTGCTGATTGTGCCAAGAGGCCACGCCCTGTGTGCGCAAGGCGCTATCAAATTTGAAGCAGCACTGGACTACGACCAGGTCGGCCTGCACTCCAACAGCTCGATTTACCTGGCGATGCGCGAGGCGGCCGCCCGGCTGGGCCGCACCATCAAGCTGCGCATCCATGTCACCGGCCTGGACGCCATGTGCCGCATGATCCACAACGGCCTGGGCGTAGGCGTGATGCCGCAGCGCGCCTTTGAGCTCATGCATGGTGTCGGCGAGCTGGAGTCCATCCCGCTGCTGGATGCCTGGGCCGAGCGCCAGATCCAGCTGGTGGCGCGCGACTTTTCCACCCTGCCCCTGACGGCGCGGCTGCTGGTGGAACACCTCACGCAGCCCGCCGCACCGCACACCAGCGCAATCCAACCCGCCAAAACCGCAGCCATGGCTGCGGGTGCAGCGGCCTAAAATCACCCCCTACGACAGACGATAACGAGAGACCACGAAAGAAACCCATGGGACGCACCCTCTACGACAAAATCTGGGACGAGCACGTCGTTCATACCGAAGACGACGGCACGGCCATCCTCTACATCGACCGCCACCTGGTGCACGAAGTCACCAGCCCGCAGGCTTTTGAAGGCCTGCGCGAGGCCGGCCGCAAGGTCTGGCGCATCAGCTCCATCGTCGCCACGGCCGACCACAACACGCCGACCACCGGCTGGGAGCTGGGCTACGACGGCATCACCGACCTGGTGAGCAAGGAACAGATCACCACGCTGGACAGCAACATCAAGGAATTCGGCGCGGCCGCCTTCTTCCCCTTCCTCTCCAAACGCCAGGGCATCGTGCACGTCATCGGCCCCGAAAGCGGCGCCACGCTGCCCGGCATGACGGTGGTCTGTGGTGACTCGCACACCTCCACGCACGGCGCTTTCGGCGCGCTGGCGCATGGCATCGGCACCAGCGAAGTCGAGCACGTGATGGCGACGCAAACCCTGCTGGCCAAAAAAGCCAAAAACATGCTCGTGAAGGTTGAAGGCAAGCTCGCCCCCGGCCTGACGGGCAAGGACATCGTACTGGCCATCATCGGCAAGATCGGCACGGCAGGCGGCACGGGTTACACCATTGAATTCGCCGGCTCGGCGATTCGTGCGCTCAGCATGGAAGGCCGCATGACGGTCTGCAACATGGCGATTGAAGCCGGCGCCCGCGCCGGCCTGGTGGCGGTCGACCAAAAAACCATCGACTACGTCAAGGGCCGTTTGCTTTCGCCCACCGGCGTCGAATGGGACATGGCCGTGAAATACTGGAACACGCTGCACTCTGATGCCGACGCGAAGTTTGACGCCGTCGTCGAGCTCGACGCCAGCCAGATCCTGCCGCAGGTCACCTGGGGCACCTCGCCCGAGATGGTGCTGTCGATTGACGACCGCGTGCCCGACCCCGACAAGGAAAAAGACGCCAACAAGCGCGATGCCATCGAACGCGCACTGAAGTACATGGGCCTGGAGCCCGGCAAGGCGCTGAACGACTTGTACATCGACAAGGTGTTCATTGGTTCCTGCACCAACAGCCGCATCGAGGACATGCGCGAGGCAGCCGCCGTCATCAAGAAGATCGGCCAGAAGGTTGCCAAGAACGTCAAGCTCGCACTGGTCGTTCCGGGCTCAGGCCTGGTCAAGGAACAGGCCGAGCGCGAAGGCCTGGACAAGATTTTTGTGGCCGCCGGCTTTGAATGGCGCGAACCAGGCTGCTCGATGTGCCTGGCCATGAACGCTGACCGGCTGGAGCCGGGCGAGCGCTGCGCATCGACATCCAACCGCAACTTCGAAGGCCGGCAAGGCGCTGGCGGGCGTACGCATTTGGTCAGCCCGGCCATGGCCGCGGCGGCGGCAGTGCACGGTCACTTCGTTGACATCAGAAAATTCTCTTAAAGAGCCGCACCATGCAGAAATTCACCGTACACAAGGGCCTCGTCGCCCCGATGGACCGCGAGAACGTCGACACCGACGCCATCATCCCCAAGCAGTTCCTCAAGTCCATCCGCAAGACGGGCTTTGGCCCCAACCTGTTTGACGAATGGCGCTACCTGGACGCGGGCTTTCCCGGCCAGGACCCGGCCACACGCAAGCCCAACCCCGACTTCGTGCTGAACCAGCCGCGTTATGCCGGCGCCTCCATCCTGCTGGCGCGCAAGAACTTCGGCTGCGGCTCCTCCCGCGAACACGCGCCCTGGGCGCTGGACCAATACGGTTTTCGCGCCATCATCGCGCCCAGCTATGCCGACATCTTCTTCAACAACAGCTTCAAGAACGGCTTGCTGCCCATCGTGCTGCCCGAAGCGCAGGTGGCCCAGCTGTTCGACGAAGCGCTGGCCTTCCCCGGCTACCAGCTCACGGTCGACCTTGAACGGCAAGTGATCGTCAAGCCGCAGGGTGAAGAACTGCCGTTCGACGTGCAGGCTTTCCGCAAGTACTGCCTGCTCAACGGCCTGGACGACATTGGCCTGACCTTGCGCCAAAGCGACAAGATCAAGGCCTTTGAAGCCGAGCGCCTGGCAACCAAACCCTGGCTGAACCACACGGTGGCGGGCTAAATTAACAACAAAATCGCGCTCCAGCCCAATAAGGTCGGGCGCAAGCAGCTATAAAAAAGATAGTAAAAATGAAAATCGCAATCCTCCCTGGTGACGGCATCGGCACCGAAATCGTCGCTGAAGCCGTCAAGGTATTGAAGGCGCTCGACCTGAAGTTTGAAACCGAAAGCGCACTGGTCGGCGGCGCAGCATACGAGGCCCATGGCCATCCCTTGCCCGAAAGCACGCTCAAATTAGCCAAGGAAGCTGACGCCGTGCTGTTTGGCGCGGTCGGCGACTGGAAATACGACACGCTGGACCGGCCGTTGCGGCCCGAGCAGGCCATCCTGGGCCTGCGCAAAAACCTTGGCCTGTTTGCCAACTTCCGTCCGGCGATTTGTTATGCCCAGCTGGTAGATGCTTCCAGCCTCAAGCGCGAGCTGGTGTCAGGCCTGGACATCCTCATCATCCGCGAGCTGACCGGCGACATCTACTTCGGTCAGCCCCGAGGCCGGCGCGTCTCACCCGACGGGCATTTCCCCGGATCAGAAGAAGCTTTTGACACCATGCGCTACTCGCGTCCCGAGATCGAACGCATCGCCCACGTCGCCTTCCAGGCTGCCCGCAAGCGTGACAAGCGCGTCACCAGCGTCGACAAGGCCAACGTGCTGGAAACCTTCCAGCTCTGGAAAGACGTGGTCACCGAAGTCGGCAAGCAGTATCCCGACGTCGCGCTGGACCACATGTATGTGGACAACGCCGCGATGCAGCTGGTGAAGGCGCCCAAGAAGTTTGACGTGGTCGTCACCGGCAACATGTTCGGCGACATCCTGTCTGATGCCGCCGCCATGCTCACCGGCTCCATCGGCATGCTGCCTTCGGCCAGCCTGAACGACAAAAACCAGGGCCTGTACGAGCCCAGCCACGGCAGCGCACCCGACATTGCCGGCAAAGGCGTGGCCAATCCGCTGGCCACCATCCTGAGCGCGGCCATGATGCTGCGCTTCAGCCTGAACCAGCCCGAAGCCGCCGCCCGCATCGAAAAAGCCGTGGACGCCGTGTTGAGCCAGGGCCTGCGCACGCCTGACATCTATAGCGAAGGCACGACGAAGGTCGGCACTGTTGAGATGGGCGATGCGGTGGTCAGCGCCTTGAAGTAACGACAAAGAATGTCGCATCTTCAAAAAATCCTCGTAGCTACCCTGCTGGTCATGCTGGCAGGGTGTGCTTCTGGCCCCAAGTATGCAAAAAGCAGATTGCCGGGGCAGGCCTGTATCGACGACGATGCCAGCCATGCAAATATGAGCTTTACCCCAACACAAGGCAGCATGAGCATCCAGGCAGTGGACGGCACCCCAGTGGGAAGCAATGACATGCCCGTCTGCCTTGCGCCGGGGAAGCACAAGTTCAAGGTAAACGTTCAAACTGATTTCAGAAAAGCAAACGGCGATATTGAACTTGATCTCAAGGCAAACTCGTCCTACTGGCTTCGTGCCAGGCTGGAGGGATCATTTGGCTTTGGCGGGGCATTTGAATTCCAGTTGATTGATGCCACCGGAAATAAAAGGGACATCATTACGACAATGACCCTGCCTGCTGAAGCCCAAACCTTTCAATTCCTTTACCTCCCGGGCGGTGCGGTTCCAGTCTTGATTCTTCCCAAATAGAGTGATTTAAATTTCGGCAAAAAGCTGCTCCCGCACCCCTCTTCCACCAGGAAAGCCATATCGGCTAAAATTTCCACATGTTTAAAAACCCCGCATCCACCCGCTTTGTCGCCGCTTTGCGCGCGATTGGCGCTGCGCCGGTTTTTATCCAGATCACCAAAACGACCACCATTAAAGGCTAGCAAGCCTGGTTCGTCGTGCCCTGCCGGCTCGATGAGCCGGGCCAAAAAGCCTTATTTTTGACTTTTTGAAGGGCAGTTCCAATGAAACTCAAAGGCAACCTCACAGGACTCGTCGGCTGGCGCGGCATGGTCGGCTCGGTCCTGATCGACCGCATGCAGGCCGAAGGCGACTTCGACCTGATCGAGCCGGTTTTCTTCTCGACCTCCAACGCCGGCGGCAAGGCCCCGGCCCAGGCCAGGAACGAAACCACGCTGAAAAACGCCTTCGACATTGAAGCCCTGAAGAAGTGCGACATCATCATCACCGCCCAGGGCGGCGATTACACCTCCGAGGTTTTCCCCAAGTTGCGTGCAGCCGGCTGGAACGGCCACTGGATTGACGCCGCCTCCACGCTGCGCATGAACGACGACGCCATCATCATCCTGGATCCGGTTAATCTCCCGGTCATCCAGAACGCCATGGCCAAGGGCGGCAAGAACTGGATTGGCGGCAACTGCACGGTGAGCTGCATGCTGATGGGCGTGGGTGCGCTGTACAAGGCGGGCCTCGTCGAATGGATGACCAGCATGACCTACCAGGCGGCGTCCGGCGGCGGCGCCCAGCACATGCGCGAGCTGCTGACGCAATATGGCACGCTCAATAGCGAAGTCCGCGCCTTGCTGGACGATCCCAAATCAGCCATCCTGGAAATCGACCGCCGCGTGCTGGCCAAACAGCAATCACTGAATAGCGATGAGACGGCCAATTTCGGCGTGCCGCTAGGTGGCTCGCTGATCCCCTGGATCGACAAGGACCTGGGTAACGGCATGAGCAGGGAAGAATGGAAGGGCGGCGCAGAAACCAACAAGATTCTGGGCCAGGGCGCTGGTTTCGGCACGGCCGAAACGCCGGTCGACGGCTTCTGTGTGCGCATAGGCGCGATGCGCTGCCACAGTCAGGCCCTGACCTTCAAGCTGAAGAAGGACGTGCCGCTGGCCGATATCGAGGCCATGATCGCCGCAGACAACCAGTGGGTCAAAGTTGTACCCAACACACGCGAGGCCTCCATCAAGGACCTCACACCAGTCGCCGTGACGGGCACCATGCAGATTCCGGTGGGTCGCCTGCGCAAACTGGCCATGGGTCCCGACTACCTCGGTGCCTTCACCGTGGGCGATCAGTTGCTCTGGGGTGCGGCCGAACCGCTGCGCCGCATGCTCCGTATACTGCTTCAGGGGTGAATAATTCGGGGTGAGCGGTTGCCAACATGCGGCCGCTCATCCGTAACCACTTGTTTCCGTGCGTTGTCGTCTGACAACATCCTGAACATGTAAGTTGATGCTAACTCGATGTGTCAAAACTTAAGTGGTGTCTTAGCTTGTCAGCCTAATGCCTTGATGTTAAGGTTGTTTTTCGAAAATTCGCATCGAGGTTTTTGTGCGCTTAAGCAGAATAAAGTTACATGCAGACCGAGCACTGGAGGCTCCCAACCCCATGAATAAACGCGGTCGTTGGCGTATTGGCGCCCTGGCGAGTGCCATTGCATTGCTGGGCAGCCTGGCAAGTCTTGAAGCCCATGCGCTTGCGCTGGGCCGGATCACCGTTCAATCGGCACTGGGTGAACCCCTTCGCGCCGAAATCGAGATCACGGACCTCAAGCCCGATGAAGCAGCCAGCCTTCGAGCCGGTGTTGCACCGGCAGAAGCCTTCAAGGCAGCAGGCATGGAATACGGCACGGTGGTCACCGGCGTCGAAGTCAGCCTGCAACGCCGGACGGACGGACGGTCTTTCCTGCGATTGAGCAGCAACCGCCCCGTTACTGAGCCTTTCGTGGACCTCATCCTGGAGGCCAATTGGTCGAACGGGCGAATTACACGCGACTACACCATGCTGTTTGACCCGCCGGCCCTGCGGTCCGGCAGTAGCGGCACAGCAGCTGCGCCAACTGCACCTGTGCTGTCGCGCCCCGGTTCGCCCAATGCCGCGCCGCCCGCCAAAGGCATTTCGTCCATCCCCTATTCCCCGTCAGGCCCCGGCTCCAGTGCTACCAGGCCCGCCCCCGTAGCCAAGGCACCTGCGGCAAAGGCGGAAAAAGCCCCCGCCGGCGACACGCAGGTCACCGTCAAATCCGGTGACACCGCAGGCAAAATCGCTGCCCAGAACAAGCCGTCCAGTATTTCACTGGACCAGATGCTGGTCGCCTTGCTCCGAAGCAACCCGGATGCCTTCATCGGCGGCAATGTCAACCGCATCAAGTCCGGCGCCGTGCTGGACATCCCGACCGCCGAATCGGCCGGCGCCGTCTCCCCCGGCGAAGCTACCCAGACCATCGTCGCGCAAAGCAAGGACTTCAACACTTTCCGCCGAAAACTCGCAGAAGGCGTGCCGGCGGCACAGGTAGCCGGCGCAGACCGCCAGGCCGGCGGCAAGGTAGAAGCCAAGGTGGAAGACCGGGCACCTGCCAGCACCACCCCCGACAAGCTCACCCTGTCCAAGGGAGCCGTCAAGGGCAAGGCAGCGACAGCCGCCGAAGAAAAGATTGCCAAGGAACGGCAAGCCAAAGAAGCCTCGACACGGGTCGCGGAGCTGTCCAAAAATATCAACGAGCTCAACAAACTCGGAAGCGGTCCGGCAGCGGCACCCGCGGTCAGCGCGGCCAGCGCGGCCAAAACGCCAGGTGTGGCTGTTCCAGCCCCGTCCAGCGTCACGGTGCCCGCGGCGGCTCCGGCAGCTTCGGCGCCTTCCATCGCCGCATCATCGGCAACCTCCACCAAAGCAGCCGCTACAGCCACACAGGCGGCCAGCGCAGCAGCAGTTGGCACGACGCCTGCGGTTGCCATGGCACCCGCCTCTGCAGCCTCAGCGACGGCCGCAAGCGCCGAGCCGCTTGTAGCGGCTTCACAACCAGCCCCTGCGGCCAGTGAACCCGCCGCTCCGGTCGCAGCCGCTCCAGTAGCGCCCAAAAAGCCGGTTGTTGCGCCACCGCCGCCGCCACCTGAACCCAGCCTGCTCGACGAACTGATGGAGAACCCCCTGGTATTGCCGGGCGTAGGCCTTCTGGTCGCGTTGCTCGCCGGATTCGGCTTTTACCGGTACCGCCAGCGTGCCGGCGGGGCCCAGGTTGACAGCTCTTTCCTTGAAAGCAGGTTGCAGCCCGATTCTTTTTTCGGCGCCAGCGGCGGCCAAAGAATTGACACGAATGAAGGCAACGCCACGGGCTCATCCCTGGTGTATTCGCCCAGTCAATTGGACGCCGCTGGCGACGTAGACCCCGTAGCCGAAGCCGATGTGTACCTCGCTTATGGACGCGACCTGCAAGCGGAAGAAATCCTCAAGGAGGCGATGCGCACCAGCCCCATGCGCGTGGCAATTCACGCCAAGCTGATGGAAATCTATGCAAAACGCCGCGACGGCAAGGCATTTGAAACTGTCGCCATCGAAGCCTTCAACCTGACCCACGGCAATGGCCCGGAATGGGCGTACATCACCGAGATGGGCCGCGAGCTCGACCCTTCGAACCCGATGTACCAGCCTGGCGGACAGCCCGCCGGCACAGCCTCTGCCGCCGGGACATCGGCGTTCAGCCCGGGCGGTACCGTGGCCATGGTGGCTCAACCGGTCAATGTCCCTGCGCCAACACCCGCCGTGGACGTTGATCTTGACCTGGATTTCTCACTCGGTGATGAGCCTGATACAGCCACAACCCCTGCGGCAATATCAGCGCCCGTTGCACCAAAACCAGTTGCCCCGCCCGTTGCCAAGAAACCGGAACCCGCCGCCCTGAACATGGATTTCAGCAGCGCAACGGTTGCCATGCCTGCGGCCACGCCACCGGCACCTGCTGCGGCCAAGCCCGCCGAAGCTGCCCCCGAGATTTCCTTTCTGTCCGAAGGCCTGAACTTCGAACCCGAGCCGTTCGTCCCGCCAGCCAAACCGGTCCCGCCGGTCAAGGCTGCTCCGGCCCCGGCCCCGGCAGTAGCCGACAGCGGCATGCTGGAATTCGACCTGGGCGCGCTTTCACTTGACCTGAATGGCCCAACAACGGAGAGTCCCGCTCCTGAGTTTGAAGTATCTTCTTCGTCGGATGACCCGCTTGAAACCAAGTTCATGCTGGCCGAAGAATTCCGCTCGCTGGGCGACACTGACGGTGCCCGCTCGCTGGCCGAAGAAGTGCTGGCCGAAGCCAGCGGCCCGCTGAAAGTCAAGGCGCAGGCGTTCCTGAACGCCTTGGCGTGAGCGCAGCCTGAACGCACCGCGTTCACTGCGCGCCGGCCGGGGTTCAACCGTGAGGATTGCCCTCGGCGTCAGCTACAGCGGTAGTGCTTATGAGGGCTGGCAAAGCCAGCTCTCGGGCAATACCGTGCAAGACAAGCTCGAGCTGGCTTTGGCCAAGTTTGCTGCCCAGCCAATCCGTACCCTCTGCTGCGGGCGCACTGACGCTGGCGTGCATGCGCTGATGCAGGTCGTGCACTTTGACACGCCGCTGCAGCGCGACATTGCCTCATGGGTGCGCGGCACCAACACCTTTTTGCCCGGTGACATCGCAGTGCAATGGGCACGCGAGGTTCCCGACGAATTCCATTGCCGCGGCAGCGCCATCGCACGCAGGTACGCCTACGTGGTGCTGGAATCGCCGGTGCGGCCCAGCGTGGAAGCCGGGCGTGTCGGCTGGGTGTACCGGCCACTGGACGGCGCTGCGATGCGACAGGCCGTCACGCACCTCATTGGCGAGCACGATTTCAGCTCTTTCCGGGCTGCGCAGTGCCAAGCCAAGTCTCCCGTCAAAACCATCAGCCGGATCGACATTTCCGAGCGCGCGGGTCATGGGTCCAAATATTGGCGCTTCGAGTTCGAGGCCAACGCCTTTTTGCACCACATGATCCGCAACATCATGGGCTGCCTGGTCGCAGTCGGCCAGGGCAACTATCCGCCGGGCTGGCTGGCCGAGGTAAGAGACGCGCGCAGCAGGGATGTTGCGGCGCCCACCTTTTCACCAGATGGCCTGTACTTCCTGGGACCGATTTACGAAGACCACTACGGCCTCCCAAATCGCACAGCAGCCTATGATTGGTTGCCATGACACCCACCACCCGCACCCGAATCAAGATCTGCGGCCTCACCCGTGAGGAAGACGTGGATACAGCCGTGGCGGCCGGAGCCGATGCGGTCGGCTTTGTGATGTACGAGGCCAGCCCACGTTACGTGACGGCCGGACGCGCTGCCGAGCTGGCTCGGCGCCTGCCCCCCTTTGTCACACCGGTGCTGCTTTTTGTGAATGCGCCTGCTACAAAAGTCATAGCTACATGTGCAGGCATACCAACGGCTTTACTGCAATTTCATGGTGATGAAACACCCGAAACCTGCCTGGAGGCGGGCCGGCCCTTCATGCGCGCCGCACGCATCCCATTAGGTGAAGAAAACACTGAAAACACGCCGAAAACCCCTGCCGGCTTCGATCTCGTAAAATACGCACAAGACTTCAAGGCCGCACAAGCCATCCTGCTCGACGCTCATGTCGAAGGTTATGGCGGCGGCGGGAAAACATTCAATTGGTCACTTCTTCCTCCAAACGTCAACGCTCACCTCGTTTTGTCTGGTGGATTGACGCCTGCAAACGTGATCGATGGCATTTTGCAAGTCAGGCCGCGTTGCACAACGCTGGCCGTTGATGTCAGTTCGGGCGTCGAGATTTCCAAGGGAATCAAAAGCGCCGACAAGATCAACCAGTTTGTAGCGGCCGTTCGCGCCGCCGACGAACTACTTGCAAAGAGTCTTAACCATGTACGAGTACCACCAGCCTGACGTTTCAGGCCATTTCGGAATTTACGGCGGCAGTTTTGTTTCAGAAACCCTGACGCATGCCATCAACGAGCTCAAAGACGCTTACGCCAAATACCAGCACGACCCGGAGTTCCTCGCTGAATTCCACTCCGAGCTGGCGCATTTCGTAGGCCGCCCCTCTCCGATCTACCATGCCGCACGCATGAGCCGTGAACAGGGGGGCGCGCAGATTTACCTCAAACGCGAAGACCTCAACCATACCGGCGCGCACAAGATCAACAACACCATAGGCCAAGCCATGCTGGCACGCCGCATGGGCAAGCCGCGTGTCATCGCCGAAACCGGCGCCGGCCAGCACGGTGTGGCCACGGCCACCATCTGCGCGCGCTACGGCCTCGAATGCGTGGTCTACATGGGCAGCGAAGACGTCAAGCGCCAAAGCCCTAATGTCTACCGAATGAACCTCCTGGGCGCCACCGTGGTGCCGGTCGAAAGCGGCAGCAAGACGCTCAAAGACGCGCTCAACGAAGCCATGCGCGACTGGGTTGCCAACGTGGACAACACCTTCTACATCATCGGCACGGTGGCGGGCCCCCACCCCTACCCCATGATGGTTCGCGACTTCCAGAGCGTGATCGGCACGGAATGCCTGCAGCAGATGCCGGAGTTCATCGGCACCAAACAACCCGACGCAGTGATCGCCTGCGTGGGCGGCGGCAGCAATGCCATGGGCATCTTCCATCCCTACATCCAGCACGCCAAAACCCGCCTGATCGGCGTCGAGGCTGCCGGTGAAGGCCTGGACAGCGGCAAGCACTCGGCGTCGCTGCAGCGGGGCTTGCCCGGCGTGCTGCACGGCAACCGCACCTATGTGCTGCAAAACGACGATGGCCAGGTCACTGAAACACACAGCATCAGCGCGGGCCTCGACTACCCGGGTGTCGGCCCCGAGCATGCCTTCCTCAAAGACATCGGCCGTGCCGAATACGTCGGCATCACCGACACCGAAGCGCTGGAAGCCTTTCACTACCTGTGCCGCACCGAAGGCATCATCCCGGCGCTTGAATCCAGCCATGCCGTGGCCTGCGCGATGAAGATGGCGCGCACCATGCGTCCTGACCAGAGCCTGCTCGTGAATCTCTCGGGCCGGGGCGACAAGGACATCGGAACCGTGGCGGATCTCTCAGGCGCTGAGTTTTACGACCGGCCTTCCATGCGCGGCTTTTCCGTCAAGGGCGGCGCGGCTTCGGCCGCATCGTTCGACGCCAGCGGCGCCAAGGGCAGCGGGGTGCAATCATGAGCCGCATAGCCACTACTTTCTCCGCGCTGAAGAGCCAGGGCCGCAAAGCCTTGATTCCTTATGTCACGGCAGGCTTTCCCTTTGCCGACATCACCCCCGAGCTGATGCACAGCATGGTGGCCGGCGGCGCCGACGTCATTGAGCTGGGCGTGCCTTTTTCCGACCCGAGCGCCGATGGTCCGGTCATCCAGAAGGCCGGTGAAAAGGCCTTGTCCCTTGGTATCGGCCTGGCTCAGGTGCTGGAGATGGTGCGCCAGTTCCGCACCAAAGACAGCACCACTCCCGTGGTGTTGATGGGTTACGCCAACCCGGTTGAGCGCTATGACATCAAGCATGGCGGCAGCAAAACCGAAAGCGCCTTTATCCGCGATGCCGCGCAGGCCGGCGTGGACGGCGTGCTCATCGTTGACTACCCGCCTGAAGAGTGCGTGGAATTCGCCGCCCGGCTGCGCGTCCACGGTATGGACCTGATCTTTCTGCTGGCCCCCACCAGCACCGATGCACGCATGGCCCAGGTGGCCGAAGTCGCCAGCGGCTACGTGTATTACGTGTCGCTCAAGGGCGTAACAGGCGCCGGCACGCTGGACGTGGACGCCGTGGAAGCCATGCTACCGCGCATCCGCAAGCATGTGAACGTGCCCGTGGGCGTGGGCTTCGGCATCCGCGACGCTGCCACAGCCAAAGCCATCGGCAAGGTGGCCGACGCCGTCGTGATCGGCAGCAAGATCATCCAGCTGATTGAAAACCAGCCGCGTGACAAGGTGGCGACGGTCGCCCATGACTTTTTGAAAGAAATCCGTACTGCTTTAGGCTGACTTTCGGTGCCTCTTTTACTGGGTGAAACCGGCGCATAATTGCGCTTTTCGCCCGGCAAAAAGCCCAAAAGGCATTGAAGCGATAGGCGCCCAGGCGCTGCACGACACAACAAGGACTGACACATGTCTTGGTTAGAAAAACTCCTCCCGCCCAAAATCAGCCCCACTGACCCGACCGAGCGCCGCAGTGTGCCCGAAGGCCTTTGGATCAAATGCCCGAGTTGCGAGGCCGTGCTCTACAAGACCGACCTGGAGAAAAACCAGAATGTCTGCCCGCAGTGCAGCCACCACCACCGCATAGGGGCACGCGCCCGGCTGGACGCCTTTCTGGACCCCGAAGGCCGCTATGAACTCGGCCAGGAAGTGCTGCCCGTAGACGCCCTCAAGTTCAAGGACAGCCGCAAGTACCCTGAGCGCCTGAAAGAAGCCCTCGAAAACACCCAGGAAACCGACGCACTGGTGGTGATGGGCGGCGCCGTTCACAGCATCGGCGTGGTGGTCGCCTGCTTTGAGTTTGACTTCATGGGCGGCAGCATGGGCAGCGTGGTGGGCGAGCGCTTTGTGCGCGGCGTGCATGCGGCCATTGAGCAAAAAGTGCCCTTCATCTGCTTTACCGCCACCGGCGGCGCACGCATGCAGGAAGGCCTGCTAAGCCTGATGCAAATGGCCAAAACCAATGCATCGCTGACCCGCCTGGCCAAAAAAGGCCTGCCCTACATCAGCGTGCTGACCGACCCGACCATGGGCGGTGTGAGCGCCGGCTTTGCTTTCGTGGGCGACATCGTGATCGCCGAGCCCAAGGCCCTGATCGGTTTTGCCGGCCCGCGCGTCATTGAGTCCACCGTGCGCGTCACGCTGCCTGAAGGCTTTCAGCGCGCCGAGTTTTTGCAGACCAAAGGCGCGGTTGACCTAATCTGCGATCGCAGGGAACTGCGCAGGACCGTGGCCAATTCCCTGGCCATGCTGCTGCGCCAACCGGCTGATGCCGTCAGCTGAGAACCTCCCCTCGAAAAGCCCCTGGAGCAAAGCGTATTAGACGCACGAGAAGTTCACCGCTCGGGTCACATGGGATGATGTGGTTCACCGCACTCCAAAGCACGATGAGACCATGCCAGAAGCCTTGACGCTGAGCTCCCTCCCCCTCTTCCCGCTGGGTGCGGTGCTGTACCCCGGCGGCGTGCTGCCGCTGCGCATCTTTGAGGTCCGCTACCTTGACATGATCGGCAAATGCCACAAGGCCGGCGCGCCTTTCGGCGTTGTCTCGCTCACCGAAGGCTCCGAGGTGCGCCGGCCCGCCGATGCCGGAGCTCCCACGGGCGACGGCTTTGCAAACGAGGCCTTCAGCACCGTGGGCACCCTGGCCACCATCACTGAATTTTCCATCCCCCAGCCGGGCCTGATGGTCATACGCTGCACCGGTGCACAGCGCTTTGAAATCACCCGCCGCGAAAAACTCAGGCATGGCCTGTGGATTGCCGACGTCACCCGGCTCCAGGACGACCAGCCCGTCGCGGTTCCGCCCGACCTGCAGGGCACCGCCGACGCGCTGGGCAGTTTGATCAAAAGCCTGCAGGTGCGCGACATACCGCAGGCCCAGATGCCGCTGCTGGTGCCCTACCGGCTGGACGATTGCGGCTGGGTGTCCAACCGCTGGTGCGAGCTGTTACCCATCCCGCTGGAGCTCAAGCAGCGCCTGATGGCGCTGGACAACCCCTTGATGAGGCTGGAGCTGGTGAGCGACATTCTGGAACGCACAGGAATTTCGCTGTAGGATCTCAATAGATTTGGGGGCGATATTCCGGCAAGTGGCTGCAGAGCCAAGCCCGAAGATCGCTACTCAGAGGCGACGGACCCGCCTTAGCGATCCAATCCGTTACGCTTTCAATGGCAACCGCTTGACGCCCCGATATCTTGGCAATGCGCAGTTTGGGATGGGGTGTCGGTTCGGTAGTCTCGTCATCAGCCAATAATTCCTCATAAAGCTTTTCTCCCGGTCGCAAGCCGGTAAATGCGAGAGGGATATCCTGTTCAGTCTTTCCGGAAAGTCGAATCATCATGCGCGCGAGATCGGCGATCTTGACCGGCTCACCCATGTCCAGCACGTATATTTGCCCGCTTTTTCCCATTAGCCCAGCCTGCAGCACAAGCTGGGCCGCCTCCGGTATGGTCATGAAATAGCGCACGATATCAGGATGGGTGACAGTGATCGGCCCTCCCCGTGCAATCTGCTCCGTAAATAGTGGAACAACCGAACCACTGGAACCAAGCACATTGCCAAAACGGACGGAAACAAATTGGGTTGTTGAGTGATCCAATGCAACCCCCCCCACGACCAGTTCGGCCATGCGTTTGGTTGCACCCATGATATTGGTCGGATTGACCGCCTTGTCCGTAGAAATCAGTACAAACCGCGCAGCGCCGCATTCGCCAGCGACTTTCGCCACATTCAAAGTCCCCAAAATATTGGTGCGGACCGCTTCGATTTCATTGTGATACTCCATCAATGGCACATGTTTATAGGCCGCGGCATGGAACACCACAGATGGTTTGTACAGCACCGCGATAGCGCGTATGCGCTCGATCTCGCGCACATTTGCCGTATAGTAAAGACCCTGCATTTGGGGATAGGCCTGCCGCAAATCCTGTTCCAGCTTGTAAATCGCAATCTCGGAAGAGTCTATGCACACCATTCGCGCGACGCCGAGCCGCGCGATCTGGCGGCACAATTCAGAGCCAATAGACCCCCCCGCACCCGAAATCATCACCGTCTTACCGGAAAAAAGCTCTGCGAGGGTTTTGACGTCGAGTTGTACCGAATCCCGACCCAACAAATCCTCGAGTTCGATTTTTCTGACGGCATTGTCTCCACCTCCAAGCCATTCGTCAGCCCGCGGCATTGTCAGTAAAGGCAGTCCGGCTGCGCTAGCTTGAAGCATCAGGGCTTGCCGTCCCAGTGTTCCCTGTGGGCAAGCAATCAACGCTGCTTTGGCATCAGTGGTCTTGACAATATCTGCAATGTTTTCGGCCACTCCCAAAACTGGAATCTGGTGCACATAACGTCCCTGCTCGGACATTAGCGGCGACACGATACCGACCGGATACCATTGCCGCGACTGACGCAACGCGTTAAATGCTGACGAGGCATTTTGCATGGTACCGACTATAAGAATAGGGTTGGCACCGATGATTGAATGCTTCTGCTCAAAAAGCATCCGCCAACCAACGCGTGTTCCACCAAGCAGCATCAACACCAAAATCGGATGCAATAGCAGCACCGAACGCGGAAAACTGGGTAAGCGCAGCATAAGTACGATGGCAGCTGTCAGCAACGAACCGACGACGCAGGCCATCATCAATCGTCGTAGCTCAGGAATGCCCGTGTAACGCCAGACATGGCGATACAGGCCTCCAAACATCAGGGGGATACCGTAGCCAACAACGACCAGAGCGTAACTGCTGCGGATTAGAGCGTCAAAGTCCTCTGGAATATCGAGGTTGAAGCGAAACCAGAATGCCAACCACCAGCTGACCAGCAAAAACGCTACATCAAACGAAAGCATGGAAAGGCTGGCAGAGTGATAGTTTATTTTTTTCACGCTTTTAATTCCGAGGCGATAAAAACCGCAGGCGCCCAGCGGCCATTCATATAATGGCCAGGACTTCATACATTGTGCTCGTACCCGCTATCTTCCTGAGCTAGGGAGCATTTATCCGGCCATCCTATGCTGAACAACAAATCCATTCTAATTACCGGCGGCACGGGGTCGTTCGGCAAAGCTTTTGTGCGAACAGTGCTGGAGCGCTACCCCGAGGTACGCCGCCTGGTGATCTTTTCGCGCGACGAACTCAAGCAATACGAAATGCAGCAGGTATTTTCGGAACGCCAGTATCCAGCCCTTCGGTATTTTATTGGCGACGTCCGTGACGAGTCGCGTCTTACTCGAGCGCTGGAGGGCATCGACATCGTGGTTCACGCTGCGGCACTCAAACAAGTGCCAGCCGCCGAATACAACCCCTTTGAATGTATTAAGACCAATGTACTTGGCGCACAAAATCTGATCGAAGCTTGCTTCTCCAACGGCGTTCAACGCGTTGTGGCGCTATCGACCGACAAGGCTGCGGCGCCGATCAACCTATATGGAGCGACCAAGCTTTGCTCCGATAAGCTATTCACGGCTGCAAACAACATACGCGGCAACCGCGACATACGATTGTCAGTTGTGCGCTACGGGAATGTAATGGGAAGCCGGGGTTCTGTAATTCCTTTTTTCCTCGAGCGGCGTAAAACCGGCGTTCTGCCAATAACCGATGAACGTATGACCCGTTTTAACATCTCCCTACAGGAAGGTGTCGATATGGTGCTGTGGTCACTTGAGAATGCCTGGGGTGGCGAAGTACTCGTTCCCAAGATACCGTCCTATCGCATTACGGATGTGGCCACGGCGATTGCGCCCGAATGCCGTCAGGAGATAGTCGGGATTCGGCCCGGTGAGAAGATCCATGAAGAAATGATCACGTCGAGCGACGGTCCGAATACGGTCGACATTGGCCGTTATTACGCAATTCTGCCTTCGGCCGGCGCTTTCTCGATCGAGTCCTATTGCGAGGCTTTCAAGGCCAGCAGGGTTCTCCCCGGTTTTGCTTACGACAGCGGCAGCAACCCTGACTACCTCAGTGTAGATCAGCTTAGACGATTGATCGGAGAACAGGTTGGGAAGATCGAGGCATGAAAATCGCCATTATTCCCGCGCGTGGCGGCAGTAAACGCATTCCACGCAAAAACATCAAGCCGTTCTATGGCACGCCAATGATCGCGCGCACGATATCCTCTGCACTACAAAGCGGCCTGTTCGAGCATGTGGTGGTCTCGACTGACGACGCCGAAATTCTGGCGATTGCACGTTCGGCCGGAGCCGAAGCGCCGTTCACACGGCCAGCCGAGCTCGCTGATGATTTCACGCCGACCGTACCGGTGATCGCCCATGCGGTGCAGGCCTGCAGGGATTATGGCTGGCAAGTCGAACATGCATGCTGCATCTACCCCTGCGTGCCGCTGCTCAGCGGCGAAGACATGGCTCGCGCGTTACGCCTTTGCCTGGAGCGCGACGCCGACTTCGTGTACCCGGTGACCGAATATGCGCACCCGATCCAGCGTGCTATGCGCCGGCTCGACAGCGGGCAGATGACATTTTTCAGTCCGGAACACGAAATGACGCGAACCCAGGATCTCGAGAAGAGTTTTCACGACGCCGGCCAGTTTTACTGGGGCAAGGCCGCAGCCTGGTTGGCGCACAAAAAAATGCATACGGCAGGGCTTGGGCTGCCGATTCCACACTGGCGCGTCGTCGATATAGACTCTGAAGACGACTGGCGCCGCGCTGAACTGATTTACCAGGCTCTCGGCTCCAGTCTGCGTTGACGATGAAGATATTGGTGCTAGGCGCAAGTGGCATGCTCGGTACCTGTCTCGTGCCGCACCTGACGGCGCACGGCCACAGCGTTGGCAGCCACGGCCGATGTGGCGCGATGGCCGCCGATCTGGGCGACGCGGTCGCGACCTTGGCGCTGATGCGCCGGGTTTCTCCGGAAGTGGTCATTAACTTAGCCGGATTGACCGACGTAGACCGCTGCGAGACGCATCCACAGGAAGCCTGGCGGGCCAATGTCCTGGGCGCGGAAAATGCCGCAGCCGCTAGCACAGCAGTCGGCGCGCACCTGATCCATATCTCGACAGACCAAGTCTACAACCGCGATCCTTCGAGCGATGAGAGCCAGGCTTGCCCCGGTAACTACTATGCGATGAGCAAGTACGCAGGCGAACTGGCTGCGCTGGGCGCAGATGCAACCGTGCTGCGAAGTAATTTTTTTGGCCTGAGCCGGCATCCGACCCGGCGCAGCTTGACTGACTGGCTATTCGATGCGCTGAGTGAAGGCCGGCCGCTGCAGGTATTCGACGACGTACGCTTTTCTCCCTTGTCGATGGCCACCCTTTGCGAGATGATTGCAATTGTCGCGTCGCAGCGTAAGCACGGTGTCTTCAATCTGGGCTCGCATGGAGGCATGAGCAAGGCGGACTTTGCGTTCGCGTTCGCCACTGCTCTCGGCCTGCCGACCGCAGCGATGAGCCGGAGCCTTGCTGCCAATGCGACCTTTCTAAAAGCTTGGCGGCCCAAAGCAATGTGCATGGACAGCCGTCGTTTCGAAGAGATCTTTGGCCAAGCCTTACCTAACCTCGGATCCGAGATTCAACTCGCCGCAAAGGATTACCGTGAGCTTCACTGAAAACACCCTCAATATCAACGGCAAGGCGATTGGCAAGGGCTTCCCAACCTACTTTATCGCCGACATCGCAGCCAATCACGACGGCGATCTCAAGCGCGCAAAGGACCTGATACATCTTTGTGCCGAGGCCGGTGCCGATGCCGCCAAGTTCCAACACTTCACCGCCGCAACGATTGTCAGTGACCACGGTTTTCGGAGTCTGGGCGGGGACCAGTCGCACCAGGCAAGCTGGAAAAAATCGGTGTTCGAGGTCTACAAGGACGCGAGCGTGAGCCTCGACTGGACTGAGACGCTCAAGGAAACCTGCGACCAGGCTGGCATCGCTTTTTTCACGAGCCCCTATTCGATGGCGCTGGTCGAGCATATCGACCCCTTCGTGCCGGCCTACAAGATCGGCTCGGGCGACATCACCTGGACCGCGATGGTCGAATACATCGCTCGCAAGGGCAAGCCCTATATCCTGGCCACTGGTGCATCAACCTTCGACGACGTGCACCGCGCGGTGTCGGCCGGACTCGCGATCAATCCACAGATGTGCCTGATGCAATGTAATACCAACTACACGGCCAGCCTCGAGAACTTCCATTACATCAAGCTCAACGTGCTGAACGCCTACCGTTCCATGTACCCAGACCTTGTGCTCGGCCTGAGTGACCACACACCCGGCCACGCGACGGTGCTCGGCGCCGTGACGCTAGGTGCGCGCATGATCGAAAAACATTTCACCGACGACATCGGCAGGATTGGTCCCGACCACAAGTTCTCGATGGACCCTCGCAGCTGGCGTGAGATGGTCGAGCGCACGCGCGAGCTTGAGAACGCGCTTGGTGACGGCGTCAAGGTGGTCGAACCCAACGAGCGCCAGACAGTCGTACTGCAGCGCCGTGCGATCCGCGCGAAAGCTGCGCTGGGCGCTGGCGCGCTCCTCACGGATGCCGACCTTGAGGTATTGCGGCCCTGCCCGGCCGATGCCATCCCACCCTACCACCTGTCCGAATTGCTTGGACGCAAGCTGCGCCACGACGTTGCCGCCGGAGGCCACCTGAAGTGGACCGATCTCGAATAGCCCTTGTGATCCCGGCGCTCAACGAGGCGGCGAGCATCGCCGCTGTAGTGAGCGGTGCGCGCTGCTACGGTCAATGCATCGTCGTCGATGACGGCTCCACCGACGATACTGCCGAAGCCGCGCGTGTGGCCGGTGCGCTGGTCGTTAGCCATGCGGTCAATCGCGGCTATGACGCAGCACTCAGCAGCGGGTTTGCCCAAGCCGACCGGCTCGGATGCGAAGCCGTCATCACACTAGACGCCGACGGTCAGCACAATCCGGAGCTTCTGCTTGACTTCATCGCCGGCCTCGAATCCGGCGCCGACGTGGTGCTCGGCGTGCGCGACCGAAAGCCGCGGGTGGCAGAGCATGTGTTCGCCTGGTACACACAGCGCTTCGGCATCGCCGACCCGCTCTGCGGCATGAAGGCCTACCGCATCGGTGTTTACCGCGCACTCGGACATTTCGACGCCTACCGCTCGATCGGTGCGGAACTCGCGCTATTCGCGGCGCGCAATGGCTACCGGCTCGCGAACGTGCCGGTCAAGGTACGCGACCGGACAGGGGAGCCGCGCTTTGGTCGCAAGCTCTCGGCGAACCTGAAGATTTTTCGCGCGCTCGCGCTCTCCTTATGAACGAAAAGGCAGACAAACTCCGGGTGTTGCTGATCGGTTGCGGCAATATCGCCGGTGGTTTTGACGCTGACACCGCAACCGGTGCCCCACCGCGCACGCACGCCGGCGCTTACCTTGCCCACGGTGGTTTCAGCCTTGACGCATGCGTGGAACCCAACGCACCGAAACGCGCTGCCTTCATGCGGCGCTGGGGCGTTGCGCTTGGCTATGCGAACATCGCCGAAGCCAAGTCGGCCGGCGCCAGATTTGATGTAGTCAGCATCTGCTCGCCCACTGCAACCCATCACAATGATGGCATCGCAGCGCTGGCGTTGGACCCGCGGCTGCTATTCTGCGAAAAACCGGTCTGCGCCGGCCTCCCGCAAGCGGAAGACTTGGTGCAACGCTGCGCCACGCAACAGGTGCTGCTTGCAGTCAACCACAACCGGCGCTGGGATGCCGAGGTGGTGCGCTTGCGCGGCGAACTCGCGAGCGGCCACTGGGGAGCGCTTCGTTCGGTCAGCGGCCACTACAACAAGGGCGTGCTCAACAACGGCAGCCACATGATCGACCTGCTGCACGACCTGCTCGGCCCGCTCGAGGCGCGCCACGCGGGCGCACCGCTTTACGATCACTGGCCTGCCGACCCGACTGTGCCAGCGCTGCTGCGCACACGCGACGGCGTCGAGGTCAGCCTCAACGCCGGCCACGCGGCCGACTATTCGCTGTTCGAATTGCAGTTCGTGACCGAGCGCGCAGTGATCGCGATGGAGGACGGCGGCATGCGCTGGCGCCACCGGCTTGCCGAACCGAGCCCGCAGTTTGCTGGCTACCGCGCGCTGCCCGAAGGCGAAATCCGACCCGGCGGCTACCTCGCGACGATGTCGAACGCAGTAACCAACATCCATCGAGCGCTGCGCGCGGACACCGCGCTCGCCAGTGACGGCGACAGCGCGCTGATTGCGCAGCGCCTCTGTGAACTCCTGCGCGCCATGTCACTAGAATCATCACCGTCAACCCCCCCCGGGACACCCGGACCCTTTCAGGCCACCGCATGAACACACAGACCCTCGCCCTGCTCGGCGGCACCCCCGCAGTACAAACCCATTTCAAGCCCTTCAATACTATCGGCGAGGAAGAGCTCGCGGCCGCAACCGCAGTGATCCGCAGCGGCGTGCTGTCGGCCTATATCGGCGCGCCGGGCGCGGCATTCATGGGAGGTCCACGTGTGCGCGCATTTGAGGACGCCGCCGCGAAACATTTCGGCGTCAAGCACGCAATCGCTGTCAACTCCTGGACCTCGGGCCTGATCGCAGCGGTCGGCGCGATCGGCCTGGAGCCCGGCGACGAGGTCATCACCAGCCCCTGGACCATGGTCGCAACCGCGACCGCGGTGCTGCAGTGGAACGGCATACCGGTATTCGCCGACATCGATCCGCAGACCTTCAACATCGATCCGGCAAGCGTCGAAAAACTCATCACGCCGCGCACGCGCGCGATCATGGCGGTCGATATCTTCGGCCAGTCCTGCAACATGCGGGCGCTGCGCGAGATCGCTACGCGCCACAACGTCAAACTGCTCTGCGACACTGCACAGTCCCCCGGCGCGACCTACTACGGCCAAGCTACCGGCACGCTGGCCGACATCGGCGGCTTCAGCCTGAACTACCATAAACACATCCACTGTGGCGAGGGGGGCATCCTGGTCACCGGAGACGACCGCTACGCCGAGCGCCTGCGCCTGATCCGCAACCACGCCGAGGCCGTGATCGACAGCAACGATCCGCACGAGCTCTCCAACATGCTCGGCTACAACTTCCGGCTCGGCGAGATCGAGGCGGCGATTGCTACCGAACAACTCAAGAAGCTTGGCCCCAACATCGAGGGCCGGCAGCGCGTCGCGGTCCAGCTCGACGCCGGCCTGGCCGCGCTGCCGGGCCTGACCACACCAAAGGTTTCCGACGGCTGCACCCATGTCTACTACGTCTACGGCATCACGCTCGATACCGCCTTGCTCGACGTCCCGCGCGAGAAGATCGTCGCCGCGCTGCGCGCCGAAGGCCTGCCCGGCATCATGAACGGCTACCAGAACGTCCACCTCTACCCACTATTCCAGAACCGCATCGCCTACGGCAGCAAGGGCTTTCCATGGAACTCGCCGTACTGCGAGCGCGAGGTTAGTTACGCGCACGGCATCTGCCCTGTCGCCGAAAAACTCCACAGCGAGACCTTCATGGGCATCAACATCTGCCTCAACGATTACTCGAGCGACGACGTCAAAGTCGTGATCGGCGCGTTCGAGAAGGTCTGGCGTAACCTCGACGCGCTGCGCGCGGCGACCTGAGCCCGATGTCACAGCCGTTGATCGAAGGCGACAAGGTCGTGCTACGGCCGTTCAGCGCGCACGACATCGCCGACGACTACCTTGGCTGGCTCAACGATCCGCTGCTGATGCGCTACAGCAACCAGCGCTTCGTGCGACACGACCGGGATAGCAGCCTGCGCTACCTCGCTTCATTTGAGGACTCGCCGAACTTTTTTTTCGGCGTGTGCGATCGGGTCGACGAGCGCCTGCTGGGCACCATGACGGCTTATGTCGCGTCCCAGCACGGCACCGCCGACATGGGCATCATGATCGGGGCGCCCGCCGCGCGCGGCCGCGGTTTCGGCTTTGACGCCTGGTCGACCCTGATGACCTGGCTGCTCGAGGCACGCGGCCTGCGCAAGGTCACGGCCGGCACGCTGGGCTGCAACACGCCGATGCTGCGCCTAATGCACGGCTCCGGCATGCAGCCCGACGGCGTACGTCGCGGCCAGGAGATCGTGGACGGCGCAGCCCAGGACATCCTTTATTTCGCGCGTTTCGGCGATGCTTGAGCTGCCCGCTCCGGTCGCCGTGGTGTGTCACGACGCGGGCGCCGCCAACATCATCGTCGCGGCGCTGCGAGTCGAAACCCAAAAGGTCTGGTTGCCTGTGATGCAAGGGCCGGCCGCCGCGATCTGGCGCGCCAGCGGCTTGGCGCCGCTGCAGCCGCTCGAGCTCGACAGCGCGCTCGCCAGTGCCGGCTCGCTGCTCAGTGGCACAGGCTGGGCCAGCGATCTCGAACATGAGGCACGGCGACGTGCGCGCTCCTTAGGCCTGCAGAGCGTCGCGCTGATCGACCACTGGGTAAACTACGCGGCGCGTTTCGAACGTGCCGGCGAGCGGGTGCTGCCCGACGAGATCTGGGTCGCCGACGCCGACGCGCTGGCGATCGCCGCCAGCACATTCCCCGGCATGCCCCTGCGGCAGGTCGAGAACCTTTATCTGCGTGATCAGGTCGCGGCGATCGCTGCGCCGGCACCGACGCAGGCCGGTCGCATCCTCTATGTGCTCGAGCCTCTGCGTTATAGCTGGCCTGGCCTGGCTCAGCCCGGTGAATTCGAGGCGCTCGATTATTTCGTCACAAATCTGGCGCGGCTCGGCGCGCGGCGTGACTGGTCGATTCGGCTGCGTCCGCACCCGTCCGACGAAGCCGGTAAATACGACGCCTGGCTGACACGCCAGAATGGCCTGGACGTCGCACTCGACGATGCGCCCAACCTCGCAGAGGCCATCAGCCGCGCTGAATGGGTGGTTGGCTGTGAAAGCACGGCGCTGGTGATTGCGCTGGCCGCCGGGCGCAGGACTCTGTCGACTCTGCCGCCGGAAGCGCCACCCTGTAGGCTACCGCAGGCCGGCCTGTGCCACATGCGCGAGCTCGTCGCGCTCTAGATTAGACCGGCGCGGTCGGCGTCAGCAGCCCATGCGTACCGGCTTCAGCGATAAAGCGGAACAGCAGGGGGTCGTTGTACCGGCGCGCCACCAGTTGCAACCCGAATGGCAGACCCTCGGGCGACGAAAACACCGGCGCGCTGACGGCCGCAAGCTGCGTCAGGGTCCACATGAGCGCCGAATCGGGCGCCTCTTCCTGATCGCGCGGCGGCGCCACGCCGGCCGTGCTGAGCGTGACGATCACGTCGGCATCGGCGAAGAAGGCGTCCATGTCGCGCGCCATCGCGACCTGCTCGTCGAGCGCTGCCTGGTATTCGGCCGGCGTCACGAGCTGGCCGGCCGTGATGAGGCGGTTCATCACAGGCGAAATCAGCTCGGCGCGCTTGAACTCTTCCTGGAAATAGTAGGCCAGCGCCTTGTTGTAGATCGTCTCGTGCACGATATGCGAACGCAGCATCGACGGCGGCAGCGCCGCCTCGCACAGCTCGAAGCGCGGGTTGCGGGCCAGGCGCGAGCACCAAGCGTCAAACGCCTTCGTCGCGTAGGCTGGCGCGTGACGCCAGACATGCGGGCGCACCACAGCGATCCGCCAGGGCCGGCCGACGGGCGCCGCCTGACGCGCCACGTCGCTGAGCGCCGCATCGCTGATTGGAAAGTTGCGACCATGCACGCGCAGCGCCTCGAATACCGGTTCGAGGTCGGCTGCGTGGTTGACGAAGAAACCGATGCTGTCTAGGCTATCGGTGGTTTTGAGGGTACCTGTGCGCGGTACCAGCCCGAACGAGGGCTTGCAGCCCCAGATACCGCAGAAGCTCGCGGGTCGGATGATCGAGCCGGCAGTCTGCGTGCCGAGAGCGACCGGTGCCATGCCAGTGGCGACCGCGACTGCCGAGCCGCTCGAGGAGGTGCCCGGCGTGCGGTCAGCCGCGTGCGGGTTGATGGTCTTGCCGAGCGAATGCACGGCGAACTCGGCCGTCACGGTCTTGCCGGGCACGATCGCGCCGAGGCGCTTGATGTCGTAAAGCACGCGCGCATCATTGCCAGGGGTGAACCCGCGCCAAAGTTCGCTACCCATCTGGGTCGGGAAGTCGGCCGTGTTGAAGATGTCCTTGACCGCGAACGGGATGCCTTCGAGCGCGCGCGGCGCCTCGCCCGCGTGCAGGCGCTCGGTCGCGGCACGGGCGGCCGTCAGGAACAACTCAGGGTCGAAGCATTCCCAGGCGTGGTAGCGCGGCTCCTGCGCGGTGTAGACCTCGATGTAATGGCGCGCGACGTCGAGCGGTGTCAGGCTGCCGTCGCGGTAACCCTGCAGGATCGCGGCGATGCTGGGCAAGCGGCCGCTCATGCGGCGGCCTCGTCGTCAGCCGCTGGCGCACCGGTATCGGCCTGCACGCGCGCTATCAGCTGCTGCGGATGCGGCACGAGTTTTTCTTCGTTCGGCGCCGGCTTCGGGTAAATAGGGATCACCACATTTTTCATTTCGGGCCGACGGTGGCCTTCCATCGTGGCATGGAACTCCCCTTCGGTCATACCGGTGATCTTCAGGTAATAGTCGAGGCCCTCGGGGCGCACGCCGTCGTTGTCCCGAATCAGCTGCCAGGCCTCGTCGCGGCTCAGCAGGCCGGCGCGCACGTCGACGCTCGAATGGAAGGTCGCCCGGCCGTAACCGCGCTTGAGGTAGTTCGTGTAGTCGTGCACGCCCGGCATGATGCATTCGGCGCTCTTGTAGCGCTTATAGGATCCCTCTATCTGGGTTTCACGCCAGCCATAAACGTCGCGCACGAATTCGGTCTGGCGCTCGTCGTCCCAGAAGATGTAGTCGCCGAGGTGGATGCCGTAGACGCCGACGCGCTCGCACTCCTCAGCCGATGGCACGTTGAACGGGTAGAGATCGCGTTCGCTGAGGTCGTCGCGCACCATCTGGTCGGGCCGCAGCTTGGCCGAGACCTTGGTGAAGTACTCCCTGTCGAACTTGCGCACCGGATTCTTGTAGGAGGCACGGCCCGAGCTCTCGGCGATCGACTCGCCCCAGACCAGCAGCGGAATGTTGAAGCGAACCGCCGCCTGGAGCGGGAATGCGCCGACGCCGGCATGGCAGTGCCAGCAGGAATCACCGATGCCGGCCAGCGAATGTTTCGCGATGCGGTTCACGACGCTTCGGTTCGGCGTGAACATGATGTGGTCAACGTTGAACTGCTCGAGCGAGTTTTGCAGGTTGTACCAGCCAGTCTCGCTGTACCAGTTGTGGCTGAAGGTCACGGCCAGCGGTTTCATGCCGTAGATCTTGGTCAGCACATGCAGCTGAAAGGTGCTGTCTTTTCCACCGCTGATCGGGATGATGCAGTCGTAATTATTGCCGGCCGAGGCCTTCGCGGCCTCCAGGGTCGCGCGCAGGTCGCGCTCACGCGCGGCCCAGTCGATGTGGATCTTCTGCTCCGCCGACTGGCAGGCCTGGCAGACGCCAAGCTCGTCGAACACTACGCCCTCCTGCGTCTGCGGCACGCAGCAGCGTACGCAGTACTGGAGATGAGGGAAAGGTTTATCGGCAAACGGTGGGGTCATGGAGCGCTCGCTGAAAATAGGGATATCAAGTCGGAAGCGGAAACTGCCGGTCACGCGCACTGGCCAGTGCCAGGATCTCCGCCGCTACGCGCGGCGTCGCAAGCCCCGGCGGCGGAAACACAGAACGGTCGATCGGACGAAACGGCTCGCGTTCGAGAGTCGGCAGCAGATCCGCGGCGCATGCCACGGATTCTCCCAAACCGAGCCGACCATAGTCAAAATCAAGGTTAATGACCATCGGCGACCAGGACAGGCTCAGCACGCGCCGGCCGATCAGTGCTGCCTCGAAACCGACCGTGCTGGTCTGCACCACCAGCGTGTCGGCCAGGTGCAACTGCGGCGCCAGTGCGTCCTCTGTCGGCACGCTCCGGTAGATCCGGGGATGCGCGCCCAGGTCCGGAAACAGATGGTATTGGCTCGGATGATAGCGGATCAACAACGCGACGTCGGGACGCGCCTCGACCCATGTGCGCAGCCGGCGTTCGACGTCGAGCGCCAAGCCTGTACCGAGGTTCTCCGCGCTCACACCGGGGCCGGGTTCCTCGAAATTGCCGGCCCACATGACCGCCTTGAGGCCCTGCCAGCCAAGAGTGCGGCGAAGCACCTCGCCGGCCAGCGCATGCGCCGGATCGAACAGGCCTTCGTAGGCGGGACAGCCAGTCACCGCAATGCGCGAATCGGCGATCCCCGCGGCCAGCAAGTTGCGCCGCACAAAATCCGACAACACCGTGATGCGGTCCGCGAACACCTCGTTGCGCAAGTAGGCGTCGTGCGGCAGGCCGAACAAGTCGACCATCGTCAGGCTGGGCACGCCGCGCTGAACGGCGGCCTCGATCGCGGCCTGTTCGGAGCGCGGCGACCCGGTGCTCACGACCACCGCAGGGCGCAGTTCGTCAATCACGCTGCCGATGAAGCGCACCGGCAGAAAACCGCGGCGGCCCGTGCTGGCGTATCGGCGTGCGGCCTCGGCCTCACCATGGGTCTGCACCCACTCCTCGTAGTTGATCCCCAGATAACACTGACTTTCGAACGGGTCGACGTCGGGGTGGCTGTTGCCATCGAGCAATTGGCGGCCGCGCGCGAGCACCGCTTCGCGGTCGACCAGGTGCAGGAAATCCGCGTAGCCGCGCGGCTCAACACCAAGCCGCCGAGCTTGCTGGTAGCCCAAGGTCAGCGCCAGTAATTCGCAACGGGCGCCCAGTGACTGCAGGTGCTTCATGACTGGAGCCACCTTGCCGATATGGCCGCTGCCGTAGACCACGAAAAGCACGTCGCAGCCGGTGGCGGAAACAGCGACATCGCTCATGAGATCGGCCGGTCGGGCATCTTCAGAAAAAATCGACGTAACGCCGGAACTCGGCCGGCGATACATTGAGCAGCAGTTCGTCGCATTCGAGGCGCTTGAGCCTCGCGAATTCGTCGACGAACCGCTGGCCGAGAGCGGCGCACAGGGCGGTGTCGGCTTCGAGAGCATCAAGCGCGTCGGGTAGCGAGGCCGGCAGCCGCGCGATGCCGCGCGCGGAGAGTTCGTCAAGGTTCAACGCGTAGAGGTTTTCGTTGCAGGCTTGGCCCGGGTCGAGCTTGCGGCGGATGCCATCGAGGCCGGCGTGCACGATCGCCGCCGTCAGCAGGTAGGGATTGGCCGAAGCGTCCGGTACGCGCAGTTCGAGCCGGCCGCCCGGCACCCGTACGAAAGCGGTGCGGTTGTTGTCGCCCCAGGCGATGTTGACCGGCGCCCAAGTCGCGCCGGAACGCGACCCGCGTGAGACCAGCCGCTTGTACGAGTTGACACAGGGCGCGGCGATCGCGGTCAGGCCGCGCGCGTGCGCCATCAGACCGCCAAGGAAATGGCGAGCGAGCGCGCTGAGCCGCATGCCGCTGGGGTCAGCTGGATCCTCGAACGCGTTATCGCCGAAAGCCTTGCCGGCCGACATGTGCATGTGCAGACCACTGCCGGAGCGTTCGGCGAATGGCTTCGGCATGAAGCTGCAGAGCATGTCGTGCTTCTTCGCGATCGCCTGTGCAGCCATCTTGAAATAGGTCAGGTTGTCTGCCGTGCGCAGCCCGTCGGCGTAAGTGAAGTTCATCTCGAACTGGCCGTTCGCGTCCTCATGGTCAATCTGGTAGACATCAATGCCTGCGCCCTCGAGCGCAGCACGAAGTTCCATGAGGAACGGCGTAACCGAGGAAAGGTGGCGGAAGTCGTAGCAGGGTTTGTCGAGCGACTCAGACTCGGTGGCAACGGCATAGGAGCCGCTATCGTCCTTGCGCAATAGGAAGAACTCGGGCTCAAGGCCGGAGAAGAAGGTTAGCCCGGTCTCCTCACGGAATTCGGCCAGCGCATTCTTCGCAATCACGCGCGAATCGAGCGCGTGCGGCTTGCCCTGGACATGACCATCGCAGGCGACGACCGCAGTACCCGGCAACCAGGGTACCGGCCGCACATCGCCGCGATCGCCGATCGCCATGAACTCCTGGCCGTGAGGCTCCATGCCCATGCCGGCAATGGCAAAGCCGGCAAAGCCGGCGCCGGCGCCAAAGATCATGTCCTTGTGCTTGCCGGGTACCAGTTTGGCCTTGGGCCGCCCATGAATGTCGACAAACTGCGCCAGGTAGTAATCAAAATCCGCCATGTCCAGCCTATGTTTTTGTTTATGCGTTTTCGGGAAAAAACTCCTGCAGCCAGAGTTTGGTCATCAACAGAGTACGCAGCTGTTTCGTGTGGTTGTGTAGACCACTACGGTGCTCCTCCAGCATTACCAGCAGCTCATTACGGTCGAAACGGCCACCATCAGGCAGATTCAGTACATCGCGTGCCCAGGTATAAAGTGGTCCTTTGATCCATTCGCCAATCGGCAGGGTCGGCATGGTCTTGGGGCGGAAGACGAAATCGTGGTCGAAATAGCTCGCTGCGGCCTGCTTCAGAAAATGCTTGCCGATGCCATCACGGAATTTTGAAGTCACCGGAAGGCGTGCAAACATTTCGCTAACGCGGTGGTCGAGAAAAGGCGCGCGACCCTCAATTGACCAGCAGGCCCCCATACGGTCACCCTTGACCGAATTGTTGCCCGGCATCAGCGAGTTGAGTTCATAGGCTGCAACCTGCTCTGCCGGCTCAAGGTCGCCGAACGGTTCGATGATTTCCATGAATCTGTCGAGGGCGCCCTGAGTGTGCGGGAAAAAAGTCGGGCTCATCATCCGATGACGGTCTTTTTCGGTGCTGTAGCTGATCAGGTCGAAGTAGCTGCGCATCGGAAAATTGGTGCGTGTCATTTCCGAGAAAAACTGTTCGTTGTGACGGAAGCCGAGCATGACCTCGTCAGGCCCGTCACCCGTGAACATCACGATCTTCCCCTGCTTGTGAGCCTCGCGTGAGAGAAGGAAGAATAAAAAGAATGAAAAATCACCGTGTGGCTGTTCCGCGTGCCGCACCACAGTTTGTGCAATCTCAGGAATGTCGGCTGGCTTGATATCAAGCGGCTTCAGATTGATATCGAGCTCCGACGCCACGCGCTCAGCATAGGAGTACTCCGAAAACCCTTTGTCCTCGATGCGCAAGCCGATTGCATCGAGCTGCGGCCGGTTCCATTGCGGCACCAGCCGATTGGCGATCACCGACGAGTCGACACCGCCAGAAAGAAACAGGCCACCGTCGACGTCAAACCTCATCTGCAGCTTGATTGCCTCGTTGAGTGCCTGCTCAAGCTGTTCCTGAGACGCATCAACACGAGGGCCATCGAGAGGCCAGTTCCAGTAGCGCACCGGCTCGGAGAGCTTGCCCGCACCGTAACGCATAAAAGTGCCGGGCGGCAGATGGCGAATGCCCTCAAAGCAAGTCTCCGGCGGAGGGCAATAGTTGAAGGTAAAGACATTGCCAAGCGCGGATTCATTGACTTTGCGTTTAAATTTCGGCAACGCAAGGATGGCCTTTATTTCACTGGCGAAAGCCAGGCCCCCTTGATAAGAGGCATAAAAGCACGGCTTGATACCTTGACGATCTCGCGCAAGCATGCCGGTTTCCGTTCGTTGATCCCAGATAAAAAAAGCGAACATGCCGACCAGGTCGTCGAGCATTTTTTCGCCCTTTTCGCACCACAGATGCACCAGCACCTCGGTGTCGCAGCGCGACTTGAACTTGTAGCCCTTGGCCTTGAGCTGTTCGCGCAACTCAATGAAATTGAAGATTTCGCCGTTGAAAACAACCCAGACCTTGCCGTCGGTACTCGACATGGGCTGCATGCCGTTTTCGGGATCCACCACCGCAAGTCGTGCGTGACCCAGCACCGCCTGCCCAAGGTCCTCCACACCCTGCTCATCGACCCCACGATACTTGATGCAGTCGATCATCTTCCAGACATCATCTTTGGTCGTACCCGCAGCGTTGACCACGCCAGCTATTCCACACATGGCAAATCCTTAAGTCTTCAAATCAATTCGTGCAATTTTTCGGCTCAGCGGTGCACTTTCGACAAGCGCTTCGTCGGTAGCATCCTCATCAAAGACCCGCTGGAAAATTTCCACCTGGTAGTCCAGGCTGGCCTTGGTCTCTGTTTCGGTCGGCTCGATCAACATCGCGGACTTGAGGTCACCCGGGAAATAAACGCAGCCCGCACCTACCAGCGTTGGCGGATGGATGCCGTAATCGATGAGCCGCTTGGCGAACTGGCGTGCCGATGTATTGAGCTTCTCGCCCGACAACAGGGTTTCATGCTTGCAGAACTGGTCGTAAACCGGCGGCAACATTGGCGCCAGCCGGTGCTGCAGGTAATTGGCATTCAGCACCGCGTTTTCGGACGCCTGTCGCAAGCCGGCCCCACCCATAGTGCGCAAGTAGCCGTAAGCACGCAGCAACACACCAACATGGCCGTGGAAGCTTTTCATGCGACCGATGGAAAGCGGCCTGTCATCGTCTCGTTGAGCCACGCCGTTCTTTCGAACTGCGACCGGGCTCGGCAGATAGGCAGCCAGCGCGCCCTTGACCGCGACCGGACCGGCGCCCGGTCCACCGCCGCCATGCGGCGTTGAAAAAGTCTTGTGCACATTGACATGAACCACATCAAAACCCATGTCGCCGGGACGCACGATACCCATCAACGCGTTGAGGTTGGCACCATCGTAATAGAGCAACGAGCCATTGGCATGAACCGCGTCAGCAATCTCGACGATCTGGTCCTCAAACAGACCCAGGGTTGAAGGATTGGTCAGCATGAAAGCCGCGACATCGGGAGTCAGCATTCCGCGCAGCACTGCAAGATCGACCCGGCCCTTGACGTCGGATGGCACGATACGGCAGTCAAAACCCGCCATGGCAGCCGACGCCGGATTAGTGCCATGCGCCGAGTCGGGTACCAGCACCACTGGACGACGGTTATTCAGCTGTGCAAAATGTGCGCGGATCACCAGCAGGCCTGCGAGTTCGCCATGGGCACCGGCAGCGGGCGCCAGGCAGCAGGCGTCCATACCCGTAATCTCGCAAATCATGGCCTGCAACCGCTCGTACATCTCCCATACGCCGCCCAGCGTGTCGGTGTCCTGCATCGGGTGGGCATTGGCAAAGCCCGAGAGGCGTGCAAGCTCGTCATTGCGCTTCGGGTTGTATTTCATCGTGCAGGAGCCAAGCGGATACGGTCCGTTGTCAACGCCGTGCGACTCCTGACTCAGGCGAGTGAAATGCCTGACGACGTCGACCTCGCTGACTTCGGGAAGTCCAATGGCGGTACGGGCTCGTGCAAAAGCCGGCGGCGCAGGGGTCTTCCCGGACAGGCGTCCGGCAAAAACATCGCTGGCCGCGCCAGAGCGGTGCAATTCAGTGATGGTCTGGGAAGCGGACGTAGCGGCCATCTCAGCACTCCTGCAGGCAAGCCCGCGCATGCGCGGCATAAGCCTCGATATCGGCGCGTGATTTGGTTTCAGTGACCGCAACCAGCAGGCCACGCTCGTGGCCCGCCAACTCAGCCGCGACTGGCACACCCGCAAAAAGTCCGAGCTTGCGCATGCGCGCACAAAAGACCGTGGCGGCAACAGGCAACTCGATCGAAAATTCGTTGAAAAAAGCGCCACTGCGCAGCGGCTTGACGCCGTGAAGCGCAACCAGCAGTTCATGCAACAGGGCCGCATTGGCCGCATTGGTCTCGGCGATTCGCATGAAATTTGCATCACCCAGACAAACTAGGTAGATCGCAACGCGAATCGCATTGAGTGCCTGGTTGGAGCAGATGTGGCTGGTAGCCTTGTCGCGTGCCACGTGCTGCTCGCGGTCTTCCTTGACCAGCGCATAACCAAGTTTGCCGTTGAGGTCGTGCACCCGGCCGACAAGCCGACCCGGCAGATACCGTTCAAGCGGCTTGCTGCAAGCAATGATGCCGACATAAGGCCCGCCTGCACTGAGCGGCAAGCCAAGAGGTTGGCCTTCGCAGACGACGATGTCGGCTCCGAGTCTGCCAGGCGCTTCGATCCACCCGCAAAGCAGCGGGTTGACACATACGCCAAGCAGTGCCCGCCCCTGTTTGCAAATCGGGGAAAGTGCTGCAACGTCCTCGATAACGCCAAGGGCATTGGGGCTTTGCAACACGACGCCGGCAGTATCGCCGGACGCCAACAATGCGGCCACGGCCGCCGCGTCGATCCGGCCAGTGCCAGCGTCATTCCCTACGCTGTCGAGCCGCACACCACGCGGCTCCAGATAGGTTGTCAGCACTTCGCGGTATTCGGTCCAGAGGGCTTGCGCGACCACGATGCGGCGCTTGCCGCTGGCTGAACACATCATCCAGCACGATTCGGCAAGCGCCGTCGCGCCGTCATAAACCGAGCAATTGACGGATTCCTGGCCCAGCAACCTGCCCACGAGCACCTGAAACTCGAACAGGGCTTGCAACAGGCCCTGGCTCATTTCGGGTTGATAAGGCGTATAGGCCGTTAGGAACTCGCCGCGGGAGACGATGGCGTCGACAACGGCTGGGATGTAATGTTCGTAGGCACCGCTACCGAGAAAATTCGAATGCGTGAGCACTGTCTGGTTCAGCCCGGCCATCGCCATGACATCACGCATCAGCTCCCATTCACTGAGCGCGGGAGGGATGTCAAGCTCGCGCCGAAGGCGAACCTGCTTCGGCACGTCCGCAAATAACTGCTCCACCGAAAAAAGCCCTATGGCCTCAAGCATCGCCCGCCGGTCGGAGCCCGTGTGAACGTTGTAGCCGATCGGCTTTTGCTCCATGACGGATTCAGCTTGTCTTTGGTTCACGTAATTGCAGCGGTCGAGGCGCTGTTGGGAATCGCGATAGCCGGATTATAGGGTTTGGCACCTGAGTATGCGCCGTGCACGCAACGATGGACCGTTCAGTTGGACTGCTTCCCACCGAGCTGGCGCGCGGTCATCCACATAATCTGCAAGTCGCGCCACCAGGTTGCCTGGCCGACGTATTCAAGATCAAAGTGTAGACGCAACTCGAACGTACTGTCCGAACGGCCATTCACCTGCGCCAATCCAGTGATTCCTGGCCGCACACTACAGCGCCGCGCCCAGTCATCAGCGGTATAGAGGCCACGCTGGGCCGGCACATCGGGCCTCGGGCCTACCAGGCTCATATCGCCGCGCAGGACATTGATTATTTGAGGCAGTTCGTCAATGCTTGTACGGCGGATTAGGCGACCGACCCGGGTTATCCGGACATCATTTGTCTCGGTGAAATAGGGGCCGGTGGCCGCGGCATTCTTCCTCATGCTTCGAAATTTGAACATCTCGAACTCGCGTCCGCCCAGACCAATACGAGTCTGCCGGAAAATCACCGGGAAACCCCCTTCCATTGCGATAGCCATGGCCGTCAGAATCAATATCGGGCTTAAGGCAAGCAACGCGGCCAGCGAAAAGACAATATCCATCAGCCGCTTCATGCGCCTTGTCCAACAGGTTTAGCCAGCAAGCGGATCAAGTCCGCAATTCTGGCGCGATCAGCCTCGACCTGAGCAACGGTCCGGTCTGCAAGCGCCTGCTCGGCTTTGCGAAGTTCCTCAACCCCCTGGCGGAAAGAACGCTCCCCGCCGCCGCCGCTGAAGGTGCGAGACAAGATAACCGCCCGCGATCCCAGCCGCAGGTGTTCGGCCAGCACGTCCTGCCCCGGCAACTGTCCCTCCCCGACACGCGCAATGCCGCCAAAGCCAAAACGGAGATTTTGTTTGTGCGCGGCAACCGCAACCCGCTCCACGTGCCCTCGCAACAGCGGTTCGAACATAAAGTGGTGTCCCAATGAAAGGTGCAGGTCGTTAAGGCCCACGAAGACCTCATGGAGCCCTGGCGTGGCTATCCATTCATCCAGCGACGCCAGCGCTCCTGCGGTTTCCAGCAATGCCACAACAGGCACACGCCCAGCCACCAGACCAATAAACGCCTGAAGTTCACTTGCATTGGTAAACATCGGCAGCATCACCAGGTCAGCACCTGCAGCAAGCACTTCATCCACCTCGGTTTTACTGGCGTTCGGGTCCGATGGTTGGTAGGGATTGACGCGAACCATCAGCGGCGACCGCTGCAGTACATCCCGGATGACCGACACATCATCCATCCGGTGCGTACTGATAAAGGTGTTTCGCCCTGCCTGGCGTTCTGCCTTGCCGTTGCGTTCTAGGTCCACAAAGATGCGCATGCCCGGCATCTGGTCGCACTGTTGCGCGAAGTCGGCTTGGTTGGTAATGGCTAGAAAATCAATCATGGGACAGCTTTGGCGCAATTATTGAACACGTCCGGCCGCTTTATGCCCTACTCTGGAGAGAACCAATCCCCGCAGAATTGGGCTGGCCGCCACCGCAGCAGCCATCACGGCAGTCGCATATAAAAAGCAGGCCAGCAACATCCCTGGCTGGCTCCATATGGGTAACCAGGGTTTCAAGGCGACCAGCCCTACGCAAACCAGCAGCGGCGCCAGCATAGCACCCCATGGCAAGGCCCGAGAAAGGCTGCGGCGCTCGATCAGCATCATCATGACCGCCACACTGCCAAGCACTGTATTAAGGGCCCACATGACCCGCATCCCGCTGGCCAACCCGGCCCAGGCAGTAAGGGCCAACGCCAGAGCACCGGCAGCATATGCCCAAACCGCGATATGCATACGCCGCTCTGTAGCCATAACGGTCAGCAGCACGGCCATCAGGGCCTGCGGCAGCAATGACCATATACCAACAGCGCCCCCATCTGCAATTACCTGCAAATACGCAGCATTCATGCGGCCCCAGCCAAACAGCACCGCGGCGATCGGGAACGAGAACGTGGTGACCACAGCGATCGACATGCAGGCCAGCGTCCAGGCCAGCAAAAAGGCCGTCTGCAGTGCCCTCTCGCGCGCGCCCGTGCCTGACTTGGTACGTGCAATGGCGGGAAAGGCCAGAGCGGCTACCAGCTGTATCGCCAGCACCAGCGGCAACTCCACCAGCTTCCACGCATAGTTAAAGCTTGCCAGTACGCCCTCCCCGGCCTGGGAAGCCATACTGCGGCCCATCAGTGGAAGCAATAGCAGCAACCCTGAAGACAGCGCGGCCCAAAGCCAGATGCTAGCGCCGGGAAAGGAAGCGGCAGGCTGATCGGCATCTACGGTATCGCGGGCCGCTTTCGGCAGCCGCCAGGCAAGCCAGCCGAGGCGGCCCGCCATGGCCAGCCACAGCACGCAGCCTAGTCCCATCACAATCTGCCAGCCCGGCACTGCAGACGGAACAAGAAACAATGCGCCCACCAGCATCAGGTTGATGATCAGGTTACCCGCATACATACCGGCAAAATCGCGCTCGTGTTGCAGGCGTGTGGCCCACAGAGCCCCAAGAAGGGCCAGCGGCAAGGCGGCTGCGCTCCATCCCAGGGAACTGGCACCAAGTGCCGCCATCTCGCCGCGAAGGCCCGGCGCCAATGCACAAACCACAGCATCCCGGAGCAACCAGATCAGCAAAGCCAGAACAAGACCGGTTCCGAGCAGCACCCGCGCAACCTTTTTCTGGCTGGCATCCTGTTGCGCAGGCGTTTGGCGCGCCCATTCCGGCAACAACACATAACCCAGGGCGCCGCTGAACAATATGCCGACCAGCAAGTCCGGCAGGGTGAACATCACAATCACCGCGTCGCCAAGTCCGGTGGCGCCAAAAGCAGCGGCCTGGGCCGATTCCCGCAGGAGGCCGAGCAGGCGGCTGGCCATGAGCAAACCCAGGGAAAAAACGCCGGCGCGCAGGTACATAGGCGGGATTATCAAGGCTTAAATGGGGGCAGCCGGCCCTGAATGGGGAAACCAGCCACTTAAAAAACTAAAATCAACGGTTTGGCGCTTTGTCCGCAACAGCTGCAAACCGGCTTTGGCAGCGCCCCCGATCGTTTTTACACCTTCTGACCATGTCCGATAACAACACCGTGCCCCCTGTCCAAGACGAGAACCAGCTGATCGCCGAACGCCGCGAAAAGCTCAAGGCCATGCGCCAACGGCAGGCCGAAGGCCGGGGCGTCGCCTTCCCCAACGACGTCAAGCCGACGCACCGGGCGGCAGAGGTTTTCGAAAAGTACAGCGACAAGACCAACGAGGAACTCGAGCCGCTGGCGATCAAGGTTCATGTCGCAGGCCGCATGATGCTCAAGCGCGTGATGGGCAAGGCGAGCTTTGCGACGCTGCAGGATGCTTCGTTCGGCCCTACCGGCGGCCGCATCCAGCTCTATATCAACAATGAGGGCGTCGGCGAGGAAGTCCACAGCGCCTTCAAGCACTGGGACCTGGGCGATATCGTCGAGGCGACCGGCACGGTGTTCCGGACCCGGACCGGTGAACTTTCGATCCATGCGACCAGCCTGCGCCTGGTCACCAAAAGCCTGCGCCCCCTGCCCGATAAATTCCACGGCATGGCCGACCAGGAAGTCAAATACCGCCAGCGTTATGTCGACCTGATCATGGATGCGGACGCGCGCAAACGGTTCATGGCGCGCAGCAAGGCGGTCAGCAGCATCCGTGAATTCATGGTCGCAAACGATTTCCTTGAAGTCGAAACCCCCATGCTGCACCCCATCCCGGGCGGCGCCAATGCCAAGCCGTTCAAGACGCACCACAACGCGCTGGACCAGGAGATGTTTTTGCGCATCGCGCCTGAGCTCTACCTCAAGCGCCTCATCGTCGGCGGTTTCGAGCGTGTTTTTGAGATCAACCGCAGCTACCGCAACGAAGGCATCAGCGTCCGCCACAACCCCGAGTTCACCATGATGGAGTTCTACGCCGCCTGGTGGAATTACTCGGACCTGATGACGTTTACCGAAGCGCTGATCCGTGACGTGGCACAAAAAGTTTGCGGGTCGCTCGAGCTGAACTATGGAACCGGCCGGCTCGGGGGACCAATTGATCTGAGCAAGCCCTTTGAACGCCTGACGATCCGTGAAGCCATCCTCAAGCACACCGAGGCCGGCAAGCATGTGGACGATGCGGCCTGGCTGATGAACGCCCTCAAGAAGCTCGGCATGAGCGAGGAAAAAGACCGCCTCTCGACCCGTTCGCTGGCCAGCCTGCAGGTGCTTTATTTTGAGGAAACGGTGGAAGAAAAGCTCTGGCAGCCGACCTTCATCATGGAGCACCCGACCGAAATCTCCCCCCTGGCACGCGCAAACGACAGCCGCCCGGAGGTGACGGAACGCTTTGAGCTCTACATCACCGGCCGCGAATTCGGCAATGGTTTCAGTGAGCTGAACGACGCTGAAGAGCAGGCCGCGCGCTTTAACGCCCAGGTAGCCGCCAAGGACAGCGGTGACGACGAAGCCATGTTTTATGACCACGACTTCATCCGCGCGCTGGAATACGGCATGCCGCCGACCGGCGGCTGCGGGGTCGGCATAGACCGGCTGATGATGCTGCTGACCGACAGCCCCAGCATCCGCGATGTGATTCTGTTCCCCGCGCTGCGACGTGAGGTTTAGCCCACGATCGCGCACTTCGCCATACGCGATTCCACACCAGCAGGGGCCGCGGGACTGGCTTTGCCAGACCGCTGGCGCCGCCCCCTTGAGGGGGGAACAGGCTACACGCAGTGAGTCTGGACGGGGGTGAACCATATGCCACTCAAATACCTTCTCGGCTACCCCGACAGTCTTCAGACGCAGGTGCGGCAGCTGCTGGCACAAGGCCGGTTGGGTGCGATGCTGCTTGCCAAATACCCCCTCGCCCATGGCGTGCGGACGGACAAGGCCCTGTACGACTACGTGATGGGGCTCAAAAGCGAGTTTTTGCGCAGCTCGGAACCGCTCTCCAAAGTCGCGTTTGACAGCAAGCTGCACGTGATTGCCCATGCGCTGGGCACGCACACCACCGTCTCCAGGGTTCAGGGCAGCAAGCTCAAGGCCAAGCGCGAAATCCGCGTGGCCACGCTGTTCAGGGAAGTGCCCGAAGAGTTTTTGCGGATGATTGCGGTGCACGAACTGGCCCACATGAAGGAAAAAGCGCACGACAAGGCTTTCTACCAGCTCTGTACCCATATGGAGCCGCACTACCACCAGTATGAATTTGACCTGCGGGTGTACCTGACGCACATGGATGCGGTGGGCCGGCTGGAGTGGCCTTCAGCCTGAAGATGACGGCTCCGTCAGGTTCGATTCGTACGGACCTGCAGTGGGGCCATATTTATGAAAAATAGGCCTGAAAGCCAATGCAAACGGGCGCAAGCAGCTATATATTTAATAGCAACCTGGAGCCGCCTCAACGCACTCTCAGGGAATCAGTCCCATCGCGTGCATATAGGCAGGGTGCAGCATCAGCTCATCCCATTCGTGGGCAGGCGTTGCGGGCAGCAGGTCCAGCCGGCGCAGCTCGCTGGACTCCAGCGCTTCCCACCGACCCTTGAGCAGCGCCTCGGCCATACCGTCCAGCAGTTCGTCCACCGGCTTGCCCTCCCCTACCGACTGGTTGCACAGCAGGACCATGTCGCAGCCGGCGTTCAGCGCAGTGATGGCAGCCTCGGTGTAGCTGACTTCCTTGCCGTCGATGAGCCGGGCGCCAGCCATGCTCAGGTCGTCGCTGAAAATCGCGCCGCCAAAACCCAGCTGGCCGCGCAGGATGTAAGTAAGCCATTTTTCCGAAAAACCTGCCGGCCGGGCGTCCACCTTGGGGTAGATCACATGCGCCGGCATCACGCTGGTGAGCGTGGTGTTCAACCATTCATAAGGCGCGGCGTCGTCGGCCAGGAGGGCCTTCAGGCTGCGTTTGTCGACCGGGATGTCGGTGTGTGAGTCAGCCTTGACGAACCCATGGCCGGGGAAGTGCTTGCCGCAATTGGCGACGCCAGCTTGCAGCAAGCCGTGCATCAGGCTTTTGGCCAGCAGCGTGACGACGCGCGGGTCGCGTCCAAAGGCGCGGTCGCCGATGACGCCGCTTTCACCCCAATCGAGATCCAGCACCGGCGTGAAACTGAAATCAACGCCGCAAGCGCGCAACTCGGCGCCCAGCACGTAGCCACAGGCGGTGGCGGCGTTGGTGGCCGCAAGCTGGTCCTTCATCCACAGCGAGCCCAGCGCGCGCATGGGCGGCAGGTGGGTAAAACCATCCGTCCTGAAGCGTTGCACGCGGCCGCCTTCGTGGTCCACGCAAATCAGCAAGTCCGGCCGGATGCTCTTGATCTCAGCACAGAGCGCGCTCAGTTGCCGGCGGTCTTGCCAGTTGCGGCCAAACAGGATGATCCCGCCGGTCAATGGGTCCTTGAGGCGCCGGCGGTCGGCTTTGGTCAGCGTAAGGCCGGCGATGTCGATGATGAGGGGGGCGTGCTGGGTCATGGGATTGAAACTCAGGAATGAATTACTATTAAATTGATAGCTGGTGGCGCACGGCTGGCGGGCGCTAGAGGCTGTTTTTCTCTACAACCACAAAACTGGCGGCGTAATCGGTTTCATCGGTGACGGACACATGGGCGGTGAGTTGGCGGGCTTCAAACCAGGCCTTGAGCGTGCCGTGCAGCACGATCTCGGGTTTGCCGCTGGGCGCCTTGGCGATTTCGCAGCTGCGCCATGTCATGGGCATGCGCATGCCGGTGCCGATCGCCTTGCTGAAAGCTTCTTTGGCCGAAAACCGGGTGGCAAGGTAGCTGACGCCGCGGTCGGGCCAGCGCGCGCTGCGGTGTTTCCAGGTGGCGAGTTCACCGTCGCTCAGGATCCTGCGGGCAAAACGTTCGCCATGCCTCTCAAGGCTGGCGCGGATGCGGCGCACGTCGCAGATGTCAGTTCCAATACCGTAAATCATCTAGCACCCAGTCGCCGCAAAGTGACACGCAAAAAGCCAGCATGAGCCGTGGAACCGGCTTTGCCGGGCCACAGGCGGGCGGCCCCTTTCGTGATGAAAGGGGCAGGGAGATGCCGCAGGCTGCACGCAGTGGGCGACCGTGGGGGCTCCAATCATGCGGGGGCAAACGCCTGGGAGATGCAATGCAGGTAACGCCTGGTGGTCGCGGCGTAACCCAGCTCGAGCGCGTCGGCAACAAAAGCGTGGCCTATCGACACCTCCAGCACGTTGGGTACTTCCCGCACAAACTCCGTGAGGTTGTCGCAGTTCAGGTCGTGGCCGGCGTTGATGCCCAGGCCGGCTGCGGCAGCGGCCTGGCCCGCACGGGTAAAGCGTGCGAGGACTTCGGCCTTTTCAGGGGTTGCCCAGGCGCGGGCGTAGGTTTCGGTATAAAACTCCACCCGGTCGGCGCCCACGGCCTTGGCCGCTGCCATGGCTTCGGGAATCGGGTCCATGAACAGACTGACCCGCACACGGCGGTCATGCACCTGTTCTATCAGGGGCAGCAGGCGCTCAGCATCTTCGGGGAAATTCCAGCCGTGGTCGCTGGTGAACTGGTCCTCGCTGTCCGGCACAAAGGTGCACTGATGCAGCGGCAGGCCCCGGGCGGCCAGGTCGTGCACAAAGCCCATCAGGTTCTGGAACGGGTTGCCTTCGATGTTGAATTCGCGGTCGGGCCAGTCTTTCATCAGCGCAGCGAGTTCAAAGACGTCGTCAGGGCGAATATGGCGCTCGTCGGGCCGCGGGTGCACCGTGATGCCCTGGGCCCCAGCCTCCAGGCAAAGCTCGGCGGCGCGGCGCACGCTGGGGATATCCAGGTGGCGGGAGTTGCGCAGCAAGGCGACCTTGTTGACATTGACCGACAGTGCGGTCTTGTCGTAGGTGTGGGACACGAGGGGAGCGGGTGAAAGAAGTTTCATGGCGGTTGCTCGTTAGAAAGCTTGCAGGTCCATCATCATCTGCCGGGTTTTCAGGACCTTGACGCCACAATGGTAGTGCAGCAGGCTGCGCAACTGGGTTTTGAGCTCATTAAAACCGGGGATACAGGCCCGTACGGTGTCGGAAAACAGGGCCTCGTCGCCCAGCGCCTGCTGCAGCGCCTGCCATTGCCCGCCGGGCAGGCTGACGCGGTCGTCGTCATGCGCCTGCCGTAGCCCGGCCTCGGGTACAAGTACATAGCGGGCGCCCGGGACCAGCGGCGCCAGCGTGGCGGTTTCGGCGTCCAGCAGGGGTAAAAGACCGATGTCGCGCAGCAGCCGCAACTCGAATGCGCGCAGCGCCAGCTGCAGGGTTTCGGCACTTTGTGCAGCGATCAATTGCACCGTGGCGGCGTAGGCGTCAAACAGCACGGGATGCGGGTCGTCACGCGCCATCAGGCGCATGAGCAGCTCGTTGAGGTAATAACCCGACAGCAAGGCATCGCCAGTGGGCATGACATGGCCACCCTGCCATTCGGCGCTTTTGAGGGTACGGATTTCTGCGTCACCGCCGAAGGCGATGTGCAGCGGCTGCAGCGGCAACAAGATCGGCCGGAAACTGGAACTCGGCTTTTTGGCCCCCCGCGCCACCAGAGCCACCCGGCCATATTTGCGGGTGAACACTTCCAGGATCAGACTGGATTCACTCCAGTCGTAGCGGTGCAGGACGTAGGCGGGCTCGTCACCTATACGCTTGGTGGCCATGTTCAGGGATTCAAACGGTTTAAAGAAGGCAGACCAGCATGAGCCGCGGAACTGGCTTTGCCAGGCCGCAGGCGAGCGGCCCCCAAGGGGCTGGAGCCCGCGGCTCCGAGCCTGCCTGCGCAGGCTTGGACGGGCGACAGAGGCGAAGCGTCTCGCGAGCCGCGGCCTGCAAGGCCTCGGGAGCTACACGAAGTGAGCGACCGTGGGGGCCTCATTCATACCCGAAGGTCTTGACCCTTGCCTCATCGTCCGCCCAACCCGAGCGCACCTTGACCCAGATCTCCAGGAACACCTTGCCGCCAGTGAGGGTTTCAAGCTCATGCCGGGCTTCAGTGCCGATGCGTTTGAGCTTTTCGCCCTTCTCGCCAATGATCATGCCTTTGTGCCCGTCGCGCTCCACCACGATGGTGGCGGCAATCTTGCGCAGGGCACCCTCTTCTTCATACTGGTCAATGATGACGGTGGAGGTATAGGGAAGCTCGTCGCCCGTCAGGCGGAACAGCTTTTCGCGGATGATTTCGGCCGCCATGAAGCGATCGCTGCGGTCGGTCAATTCGTCGGCACCGTACATCCAGGGCTGCACCGGCAGGTATTTTTCGCAGATGCCGAACAGGCGCTCGATGTCCTTGGCATTGTTGGCCGACATGGGCACGAACTCGGCGAAATTGTGCCGCTCCTGCATTTCCTTGAGCCAAGGCGCGATTTCGGCACGGCGGTGAATCAAATCGAACTTGTTAGCCAACAAAATTGCGGGTGTCTTTTCGGGCAGCAGGGCCAGAACCTTGGCGTCGGCCTGGTTGAACTGGCCGGCTTCCACCACAAAGACAATGAGGTCCACATCGTTGACGGCACCGACCACGGTGCGGTTCAGTGAACGGTTCAGCGCGTTGCCGTGCCGGGTCTGAAAGCCCGGCGTGTCCACGAAGACATACTGCGTCCCCTTGACCGTGCGCATGCCGGTGATGCGGTGGCGCGTGGTCTGGGCCTTGCGTGAGGTGATGCTGATCTTTTGCCCCACCAGGGCATTGAGCAGGGTGGACTTGCCCACGTTGGGCTTGCCGACAATGGCGATCAGGCCGCAACGCTGCTCGCCGGCGGGAGGTGTGCCAGTGCCAGTGGGCACGGCCGCGCCGCGCGAGGACAGCGCCTGCGCCAGCATGGCTTCCAGCGCATCGGGCGGCTGCACGGCTTCCGGGGCTTTGGCTTGACGCTTTTTCGGCGCGACTGCAGAGGGAGTCGCCGCAGCAGCTACCGGGGTTTTCGGTTCTTTTTTACCTGTACTCATAATCTTGGTGTGTTGGCCTGCGGCCTTCGGGCGGCTGCCGGCGAGGAGTCAGGAATCCAGTGTCTTGACAAACATCAGCATGGCGGCGGCGGCGGCTTGTTCGCCGGCCCGGCGGGAGCCGCCGATCCCGCGCTCGGCCCGGCCATACTCGGTGATCTCGCATTCCACATCGAAGGTCTGCTTGTGGGCCGCACCCATGGTGCCCACCACGCGGTAAATCGGCAGGTTCATTTTGCGCCCCTGCAGCCACTCCTGCAATTCGGTTTTCGGATCTTTGCCGATGGCCTGCATCTGGGGGTTGATTTCCACGTCCTTGAACAGCCGGTGCACCAGCAGGTTGGCCGCCTCAAAGCCGGCGTCCAGGTAAACGGCGCCTATCACAGCTTCCAGCGCGTCAGCGAGGATGGAGGGCCGTTTCTGCCCGCCGGATTTCGCCTCACCTTCACCCAGCCGTACCAGGTCCGGCAAGCCAAGCACGACGGCAAGTTTATGCAGGGTGTCCTGCTTGACCAGGTTGGCCCGTACGCGCGAAAGGTCGCCCTCAGGCAGGGTACTCAGTTGCTCGAAGAGCAGCCCCGCGACAGCCAGGTTCAGGACGGAATCGCCCAGAAATTCGATACGCTCATTATGGTCGGTCGAGAAGCTGCGGTGCGTCAGCGCCTGCTGGAGCAGCCTTGGGTCGGAAAAATCATGCTGCAGGCGCTTTTGCAGTGCCAGCAGACCAGGACTTGAGGTAGCACTCGCTCGCACTTACTTGGCACGGCCGTTGTACTTGAGCAGCAGATAAGCTGGGCCAACCATGTGAATTTCCTTGTTATAGGCGAAAGCCACCACGGTTTTGTCGCCCTCCTTGGTCACTTCCAAGTCCTTACCGGTAATCGACTTGATATCGTCAATCTGGGCGGCCTTGTCAAATATTGACTTGGCTTCGCCGACAGTGCTGCCCTCCCTGGCTTTGCCCGCAGCTTTAAGAATGGCCTGGTACTCCACCAGCGTCGGAAGAACCTGGGCGGCCAGAATACCGCTACACACCAGAACGACGCCTACAAACAGAATGCCAATAAAGGAAATTCCACGTTGACGATGTTTCATTTTTTCTCCTGCTTTGACTAGGAAGTTCTGTCGCATTGCCTCTTGGTACACCAAAGTGTGCCAAAAAGGGGGCTATTCGAAAGAACCGATACGCTTGAGGTTGCCGAAATTCATCCAGACAAAAAAGGCCTTGCCGACAATGTTTTTATCGGGAACAAACCCCCAATAGCGGGAGTCCAGCGAATTATCGCGGTTATCGCCCATCATGAAATACTGCCCCTCAGGCACCTTGCAGACAACGCCCTCGCTACTGTAACGGCAATTTTCCTTGAAAGGAAAGTCCATGACCTCCCGCTCATCGAGGCCCGCCCGCCGGGAGTCGTCATTCAGCAAGCGGTATTTCTTTGTCCCATTGACCTCTTCGAACTGTTTGGCGTAACGCAAAATATCTTCGTCAAAAAAGTCGGGCAAAGGCGTCTTGACCAGAGGCTTGCCGTTAATGGTCAGCTTCTTGTTCAGGTAGGCCACCTCATCCCCGGGCACACCCACCACCCGCTTGATGTAATCCAGGCTCGGTTTTGGGGGATAGCGAAACACCATCACATCCCCGCGCTGCGGGGTGTTGTTGTCCAGTACCTTGATATTGAGCACCGGCAGGCGAACGCCGTAATGGAATTTGTTGACCAAGATCAGGTCGTTGACGAGCAGCGTCGGGATCATGGAGCCGGAAGGAATCTTGAAGGGCTCAAACAGGAAGGAGCGCAACAGGAAAACCACCACGATCACCGGGAAAAGGCCGGCGGTCCAGTCCAGCCACCAGGGCTGCATGATGAGGCGGGTTCTGGCTTCGTCAACATGGTTGTCGACCTGGCTGATGCCTTTGCCGGCGAGTTCAGCCTGCCGCCTGGCAGCACTTTCCTCGAATGCCGCCGCCGCACGGTAGCGCTGCGGCAAAAAGTAAAACCGCTCGGCCAGCCAGTAAATCCCGGTGACCACCGACGCCAGAAACAGCAGCAGGGAAAAGTTTCCGTCCACGACGCCGAAGTACCAGGCAGCGCCATAACCCACAAAGGCGGCCAGCACCACGGCCGTGATCGTGCTCATTGCGCCGCGCATCAATCTTCCACCTGCAAAATGGCCAGGAAGGCTTCCTGGGGGACTTCAACGGAACCGATTTGTTTCATGCGTTTTTTACCCGCTTTTTGTTTTTCAAGGAGCTTGCGTTTGCGTGAAATATCGCCTCCGTAGCACTTGGCGATCACGTTTTTGCGCAGCGCCTTGATTGTCTCACGCGCAATAATGTTGGCCCCGATCGCCGCCTGGATGGCCACATCGAATTGCTGCCGGGAGATGATCTCGCGCATTTTGGCCACCACCGCCCGGCCGCGGTAGGCTGACTGGCTGCGGTGGACGATGATGGACAGCGCATCGACCTTCTCGCCATTCAGCAGGATGTCCACCTTCACCACATCGGATGCCCGGAACTCCTTGAATTCGTAGTCCATCGACGCATAGCCGCGGGAGACGGACTTAAGCTTGTCGAAGAAGTCCAGCACGATCTCGCCCAGCGGCATTTCATAGGTCAGCATGACCTGCTTGCCGTGGTAAGCCATGTTCAGCTGGACGCCACGCTTCTGGTTGGCCAGCGTCATCACGGCGCCCACGTAGTCCTGCGGCATATACAAGTGCACGGTCACGATGGGCTCGCGGATCTCGTTAACCTTTCCACCGTCGGGAATTTTGGAGGGATTTTCAACCTTGAGGAGGGTTCCGTCGGATTGGAGAACTTCATAGACCACACTGGGGGCCGTCGTGATCAGATCCTGGTCGAATTCCCGCTCGAGCCGCTCCTGGACGATCTCCATGTGCAGCAGCCCCAGGAACCCGCAGCGAAACCCAAAACCCAGCGCCTCGCTGACTTCCGGCTCATAGTGCAGCGACGCATCATTGAGCTTGAGTTTTTCCAGTGCGTCGCGCAGGGATTCGTATTCACTGGCCTCTGAGGGATACAGGCCGGCAAACACCGCAGGCTGGATTTCCTTGAAGCCGGGCAAGGCCTCGGTGGCAGTAAAGGCTGCGCCGCCTGTCCCGGGCTTGATCAGGGTCACGGTGTCGCCGACCCGCGCCGCCTGGAGCTCCTTGATCCCAGCGATGACAAAACCCACCTCGCCGGATTCGAGCGCCTGGCGAGGCTCGGTATGCGGAGTAAAGACGCCTAATTGCTCGGCGTTGTACATCGCCTCGCTGGCCATCAGCTTGATACGGTCACCCTTGGCAAGCCGGCCGTCCACAACACGCACCAGCATGACGACGCCCACATAAGCGTCGTACCAACTGTCAATGATCATGGCGCGTAACGGGCCGCCTGGATTACCTTTGGGCGGCGGAATCCTGGCAACGACGGCCTCCAGGATTTCATCGATGCCCATGCCCGTCTTGGCACTACAGGGAATCGCATCGGTCGCGTCGATGCCGATCACTTCTTCGATTTCCTGCTTGGCGTTATCAGGGTCGGCTTGCGGCAAGTCCATCTTGTTGAGCACCGGCACGACTTCCACGCCGAGGTCCAGCGCGGTGTAGCAGTTGGCGACGGTCTGCGCTTCCACACCCTGGCTGGCGTCCACCACCAGCAGCGCCCCCTCGCATGCGGACAGCGAGCGGCTCACTTCATAAGAGAAGTCGACGTGGCCCGGCGTGTCGATCAGATTGAGGTTGTAGACCTCGCCGTTGAGTGCCTTGTATTTGAGCGCAGCGGTCTGCGCCTTGATGGTTATCCCACGCTCTTTTTCAATATCCATCGAATCCAGAACCTGCGCACTCATCTCTCTGTCCTGCAAACCGCCGCAACGCTGGATGAGACGGTCAGCCAGCGTGGATTTGCCGTGATCAATGTGGGCAATGATCGAAAAATTTCTGATGTGATTCATCAACGAGAACGCCTAAGTACTTGAAAGTATTGCGAAGAGATTGGATGGAATTCGCGAGGGCCATAAAAAAGGGCGCGTCGAGTAGCGACGCGCCCTGAACCAACAATCTATGGCAACTGCGATAGTTGGAACTTCATTGTAGGCAAAAAGCTGGAGCCGAACAGTCCCGAAATGGCCATATTTTTGTCGTTGCAGGCTAGCAACATGGATCTTATACACAACTTATTCACAATTTTATACTGCTTGTCTCTGGACAACTTGTGGGTGATCTGTGGAGCGTTCGGTATTACTCAAAATAAAGAGAGAAACCGGGTCTTTAGCCATTCCGATATATCGAAATAGCGCAGAGGGGAGCTCATATTCTACCGAAAATGGTCCATGGACCACTTTATTGTGAGTAATCACTAACAAAAAATCAGGTCTGGTCCCTCGCAAAATATATTTTTGCGAAGCACCAGATTCCGCGTCAGGCGGCAAAAACCCCCATAGCCCGGCAGGGTATGGGGGTTAAAGGCAGCTTCACACGCTCCTTGCCGCGCCGCCGCGGGAAAGCGCCCCTAGGTAGCGCCTTCAGCGGGAAGGCCTGATCAATGCGTATTGCGCCCACTCGCCCCGGCGGAACAATACGTTGATGGCCTTGGACTTGTCGATTTTGGCAAGGGCCGCTTCAAATTCCTTGACGCTGGTGACTTCGGAGTTGGCAATCGCCACAATCACGTCGCCTTCTTTCAGGCCGGCCCGCGCAGCAACCCCTTCAGCGGTGTCCACCTTGACGCCACCCTTGATCTTCAGCTCTTTCTTCTGCGCGTCGGGCACTTCACTGACGGCCAGACCTAAAGCTTGTGCGGCCCCCGCCACCGGAGGCTTGGGTTCGGGTCCAGCCGAAGCCTTGCGCGCGGGTCTTTCGGCCTCGACCTCACCGATCGTGACCGAAAGGTCCTTGCTCGCACCGCGCCTGAAGACAGTCACCACGGCCTTGGTACCCGGCTTCACGTTGCCGACCATGCGCGGCAAGTCGCTGGATTTTTCAATCGGCTTGCCGTCGAACTTGATGATGATGTCGCCAGCCTCAATGCCCGCTTTTTCTGCAGGTGCGCCGCTCTCAACACCCCTGACCAGTGCACCCTGGGCCTTGCCCAGGCCAATCGATTCCGCCACCTCTTTGGTGACCTGGTCGATCTGCACACCGATACGGCCCCGCGTGACCTTGCCGCTCGTGCGCAGCTGATCGGACACGCGCGCTGCCTCATCTATGGGAATGGAAAAGGAAATGCCCTGGAAGCCGCCGGAGCGCGAATAAATTTGGCTGTTGATGCCAACCACCTCACCGCGCATATTGATCAGGGGCCCGCCGGAGTTGCCGGGGTTGATGGCCACGTCGGTCTGGATAAACGGCAGGTAGTCGCCGGTATCCCGCTGCTTGGCACTCACGATACCTGCGGTCACGGTGTTTTCCAGGCCAAATGGCGAACCGATGGCCATCACCCATTCCCCGACCTTGAGGCGGTTGATGTCGCCGATCTTCACTGCGGGCAGCCCCGTCGCCTCAATCTTGACGACGGCAACGTCACTGCGCTTGTCCGCACCGATGATTTTGGCTTTGAATTCGCGCTTGTCGGTCAACGTGACGATGACTTCATCGGCGCCTTCGACCACATGCGCGTTGGTCATCACAAAGCCGTCGGCCGTCAGGATGAAACCCGACCCGACGCCGCGTGGCTGATCTTCGTCAGGCTGAGGGCTGCGGTCCGGCCGGGGTGCGCGGGGCATATTGGGGGGGATCGGTATGCCAAAACGCTTGAAGAATTCCAGCATCTGTTCGTCGGCACTTCCGGAAGCCGCTGCCTTGACTTTCTCCAGGGTGCGGATATTGACCACCGAAGGACCCACCTGCTCCACCAGGTCCGTGAAATCCGGCAATGTGCGGTTCTGCGCCCAGACCGGCACGACCGGCAGCACCGCCAGGACCGCAGTGCTTCCCACGATGGCCGCCGTCAGGCAGGAGCGCAGGGGTTTCCAGTTCAATTCAAGCATCATCAGCCTCGTCATAAATGTTGTCATCCGGCAATCACACCCGGCGGCAACCCAAGGCCGGCGCCGGAGAAAACTGTTGCTGCACGTGGGCCCCGAGAAAGGTATCAGGACACCAGAGCATATTATTTCTTGCGCTCCAGCCCGCCCGCAAAAAGCTTCAAGGTACCCATGGGGACTTCACCCATCACGGTGACCCAATAGGCGTCGAGCTGCCGGGTAATCGTCTGGGTGGCGCCCATCGACAGGCTCGATTCCTGACCGTGGCGCTGGCGGTCGAATGGTTCTACAAAAATCGACACCGATGCCAAACCATCCGAAAAAATCCACTGCAGGGGCTCTTCACCGGCCGCAGTGCCAGCAGGCGCCAGTGCCGTCGCCGGTCGCTTGTAGCAACTCATGGGTTTAAAGCCCGCCACAGGCGCCTTCAGGAGCCAGCCTTCCGCGCTTGCCGTGGTCTTCGTGAGAACAGGCTTTTCCACACGGTAACCGTCGACCTTGCCCATCATCTGGAGGAGCTTGTCCATTTTGACCGGAGCATCGAGCTGCAATTCTGAAAATGCCGCCTGTTCCAGGACCTTGCCGTCGGTATCGAGCGTCTGCAGCTTCACGACCAGGCCTTTCTTCTGTTCTGTCCAGACACGGTAGCCAAACCGCATATTGTCTTTGGGCGCCAGCAGCACGATATCGGCCTCGACGCCCGCCACGCGCTCGGTACCCTCCTGACGGACCTTGTAATAGTCGGCAATCCGGTTATCGGTTGACTGCAGCAACTGGGGGAACATACCCAGCGACTCACGCTTTTCACTGCGAACCACCTTGTGGTCCGGCATGAAGGTGACCACCTGGTCGTTATGGCGAAAAATCGAGCGTGGTGCCCCCGTCAGCGTTTCTACCCGCTCCATTTGCTGGTCGCCCTCGCAAACATGCCAAATCTTCGCACTGGACATGGCGCCACCGGAAGAGACGACAAAGGTGCCAATGTACGAGCGCTTTTTGGAAGCCTCGTGCATGCGCATCAGCCAATCGTTGATGTTGCGGGATTCCACGAGCGTCGCAGCAGGGGCCGGCGGCGGCACCTGTGCCGCTACAAAATTCATAGCTGGCAGCGCACATCCCGCAAGGGCTAGAAGGCGAAATAGCTTGAATTTCATGAAGTTTCCAAAGCCCGGCAGCAAGCAAGCGTCCGCTCAGCGTCCTGCATTTTGCGGCGTTTCAAAGGTGGCATTGCGCAAGAAACCCGAAGGCTCCTGCAGGGCCGACGTGCCCCCCAGCTGCTTGTGCGCAGCCAGCAGTTCCTCCAGCCGGGCATCCCGCACCATTGGGCCTTGGGGCGAAGCAACCAACACCTGTTGTGACAGTGGCGCCTGGGCAAGCTGCGGCGCCGAGCCAGGTGCCAGCAAGCCAGAGGCATTCCACGCAATGGCAGCCACCGCGGCGAGTGAGGCAAATCCTGCTACCAGCTTCCAGCGGAAATCGCTGTCATTGGCGGCTTCGCCATGCGGCTGGGACATTGCTTGCACGGGGACCTGAACAACATCCAGAGCCGGAGCAGCAGGATGAAAACTCGAACCGGCCGGAGTTTCCTGGGCAAGGCGCTGGTTCAGGCGCGCCAAAAAGGCCACGTCCGCTCCTTTGGTCCGAAGCGCAGGAGATCGCAAAGCATCGCCAATCAGGTGATAGGTGTCCCAGGCGGCGACCGCTGAATCGTCGTGCCGGCTGGCATCGAGCGCAGCCACAAGTTCTTCCCCGTCCAATTGGCCATCGGCCAGAGCAGACATGAGTTCACTGGTTTGCATTGACGGTTTCATCATGTTCGTGGGCAGCGGAACTGCCGTTTTGAAAGGCTCAAAATACAGGATCTGATTCGTGGGTTCATAGATGGCTCCTGGGTGCTGCGGCTTCACCAGCGCTTGCCGCTCTGGTTTTCCAGCAACGGTTTCACCTTCTGCGAAATTGCCTCGCGCGCCCTGAAAATCCGGGACCGCACTGTACCGATGGGGCAATCCATCGCCTCTGAAATCTCTTCGTAGCTCAGCCCTTCTATTTCACGCAGGGTAATGGCCTGGCGAAGCTCCTCAGGCAAGGCTTCCATGGCAGCATTGATGATTTCCGCAATTTCCTTGGTGGCCAGCACGGCTTCCGGCGTTTCCGAGCTTGTTAGTTCGTTTTCAAGCGGGGAAGTTTCATCGCTTTCATCGCTTTGGCCCGATTTAAAGGAGTTTTCAGAGACGGTTGGATCCCGTTTAAGGTCCATCAGGGCCTTTTTGGCGGTATTCACCGCAATCCGGTAAAGCCATGTGTAGAACTGAGCCTCGCCCCTGAACTGCGCCAGGGCCCTGTAGGCGCGGATGAACGTCTCCTGGGCGATATCTTCCACCAGGTCCACATCGCGCACCATACGGCCTATCAGGCGCTGGATGCGCCGCTGGTATTTGATGACCAGCAGCTCATATGCCTTCTGGTCGCCAGCAACGGTGCGCTCCACCAGCATGGCATCGCTGTCGGTTGCTTTTTCCAGTTGCGGCGGAGGCAGGTCAGCGCTCATGGGTTTTGTGACGTGACTTCAACTGGGCGCATAGACCCCGATACTGCCACAGCCGGCACGGGTTCTGCAGGCAGAAAATCATGCGGCGATAAGGTGGAAGACGACTTGTGCGGCGAGTAGACCGCCCGGCGCAGGTCCAGCCATCGCTCCGGCATGACACCGCGCTCCACCCAAAGCCACAGCCGTGCGTGAACAGAATTTTCAAGCCTAAGCAGTAAATAGTGCTGAAAATCGGCAAGGACTGAAAGCTCATATTCGGCAACGCCCGCCTGGTAACCCGGGCTCTCCCAGCGCCACACTTCGCCATCCCATGCCAAATGGCCCGCCGGAGAGTTTCGCCAACCGATATGTGCTGCCACACCAGCGCCCAACGCGGCAGTAAGTGCCAGGCCAATGCGCCAATCCAGCTGACGGTTTCCGTTGAAATACCAGAGCATGGCTAAAAGCAGCCCGGACAGCCATAAACCCAACAAAAGAGTGCCAAGAAAACGCGAACGCCCCAGCGGATAAACAACCGGCGGGGCGTTGTGCAGGCTCAAGGCAGGCTGTTGGACGTGCGTGAGCCGGGAAATCAGGCGCGCTTGAAGACCAGCGTACCGTTGGTGCCGCCGAACCCGAAATTGTTTTTGACGGCAACCTCGATTTTTGCGTCACGCGCGGTATTGGCACAGTAGTCCAGGTCGCACTCGGGGTCCTGGTTGAAGATATTGATGGTCGGCGGAATTTTCTGGTGATACAGCGAAAGCACCGTAAACACCGACTCAATGCCGCCGGCGCCGCCCAAAAGGTGACCCGTCATGGATTTGGTCGAGCTGACCACCATGTTTTTAGCGTGGCTGCCGAACGCAGCCTTGACGGCGTTTGTCTCGTTCAAGTCGCCCAACGGCGTGGACGTGCCATGCGCGTTGAGGTACTGGACTTCGTCGGCATTGACACCTGCGTTCTTCAACGCCATGACCATGGAGCGACGCGGTCCGTCGACATCGGGCGCTGTCATGTGATATGCGTCTGCGCTCATGCCGAACCCGGTCAGTTCAGCATAAATTCTGGCGCCGCGCGCTTTGGCATGCTCGTACTCTTCGAGAACCAGCACACCGCCGCCTTCGCCCAGCACAAAACCATCACGATCCTTGTCCCAGGGGCGAGACGCTGTTTTAGGGTCTTCGTTGCGGGTGGACAGGGCACGCGCTGCGGCAAAGCCGCCTACGCCCAGCGGAGAGACGCAGGACTCAGCGCCACCGGCCACCATCACGTCGCAATCGCCATATTCAATCATGCGAGCCGACAGGCCGATGGCATGAAGTCCCGTCGTACAGGCCGTTACGACCGCGACGTTGGGGCCTTTAAAGCCGAATTTGATGGATACATGCCCGGAAATCATGTTGATGATCGAGGCAGGTACAAAGAACGGAGACACCCGGCGCGGGCCGCGATTGACCAGCTCGGAATGCATTTGCTCGATCATCGGCAAACCGCCTATGCCCGAACCTATATTGCAGCCAATGCGGGTCGCCAGTTCGCCGTCGAGCGCCTCGCCTGTCGGCAAGCCGCTGTCGGCCACCGCCTGGAAAGCTGCAGCCAGACCCAGATGAATGAAGCGATCCATGTGCCGCGCTTCTTTTTCGGGAATGTAATCCGCGATATTGAAGCCTTTGACCTCACCGGCAAATTTGCAGGCAAAGTTGCTTGCATCAAACTGCGTGATCAGATCGATTCCGGGCACACCGGCAATCAGATTGGCCCAGGATTCAGCCACGGTATTACCTACCGGGCTGACACAACCCAGACCTGTCACGACGACACGACGACGGCTCATTCAGAAATCCTGAGAAAAACCCGAAAAGTCCTGGAATGACTTTTCAGGCTTGATGACGGCGGAGGCAGGCGAAAGCCTTGCCTCAAGCCTTTTGATGGGTGTTTGCGTAGTCAATCGCGTTCTGGACGGTGGTGATCTTCTCGGCGTCTTCGTCGGGAATCTCAATGCCGAACTCGTCTTCCAGAGCCATAACCAGTTCTACGGTGTCAAGGGAGTCAGCGCCCAGATCGGCCACGAAGGCTTTTTCGCTGGTGACCTGGCCTTCTTCCACGCCGAGTTGTTCGGCAATGATTTTCTTAACACGTGCTTCGATATCGCTCATAGTTCCCTCTGAGGGTTGTAAATTAATCCGTGATTTTACCGCGTTAGAGTCGTTTCCCTAAGCACCGTGCCGGACGGATAAAAACCGGCTTCGATTTCCCGTGTTTTACCACTGTCAGCCTGCCGTTTTCATGAAACTGCGGGGCTGACGCCTCAAGAGCTACATATACATGCCGCCGTTGACGTGAATCTCCTGGCCTGTGATGTAGGCCGCCTGCGGACTCGCCACAAAGGCCACAGCGTGCGCAATGTCTTGCGGCTTGCCAAGATGGCCCAGCGGGATCTGCCCCAAAAGTGCTTTTTGCTGCTCTTCCGGCAAGCCGGCGGTCATGTCGGTCTCGATAAAGCCCGGCGCGACGCAATTAACGGTGATGTTACGCGAGCCTAGCTCGCGCGCCAGTGCGCGCGTCATGCCGGCCACGCCGGCCTTGGCTGCCGCGTAATTGGATTGGCCCGCATTGCCCGAGGCACCAACGACGGATGTGATGCTGATGATGCGGCCGTAGCGCTGCTTCATCATGGTGCGCATCACGGCGCGGCTCATGCGGAACACGGCCTTGAGATTGGTGTCCAGCACCGCATCCCAGTCGTCATCCTTGAGCCGCATTGCCAGCATGTCGCGTGTGATGCCCGCGTTGTTGACCAGCACCTGCAGGCCACCGTGCTCTTTGACGATGGCGTCGATCAGCGCTTCGGCGGCGGTAACATCGTTCACATTCAGGTTTTTGCCGGCGCAACCCGGGAAAGCCGCAAGGGCCTGGCCGATTTTGGCCGCGCCTTCATCGCTGGTCGCCGTGCCTATCACTTTGAGGCCTTTCTGGGCCAGCTCCAGCGCAATGGCCGCGCCAATACCGCGCGATGCGCCGGTGACCAGTGCGACCTGGCCTTCAAACTTGACTTCGCTCATGCCAGTAACTCCTTCACTTCCGCCAGGGAGGCGGGATCAAACAGGGGGACACCCGTCAATTCGGGATCGATTCTTCTGGCCATGCCGGCGAGCACCTTGCCAGGCCCGCACTCGACCAGCGTCGTGAGGCCGCGTGCCTTGATGGCCTGCACGCATTCCACCCAACGCACGGGGCCGAAAGCCTGCCCGTACAGCGCCGCACGAATGCGGTCAGCGTCGATCTCGACGGCGACCTCGATATTGTTGATGACGGGGATCTGCGGCGCCGCGAAATCAACGGCGGCCAGCTTTTCGCGCAGCTTCTCGGCCGCGGGCTTCATCAGGCTGGAGTGGAAGGGAGCTGACACCGGCAGGGGCAAGGCGCGTTTGGCACCGTTGGCCTTGAGCACTTCGCAGGCCTTTTCAACCGCAGCCTTGCTGCCCGCGATGACGGTTTGCATCGGGTCATTGAAATTGACGGCTTCGACCACTTCGGTGGTGCGGGTCCCGAAGCTGCGCGCGGCCTCGGCACAGCCTTCAATCACTTTGGAAGCGTCCATGCCCAGAATGGCCGCCATCGCGCCTATGCCGACCGGTACTGCGTCCTGCATGGCCTGCGCACGAAAGCGCACCAACGGCGCGGCTTGCGCGAGTGTCAGCACACTCGAGGCCACCAGAGCAGAGTATTCGCCCAGCGAGTGACCCGCGACGGCGGCCGGCGCGGTACCGGTTTCGGCCATCCAGGCACGGTAAGCCGCCACACCGGCGACCAGCATGACAGGCTGCGTGTTGGTGGTCAGCGCCAGCGCCTCCTTGGGGCCGTCCTTGATCAGCCGGCCGACATCCTCGCCCAGCGCCTCGGAGGCTTCGGCCAACGTCTGCGCAACCACCGGATGGTCGCCCCAGGCGTCCAGCATGCCGACCGACTGCGAACCCTGGCCGGGAAAAACAATAGCAAACGATTTCAAATGATTACTCCATGGGTCGAATTCTTGGATTGCTGAAAAGCATCCGCATGCATTTTAAGAAGATGAACGGTCATTTTTTGAAGCACAGCCTGTCAGACTGACGACGGCATAGCGCCATTGTGCGCACCACGCAGCCGTGCAACCCCCCATCCGACAGCCGATTTGACGCACTGATAAATTGCCGCAACGGCCAGCCAGGGGTCTATCAGGTAGTCCCACAGATTGGTGGACTCCAGCGCCCCCGCAGTCCAGGCCAGTAAAGCCAGAGCGGCCAGCACGGGCAGCAAACGAAATCCCCCGGCCCAGCATGCCAGCGACAGCGCCAGAAGCGCCGCCCAGAGAACTGGCGAACCCCAGCCGAGCCGGTAGGCATCCCAGTCACCCCAGCCCAGGGCCAACGGGTACAAAAACAATGCGCCCACAGCAAAGACAACACTCACCAGCATGCACTCGCGGTTATCTGTCAAGCGGACGCCCGACAGGCGCTGATACATGCCCAGGCAGGCGAGCGCCACCAAAGAAATGCTCAGGTCGGAACTGATGCCGCGCACATAGGCCACGAGCGGTAAACGGGCCGGCCCCACCGGGCACCACAGAAGTACAAACACCGCGGCAGTAGCAAACATGCCCCACGGCGCGACGCCACGCCGCCAGCCCAGCAGCCGCAGGCAGCCGGCGCTGAGCACCAGATCAATGCCGAGCAAGGCGATCAGATCATTTGCCGGAGGAAGCATGGCCGGTCGCCGCTTGCGCGGCCTGGAGGGTTTGCAGGGGATCCAGCCGCACGTGCTTGATGCGCGTGCGATGCCAGGTATAGACGAGATGCAGGTAGCCGTCGCGGGTTTGCAGCAAGTAAGGATAAGAAAATTCCTGGGAGCAGCTCTGGTCTCCGCACAACTGGCGCCGGGCACTGGCTACATAGGACTGGGCTTCGCCGTCACTGGCGCCGCGGGCTTTGAGCTCCCGAGTCAGCAGGCGCTCATAGTCGACGAGGGACGTGCGCGACTGCGGGTTGGCTGACGATTCGACGATCCATGGGCTTAGCCCATCAAACGAGCCACCCGCCGCCGTTTGCAGCAAGGCCAGCATTTCGCGGTTTCGGGGCGCCGGGTTCAGGGCCAGCCATTGCGTACCGGTGTTCGTCACGACGCCGGCCACAGCGGAGTCCGGATTGGGCCAGGTGCTTGCATGCGCGCGCGACCAGGTCTTGCCGGCATCCGTGGTATTTGAAGCCATCAGCGCCGTGGCATTGCCTGAGCGCATATAGACCTGCGCCTTCTCTGGCCCCGAAACCAGCACAACCGGCTGCAGACCGGTGCGACTACCGGGAACGCGAACTTTGTCGACGACCTGGCCCAGAGCATTGATGCGCAGGACTTCGCCGAATTTGGTGACGAACTCGTGGTACACCGGCAAGCCGATCTCGCCGCTTTCAAAGCTCACGGGTGCTCCTTTGACCAGCGTACTGATGTTCAGGAAGGGCGACGTCACCAGGCGGCGCGGCACGCTCCAGGTCGCGCCATCATCCGTGGAACGCGCCCAGCTGATGGAGCTGCCCGCCCATCCGCCCAATGAAACGTTGACCATCCACAGGCAGAGTGAGCCATCGGCCGCGCGGGCGATCACCGGATTGCCCAGCTTCTTGACATAGCGCCACAGGCCCTGCTGAAGTGTTTGACGGTTAAACAGCGTGCTTTCCGCACTCCAGCGCAGACTGGCGGGGTCCATCACCGCGGTCTGGATGGTGACATCCCCCGCGCCTTCGCGCGTGCCCGAAAACCAGACCGCGCGCAAGCGACCATCGCGCAACTCCACGAGGGAACCTGCATGCACAGCCTGGCCGGGAGAAGATGAGACAAATTGCGCGTCAAAACGAAAACGGCCATCCGGCGAAAGTTGCTGTGCCGGCAAGCCGGCGCGAGGCAAGGACTTGACAGCATCAGCTGAAGGGCTGGACGGCAATGCCGCAAAAGGGGTGGCCGGCGAGCGCTGCAGGATTTTCCACCCAGCCAGGGCAAAGGCCAGCACCAGCAAGGCTGCTGCAAGGCGATCCCATGCACCGGAAGGTCTGAAGTTCAAATGCCCACCTGTCTGTGAAAGCCTGGCAGATGGGTGGGAGCCACTCAGTAGTTGAGAAGCACCGCACCCCAGGTAAAGCCGCCGCCCACGCCTTCGAGCATGAGGGTGTCGCCTTTTTGGATCTTGCCGCTGCGCACGGCCACATCCAGCGCGAGCGGGATAGAAGCCGCGGAGGTGTTTCCATGCTGGTCGACGGTGACAATCAGCTTCTCGAGCGGCATCTTCAGTTTTTTGGCCGTGCTTTGCATGATGCGGATGTTGGCCTGGTGGGGAATCAGCCAGTCGATGTCGGCATCGGTCATGTTGGCTTTTTCCAGCGTAGCGCGCGCGGCGCTTTCGAGCACGCCCACAGCCAGCTTGAACACGGCTTGGCCATCCATCTTGAGCAAGGGGTCGCCCAGGATCTGACCACCCGAGACATTGCCCGGCACACACAGGATGCCGACATGCTTGCCGTCGGCATGCAGGTCGCTGGCAAGAATGCCCGGCGTGTCCGAGGCCTCCAGCACCACGGCGCCGGCGCCGTCCCCGAACAGCACGCAGGTGGTGCGGTCCGAAAAGTCCAGGATGCGCGAGAACACTTCCGCACCGATCACCAGTGCTTTGCTGGCCGAACCGGTGCGAATCATGGCGTCGGCCACGGTCAATGCATACACGAATCCGCTGCACACGGCCTGCACGTCAAAGGCCGGGCAACCAGCGATGCCCAGTTTGTTCTGCAAAATGCAGGCAGCGGACGGAAACACCATGTCCGGGGTCGACGTCGCCACGATGATGAGGTCGATGTCGGAAGCCTGCAAGCCCGCGGCTTGCAAGGCTTTTTTGGCGGCTTCCACGCCCAGATCGCTGCTGGTCACGTCGGACGCGGCAAAGTGGCGGGCCCGGATGCCGGTGCGCTCCACAATCCATTCATCGGAGGTTTCCACACCCCGGGTCGCCAGGTCGGCGGCCAGTTCGGCATTGGTCAGTCGGCGCGGCGGCAAATAACTACCGGTGCCGGTGATACGTGAGTAACGGGTCATTAATAAGTGGCCGGTGTTGAGACTGCTGAGTCAACTGGCATTGAGGAGGTGTCGACAGGCGCATCAGCAGGGGGCGCCGCCTGCGCTGCCACCAGCAAGGGGGCCGCATGGGCTATGCGTTCGCGCACTCTCTCAAGCAAATTGTTCCGAGCCGCATCATAAGCCCGATTCAGCGCCGTCTCAAAAGCAAAGGCGTCCGCTGAGCCGTGGCTTTTGAAAACCAAACCTTGCAGACCGAGCAGGGCGGCGCCGTTGTACCGCCTGTGGTCAACCCGATTTTTAAACGCAGTTAGCACCGGATAAGCAATGATGGCCGCAATTTTTGTCAAAACATTGCGGGAAAACTCAGCTTTTATGAAGCCGCCGATCATGCTTGCAAGACCTTCGCTGGCCTTGAGCGCGACGTTGCCCACAAAACCGTCACAGACGACGATATCGGTCGTTCCCTTGAAAATATCGTTACCTTCGACATTCCCGTAAAAATTCAAATCACCGGAATTAGACGCAGAACGCAACAATTCGCCGGCTTTTTTTATAATTTCACTACCTTTTATCGCCTCTTCGCCAATATTGAGCAGACCGACACTGGGCGTGGGGTTGCTGGTGATGGCTGCCACCAAGGCGGATCCCATCACTGCAAACTGCAGCAGGTGATCTTCGGTGCAGTCGACATTGGCACCCAGGTCCAGCACCGTGGTGGCGCCGCCCAGGGCATTGGGCAGCTGGGTAGCAATGGCCGGACGGTCTATGCCCTCCAGGGTTTTGAGGACGTAGCGGGCAATGGCCATCAAGGCGCCGGTATTGCCGGCCGATACGGCCGCTTGGGCCACACCATCCTTGACCTGGTTCATCGCGACCCGCATCGAGGAGTTCTTCTTGCGCCGCAAGGCGATCTCGATGGGATCGTCCATGGTGACGATCTCGCTGGCCGGAACGATCTGGCAGCGCGGATGGGCTTGAAGGCGGGGGTACAACGGGTGCCCCGCGAGGACTTCAGGCTGGCCGACCAGCACCACAGCAGCATCCGGATGGCCATCCAGGAAAGCCAGGCTGGCCGGGAGCGTGACGGCTGGGCCGATATCGCCGCCCATGGCATCGACAGCGATCCTGATCATGGGGCGACCGGTGCAGTCAAGAGAGAGTGGAATTCAGGCAAAAGAAAGGCCCGCAGGATGAGTGCGGGCCCATGCTCAAAGCGTGGAATTACGCTTCGGATTTGGTTTTCAGCACCTTGCGGCCACGGTAAAAACCGGTAGGGCTGATGTGGTGGCGCAGGTGGGTTTCGCCGGTGGTGGATTCCACGGCAATGCCTGGCACGGTGAGTGCGTTGTGCGAGCGGTGCATGCCGCGCTTCGAAGGTGACTTTTTGTTCTGCTGGACGGCCATGATCCGCTCCTGATGGGGTGTAAGGTTGGTAAATTACGCACCAAAATCCGAGTTCAGACAGCTGGACCTGAATATCGGCCCAAGGCGGTCTAAACGCCATGTAACCGTATTCACCGCATTGGTACGCGAAGCCTTTGATTATAGCTCGATGCGAGACAAATTTCATCACCTTAACCCGCGACTGGTGAAATGCCGACAAATGCAGGAGCTTTACCTGAGAAATAAGTAATTCTAAATTACTACTTTTTTGCTTTAAGCTGCGCCAGAACCGCAAAGGGATTGGGTTTTTCACTACCCTCGCCCACCGAATCTGCGTTGTCACCAAGGTCGCCCGCCTGCAGTTTGGGCGCGACAGGACACACCTCGTGCATGGGCACCAGCGGCAGGGCCATCAGCAATTCATCTTCCACCACAGCGAGCAAATCGAACTGGGGCTCCATCACCAGCAAATCCTCTTCAGACTGGTCGTCCTCGGCCATGGCAATGTCTTCATTGGCCACAAAGCGGTACCACTGGTCCACCTCTACAGGTGTGGCAACCACACCCATGCAGCGCTGGCAGGTTAAAGGAACAACAGCCTCAGCCGTCAGATGCAGCCATACGTCGTCTTCGACACCCGGGCGCGGGCGCAACTCGCCGACCGCCTGCCATTTCACTGCTGAATCAGCCTGCAACCCTTGCGCTTCGTGCGCAAGGCGCTCCATATTTCGTAGCAAAGTAGTCTCGGAAAGCGCCACGCCATCCTGGGCGAAAGCGGTCATGTTGAGTCGGTTGGGCTGCAGGGATCTGGACATGAGTGCAGTGTAAGAGAATCAAGGCATGAATCCTGTCCCCGACCTCGCCGCAATCGCCAGACACACCGGGCAAAACCGCCCCCTGATTTTGGGCTCGACCTCCCGCTATCGCCGGGAATTGCTGCAGCGGTTGCATATTCCGTTTGAGGTGGTCGCGCCCGACGTGGACGAAACGCCCCATGCCGGTGAACTGCCCGGCCCACTGGCCCAGCGGCTGGCTCTGGCCAAGGCCCGAGCTGTCGCCGAGGCATTTCCCGGCGCGGTTGTTATCGGTTCCGACCAGGTTGCAGACCTCGACGGCCAGCCGCTCGGCAAGCCGGGCACCCACGAAAACGCCGTCATCCAGCTGCGCCGGATGCGAGGGCAAACCGTCATTTTTCAGACGGCTGTGGCCGTCGTGTGCCTGGACAGCGGTTATGAAGCGCAAAGCCTGGCCGCAGTGAGGGTGAAATTCCGCACGCTGACAGATGACGAAATTGAAAACTACCTGCGCACCGAGCAACCGTACGATTGCGCGGGCAGCGCCAAAAGCGAAGGCCTCGGCATCGCGCTGCTTGAATCGATCGACAACGACGACCCGACTGCGCTGATCGGCTTGCCGCTGATCCGCACCTGCAGGCTCATCGAAGCCGCAGGCGTCAAGCTGCTTTCAGCCCGTGGGAGCCAGCCATGAGCGGCGCGACAAAAGGGAAACTTTACCTGGTGCCTGCGCCGCTTGACTTCGGCTGCGACGACCTTGCCCCTCTGCAGGATGTCATGCCGCTGGGCACCGTGCAAATCGCCGCCAGGCTCTCCTGCTGGATCTGCGAAAACGCCAAAAGCACGCGCGCTTACCTCAAGCGTATCGACGCGCTGCAGCCGCTCAGCACGCCGCTGCAGTCGCAGCAAATCCAGGAGCTGCCACGGGAGGTTCACAAAAAAGGCGACCACACCGGCAACTTCGACGCACGCCCCCTGTTGATGGCAGCCGTGGAAGGCCGCGACATGGGACTGGTCAGCGAAGCCGGCATGCCTGCCATTGCCGACCCCGGATCCTCCGTGGTACGCGCCGCCCATGACCTGGGGCTGGAGGTTGTACCGCTGACGGGCCCGATGTCGCTGATGCTGGCGCTGGCAGCGAGTGGTCTGAACGGCCAGAATTTTGCGTTTACGGGCTACTTGCCGCAGGCACCGGCCGAGCGCGTCCAACGCATCCGCGAACTGGAATCCCTGGCGCTCAAATCCGGCCAGACCCAGCTCTTCATCGAAACACCCTATCGCAATGCGGCCTTGTTCCAGTCACTGCTGCAAACGCTGCAGGGCAACACCCGGCTGGCGCTGAGCTGCGGCCTGACAATGACCAAAGGCTGGTCCCGCAGCGCGCAGGTCAGCGGCTGGAAACGCGACAAACTCCAGGCACCACTGGAATTGCCAACCGTTTTCTGTATCGGCCGCTAAAGCGCCAGACACGAACAAAAAAGCCCGCGCGAAGCGGGCTTTTTGACAATGACCACGCTTTCTCAAGTCGCCCTAGCGAAGCGCCGGGATCGCCTTGAAGGCCTTCATGGCACCCTCGCCCATCGCCGCGCCAAACTTCTTGGCCAGCCGTTCGGCTACATTGTCGCGGCGGGTGTAGTCAATAATCTCGTCTGTCTTGACCACTTCTCGGGCCACATACTCCAGGTTGCCTAGCTGATCGGCCAGCCCCAGTTCCACCGCCTGCTGGCCGCTCCAGAACAGGCCGCTGAACATTTCGGGCGTTTCCTTCAGGCGTTTACCACGGCCGGCTTTGACCACCGCGATGAACTGCTGGTGGATCTGGTCAAGCATGGCCTGTGCAAAGACCTTTTGTTTTTCGCTTTGCGGACTGAACGGATCAAGGAAGCCCTTGTTTTCGCCGGCCGTCAGCAAGCGGCGCTCCACGCCCAGTTTGTCCATCAAGCCTGTGAAGCCAAAGCCGTCCATCAGTACACCGATGCTGCCCACAATACTGGCCTTGTCGACGTAAATCTTGTCGGCCGAGACGGCGATGTAATAAGCGGCGGAAGCGCAGGTTTCTTCGACCACAGCGTAAACCGGCTTCTTGTGCTTGGCCTTCAGGCGCAGGATTTCGTCATTCATCATGCCGGCCTGCACCGGGCTGCCGCCGGGCGAATTGATCAGCAACACGACCGCCTTGGCGCCTTCGTCTTCAAAGGCGGCACGCAGCGCCGCGTTGACAAACTCGGCGCTGGCGTCGGCGCCCGCGGCGATTTCACCCTTGATTTCCACCACGGCCGTGTGCGGAACAGTCGCATCGCTGGCAGGCGTGCCGCGGTGCAGTGCCATCCATACCAGGGCGATGAAAAACGCCAGCCAGGACAGGCGCACAAAGGTTTTCCAGCGCCGCGTCGCCTTTTGTTCGTTGAGCGCAGCAAAAGCCAGTTTCTCAAGCGTCGCGCGCTCCCAGCCGGGGGTGGCGGAAGGGTCAACGGCGGATTTTCTGGCCTGGGGATAAGGCGGGACGGATTCCGGCTGGTTGGGCCGGAAATCCGATTCGCGCAGCGAATCAGAGTCCATGGGAGGGTCGGGGCGATGGGGGTCGTTCATGGGCGATAGTTTAGAGAGGTATTAGAACTGTAGCGGTTTAAGGTTGTAAGCAGAATGCCAATAAACAACCCCTTCGATTTCTGAAAGCTCGATTTTCACCAGGCCTCCCTGGCAAGGCCCACCGGCACATTGGCCGGTATCAGGACGGTAGGCGGCGCCGTGGCTGGCGCATAACAGCCACTGCCCCCCGGCATCAAACACCCGGTTGGGCTGCCAGTCCAGCTCCATCGCGACATGGGTGCAGCGATTGAGATACGCGTGGACCATTCCCTCGTAACGGACCGCAAAGGCGCGGCAGGTCTGCCCGGCATAAATGACATCGAACGGCACTGCCAACCCGCCTTCAAGCAGGTCGCGGCTATTGCACAAAGCTTGCCGGGGGTCCGTGGACGTCATCGAAAGGCTACCCGTTGGCCAGCAGCCAGTCGTGCAGTTCCTGCACCGAATGCGCGACATGGCGCGGCGACAGCGCGGTAAATGTGTCCGGCTCATGCGCGCCATAACTCACCCCCACACTGGCACAAGCAGCATTGACCGCCATCTGGAGGTCATGGGTGGTGTCGCCCACCATCAGCACGCGCCCCGCGGGAATACCGAACTCCGCCATGAGCTCATGCAGCATGCGCGGATCGGGCTTGCCTGCCGTCTCGTCAGCCGTGCGGGATCCGTCGAACACGCCTTTGAGCTCCACGGTGCGCAGTACTTCGTCAAGGCCGCGGCGCGACTTGCCGGTGGCCACCGCGAGCAGGTGACCGCGCGCTTTCAAAGCGTCGAGCAGGGGAAGCACGCCCTCAAACAGGCTCAGGTCGTCGTAATGCGCAGCATAGTGATGGCGGTAGCGCTCGCCCAGTTGGGGATACTTTTCAGGCGGCACATCAGGCGCTGCGTGAGCCAGCGCCTGCATGAGGCCCAGGCCGATGACGTAGCCGGCTTCCTTGTCGGTGGGGACCGTGCCGCCCACATCACGCACTGCGGCCTGGATACAGCGCACGATGATTTTGGTCGAATCAAACAGCGTGCCATCCCAATCGAAAGCGATCAGGTCGAAATTTCGGGTTTGCATGGGGATATATTGTCTTAGGGAACGCCGGCCTATGCGCGCACATGGACAAACGTTGAAATGCAGGCGTCAATTGTTCCGGTTTTTACGGAGCCACCACGACGAGAACCCGTGAATTGCGCCCAAGAAGACGCTTGCCAGGCCGAGCACCGTCAAATGGAACAGCGGTCCATAGTTTTCAAGAAACCCCCACCCTGAGTCGTCGAACGGATGCCGGTTGTGGGGGTTGTAAAAATACAGCGCATCCCATCCTTGTGTCACTGTCCCCGGATTCAGGGCCACAAAAGCGCACACACAAACCACCAGGCAGATTGCCGATCTGGAAACAACAAAACGAAATGCAGACACGGCGTTCAAGGAAGGCACCACCCGCCTGTTCAACAGCCAAAAAACCGCGGCCGCCAAAAGGGTGGGGAGCGGAAACAGAAGCATCGTTTCAACACGCCCCCACGACACCCAGAACATGAACTCCGTCAAAAGCGGCCAAAAGATGACCGAGGGCACTTCGCTCCACCGGAATTCGCCGCGCCCCAGCTCACCTGCCACCAGGTAATACGCCACACCGTACAGGGCAGGACCGGCAAAAACAAACATCAGCACTGTTCCGGCCAGGCCGCTGAACTTTCCCCGTATCGGCTTGGCTGCGCTGTTTGAGCCAAGCGCTTCAGGGCCCCCGCGAATCATGTAAAAACCTGCGCCGGTAAAAACTGTTGCAGTTCAGGCGGCAAAGGCGCCTGCAGGTGCACGACCTTGCGCAGTTTGGGGTGGTTAAATTTCAGGCTCCAGGCGTGCAGAAACATGCGTTTGAGCGATACCGTGCCCGGGGCGGACCTCTGCAGCGCCCGGTTCAGTTCAAAGTCGCCATACTTGTCGTCGCCGGCAATCGGATGACCTTCATTGGACAGGTGCACGCGGATCTGGTGGGTGCGGCCGGTCTTGATCGTGACTTCGAGCAAGGTAAAGGGCGTTGCGGGCGCCAGCAGACTGGCGGGAAAAGCCGACTTGACCTTGACCAGCGTCACCGAGCGCATGCCGTCGGGGTGATCGTTGGGCACCACTTTCACACGCCGCTCGCCATCGGGCAACAAATACTTGTGCAACGCCTTGTCGATCACGCGGTGATTGGCCGGCCAGTCGCCTCCGACGAGGGCCAGATAGACCTTGTCGGTTTCACGCTCACGGAACTGCTCCTGCAGCAGTTTGAGCGCCATACGTCGCTTGGCGATCAGCAAGATGCCGCTGGTTTCGCGGTCCAGCCGGTGCACCAGCTCCAGAAAGTCAGCCTCGGGCCTGGCCATGCGCAGCTGTTCGATCACGCCGAAGCTCACGCCGCTGCCACCGTGCACCGCCACACCGGCCGGTTTGTCGATAGCCAGCACAAAGTCGTCTTCAAAAAGAATCGGAAATTCGCGGGACGGCGCATAGCCACCCGTGGTCGAACTCGCACCGTGGCGGGCGATTTCCTGGGCCATGGCCTCGGCCTTTTGACCGGCCCGCTCGGAAGTGCGAACCGGCGGCAGGCGCACGATGTCGCCGGTTTCCACCCGCGTATCGGCCTGCGCCCGGCCTTTGTTCACCCTCACTTCGCCGCTTCGGATGATGCGGTAGACATGGGTTTTGGGCACGCCCTTGAGTTGGCGGATCAGGAAATTGTCGAGGCGCTGGCCCGCATAGTCTTCATCTACCGTCACCAGCGTGGCCTGCGGCGCAGCCGGGGCCGCCGCCTGGGGATTGGATGGTGCCGGGGTGGGCGCGGACACGGCTGCGGGCGGCCATACCGGTGTTTTCCCGGGTTTCCTTGCCAAGCCCTTTGCTGACCCTATAATGTGTTTCACTAGCGATGCGCTGTAAGTGGTTGATTTGTCTGGAGTTTAGTCCACGCAAGTCCCCGGCCCTGAAAAGGCAAACAAGCAGCCTCGCTGGAAGGTCGATGCCCACGCCGGCAATTGCCCGCAAGCGACGAGTGCCAGGCACCTCGCGGCGAGCGTCTTTGCACGGTAGAAGAGTCGACGTTTTGCGAACACAACCACGGAATACCATGTGTGCAGCCCAAGTCATGAACAACAGGCTGCATGCGGATCCAGTCGAGATCAAGTCCTTAACGGTAGCCCTCTGATGACAACACTGGTCAGTCTGATTTATATGTGCCTGCGGCGCCTCACGACATTCGTGGGCCCTGCTTTTGGCATAAATCAGCCGCCAGCCCTTGTACAGTGGGCGCAAGCAGCTACTCTTTTTGTAGCACCCACCCGTTTGACCCCTGCTCGCTCCATCCACGCGCCTACGCCCAGACCACGTCGCTGACCGATTCACTTCGGTCGGCCGCGCGCTGTCAAAAGCTCTCCGGCAATTCCTCCAGTTCGCACTGCGTCCCTCCGGCGTCGTTGGCCCATTTTGGGCATGTGATTGATGTTCAAGAGATGACATCAAAACGAAGAACGATAAGGAAGGCTACCCATGAAACGGATGCTGGTAAACGCCACACAGGCTGAAGAACGCCGTCTGGCGATCGTCGATGGACAAAAACTCCTCGACTACGAAATTGAAATTGAAGGGCGCGAACAGCGCAAGGGCAACATCTACAAGGCCGTCGTCACCCGCGTCGAGCCTTCGCTGGAAGCCTGCTTCGTCGACTACGGCGAAGACCGCCACGGCTTCCTGCCGTTCAAGGAAATCTCCAAGCAATACTTCGCCCAGGGCGTGCCCGTCAACCAGGCGCGCATCAACGATGTGATCCGTGAAGGCCAGGAACTGCTGGTCCAGGTCGAAAAAGAAGAACGCGGCAACAAGGGCGCAGCCCTCACCACCTTCGTGTCGCTCGCAGGCCGCTATGTGGTCCTGATGCCCAACAACCCGCGCGGCGGTGGCGTCAGCCGCCGCATCGAAGGCGAAGACCGGGCCGAACTCAAAGAGAACATGGATCAGCTGGAGTACCCCAACGGGATGTCCATCATTGCGCGCACCGCCGGCATTGGCCGCAGCGCGCCTGAGCTGCAGTGGGACCTGAACTACCTGCTCAAGCTCTGGACGGCCATTGATGGCGCCGGCAAGGGCGGCAAGGGTGCTTACCTGATTTACCAGGAATCCAGCCTCGTCATCCGCGCGATCCGCGACTACTTCAACAGCGACATCGGCGACATCCTGTTCGACACCGACGACGTTTACGAGCAGGCCCGCCAGTTCATGGCGCACGTCATGCCGGAGCATGAGCACCGCGTCAAACGCTACCGCGACGACGCGCCTCTGTTCAGCCGCTTCCAGATCGAGCACCAGATCGAGTCTGCCTATGCCCGCACCGTGCAGCTGCCTTCGGGCGGCGCCATCGTCATTGACCACACTGAAGCTCTGGTGTCGGTCGACGTGAACTCGGCCCGCGCCATCAAGGGCGGCGACATCGAAGAAACCGCCACCCGCACCAACCTTGAAGCCGCCGATGAAGTCGCGCGCCAGATGCGTTTGCGTGACCTGGGCGGCCTGATCGTCATCGACTTTATCGACATGGAAGAGTCGCGCAACCGCCGCGACGTGGAAAACCGCCTGCGCGACGCGCTGCGGCAAGACCGCGCCCGCGTGCAGTTCGGCACCATCAGCAAGTTCGGCCTCATGGAAATGAGCCGCCAGCGCCTGCGCCCCGCCCTGTCGGAAGGCGCATCCATCCCCTGCCCGCGTTGCGGCGGCTCCGGCCATATCCGCGACACCGAAAGCTCGGCGCTGCAGATCCTGCGCATCATCCAGGAAGAGTCCCTCAAGGACAGCACGGCCTCGGTGTTGTGCCAGGTCCCGGTTGACGTGGCGTCTTTCCTGCTGAATGAAAAGCGCTCCGAGATCGCCAAGATCGAAGTCAAGCAGCGCATCAACGTGCTGCTGGTGCCCAACAAGACGCTGGAGACCCCCAACTACCGCCTGGAACGCCTGAAACACGACGACCCGCGCCTGGACAACATCGCCGCCAGCTACAAGATGGCCGACGAAATCGAGGATCCGACCACCGTCACGCGCCGCAGCCAGGAAAAGCACAACAAGCAGGAGCCCATCATCAAGGGCGTCTTGCCCGACGCACCCGCGCCTGTGGCCCCGCCCAAGCCGGAAGTGGCGCCGCAAGCGGCTCCCAAGCCCCAGTCACGCCGCCCTGCCCCGGCAGCGGCCGCCCCTGCAGAAAAAGGCTTCTTCGGCTGGATCAAGAGCCTGTTCGGCGGCGCGGAAGCACCAGCTCCGGCACCTGCCGCCAAAGAAGTGAAAAAAGACGAGCGCGGCGAAGGCCGGCGTGAAGGCCGCGATGGCCGTGGTGATGGACGCGGTGAGCGTTCGGACCGTGGCGGCGAACGCGGAGGCCGCGACGGCCGCCGCGGTGGACGTGGCCGCAGCGAAGGACGCGGCGGTGAAGGCCGAGGCGAAAACCGCGAAGGACGCGAACCTCGCCCAGAAGGCCAGGCCCAAGGTCGCGGCGAAGGCCGCAATGAAGGCCGTGGCGGCGAGCGCCGTGAACGCAACCCGGAAGGCCGCAACGAAGCCGGCCGCCAGGAACGCCCAGCCGGTGAAGCCCGCGGCGAAAGCCGTCCTGAAAATGCCGGCGACCAGCCCCGCAGCGAAAACCCCGGCCGCGAAGGCCGCGGCCGCCGCGAGCGCGGTGAACGTGGCGAGCGCGGCGGCGAGCGCATCCAGCGCGACCCCGTCGAGCAGGACCTCGCACTGGCCAACCAGGCCGCCATGGCAGCCGCCATGGGTGGTGAAGCCGGCGAGCCGCGCCAGGAACGCGCGCCGCAAGACGGCGAGCGCCCACAAGGCAACCGTGAACCGCGTGGTGAGCGCGGTGAAGGCCGCCGTGACCGCGGCGACCGCAACGGCCGTCGCAACGACCGCCGAGGCGACCGCCCTGAAGGCGCAGCCGAAGGGCAGAACGCTGCCGCCGAAGGCAGCGCCGGCTTCAACCCTGAAGCCGCAGCGGCAGCCCCCGTGCTGGATGACGCCGGCAATGTGATTGCACCCGCTCAAAACGGCCAGGGCGACGAACAGCGCCAGCCACGCGAACGCCGCAGCCGCGACCGTTATGGCCGTGACCGCCGCGAACGTGGTGAAAACGGTGAGCGCAATGAGCAGCCCGCAGAAGCCGGTGCACCCGCTGCCCAAGGCGAGTTTTCAGAACCAAATCAGCCGCAAGCCCATGAACAGCGTGCGCAAGCAGCTCCTGAATTTGTAGCAGATGTGGTTGCCGCCGCTCCTGTTGCAGCGCCTGCCCCCGCCTATGTGGCACCTGTCGCCGTGGCTGCGCCAGCACCGGTCGCAGCGCCGGCGCCTGCTCGCGCACCCGCTCCAGCCGCTGCGCCGCAAGCCGCCACCCTGCCCAAGGTCCAGTCTTACGACTTGCCTCTGCAGGACCTGGTTCAGGTCGCCCAGTCTTCAGGCTTGCAGTGGGTCAACTCTGACGCTGCCAAGATCGCCGAAGCCAAGGCCGCTATCGCCGCCGAAGTCAAACCCGTCCACGTGCCGCGCGAGCGTCCACCGCTGGTGGTGTCCGACGAAGGCCCACTGGTGCTGGTTGAGACCAAGCGCGACCTGGGCGCTGTGAAGCTGCCTTTCGAGCAGTCAGCCGGTCAGTGAGCACCCTCCTTTAGCCGCGTGAACGGCTGATCTCCCAATAGGCCCGCAGACGCGGGCTTTTTTTATGCCGTGAAACAGGCTCTAGAATCAGCCAATAAAACCGGCAAGAGGGAGAGGACGATGGACAACCCGCAGCACGATGCGCGCTACGCGCCGCCGCAGGCCAATGTGGAAGATGTAGCCGCAACGACCGAAGGCCCGCAACTGGCCGGCCGCGGCCAGCGGCTTGGTGCCGTCATACTTGATACTGTTTTCCTGAGCCTGGTGCTTTGGCTGGTGTCGGTACTGACACCCTACAACCCTTGGGACACCTCAGGGCGTAGCGCGTGGTCCGCCGTCGATCCCGTGGGCATGGTCGTCAGTACCCTGCTTTTCCTGCTGCTCAACGGCTATCTGCTCGCAACGCGGGGGCAGACGATTGGCAAAGTCCTGCTCAAGATACGCATTACCAGGCCTTCGGGCGAAGCCGTTTCCAACGTGCGCCTGGCTTTGCGCTATGGCGTGGGTTACGCGGCCAGCCTCATAGCGGTCGTGATCTGGATCTATTCGCTGATCGATTGCCTGCTGATCTTTCGCAAGTCCCGCCGCTGCCTGCACGACGAGATTGCCGACACCATCGTCGTCAAGGCCTGAGCCCCCACGCCCGTGACAACCGCGCGCCTCGATACGCTGTACACGGCCGAAACGCCGGAGGGCATCACATTGTCCTTACGGCCCGCCGGCATCGTGGCACGCGGGCAAGCCTACCTGATCGACCTGGCCATACGGTCCTGCCTGTTTATCGCTGTGGCCGTAGTGGTCGGCGTAATGGGCAAGGCGGGCGCGGCAATCCTGTTGGTGACCTACTTCGGCCTCGAGTGGTTTTATCCCGTGGTGTTCGAGTTGACCCGCGCCGCAGCCACCCCTGGCAAGCGTGCGATGGGCTTGCGTGTGGTGATGGATTCCGGCCTGCCGGTAACGCCCGCCGCCTCGCTGACCCGCAACCTCCTGCGGGCCGCCGACTTCATGCCGGCGCTATTTGGTGCCGGGCTGCTCTGCGTCCTCTGGCGCAGCGACAGCAAGCGGCTGGGTGACCTGGCCGCCGGTACCCTTGTGGTGTTTAGCGAATCCGTCAAGCTTCATGGCGATGTTCCCTTGGCTGATCCGCTGGCCCCCGCACGGCCGCTATCCGCGACCGAACAGGCCTCGGTGCTCTCCTGGGCCGGCCGTGCAACGCGATTAACCCCTGAACGTTTCGGCGAACTCGCAGCGCTGGCAGAGCCCGTGCTTGGCACGGGTGTGCCAGGCAGCAGCGCCACACAACGCCTGCTCGGGCTGGCGCAATGGCTGATGGGCCGGCGTGAAGGAGACGCGCGCCGATGACGCCTCTGCAATTTGAAGCCCTGTATGCGCCCCTCTGGACCGAACTCGAGACGGTGATCGGTATCGCCGAAACCCAGCGCAAGTTCGACGGTGCGCGGCTGGCCACCCTCTACCGCCGTGTTTGCGAGCACCTGGCGCTGGCGCAGGCTCGCGCCTATCCCGTTCACCTGACGCAAAGGCTCGAAACATTGACGCAAGGCGCGCATCGGCTGATCTACCGGCAGCACGACTACGGCCTGGCGCGCCTTGGACGGCTGGCGCTGGTTGACTTCCCGCAAGCCGTACGCGCACACCGGGCCTACCTGCTGGTGGCGTTCCTGCTGTTCGTGCTGCCGCTGCTGGCTGCCGGCCTGGCGACTTACCGCGACCCCGGCTTCATCCTGCACTTGATGGACGCGGCGCAAGTGCAGCAGTTCGACGGCATGTACAGCGACAGCGCAAGGTCCTTCGGGCGCAACCGCGACGCCGGCGGCGACTGGCAGATGTTCGGCTATTACGTCATGCACAACATCGGCATCGGTTTTCGCTGCTTCGCGGCCGGCATCTTCGGCGGGGTCGGCAGCGCCGGCGTGTTGCTGTTCAACGGCGTGCAGATAGGCGCCGTCGGCGGCTACCTGATCGCCGCCGGCCACGGGCAGAACTTCTGCTCCTTCGTCATCACCCACGGCGCCTTTGAACTGACCGCCATCGTGCTGGCGGGCGCGGCAGGACTCAGGCTGGGCTATGCACTGATCGCGCCGGGCCGGCATACCCGGCTAGAGGCGCTCCGGCTGGCGGCCCGCCACGCTATCGTGGTGATTTACGGCGTCATCGGCCTCCTTCTGATCGCTGCCGCCGTCGAGGCCTTCTGGTCTTCGGCGCGATGGGTCACGCCCGCTGTGAAATATGGTGCGGGCGCAGCCTGCTGGGCGCTGGTGCTGGCTTACCTCGGGTGGCAGGGAAGGCCGCGCGCCGTCCCCGCGGACCCCGGAAAACACCATGCAGGTTGATGCACTCGCCGTCGCACTGCGGCCGCGGCCCATGGCCGAAGCCGCCGATCTGGGCGTCGCACTGGTGCGTCGCCATGCCGATTCCATCTGGCGCACTTTCCTGCCCATGTATGTGGTCGTCATCGCGCTGGTTCTGTGCACGGCGGAGTTTGCCGGCTGGCTCCCCGGGCTGTTGATTTTCTGGCTCAAGCCCTGGTTTGACCGTACCTTGTTGTTCATCCTGTCACGCGCGGTGTTCGGCCAGCCCACGCGGTGGAACGACCTCTGGCAGCGCCGTGGGATGGTTTGGGGCGGCCAGTTGCTCCGGACACTGCTGTGGCGGCGCCTGTCCCCCTGGCGTTCATTCACGCAGGCCGTCGATCAGCTCGAAGGCCAACGCGGCGGCGCCAGGCGCAAGCGGCGCGACCAATTGCTGCGCGGGCGCCGTGGTGCGGGCGCCGGCATGCAGATGATTTTTGCCAATGTCGAGATCGCGCTCGAACTCTCGATCCTGTCGGCGCTGCTGTGGTTCGCTCCTGAAGGCAGCTTCGGAGACGTCTGGCGTTGGCTGCTCGACTCGGAGGCTTCAGCGCAAAGCCTGCTTTTTGCCGCGGTGTACGCTTTCGTCGTCGGTTTGATCGAGCCCTTTTTTGTGGCCGCCGGATTTGCGATGTACCTGAACCGGCGCGTCGAGCTCGAGGCCTGGGACATCGAACAGGAATTCCGCCGTGCTTTCACCTCCGCAGCGGCTAAAGGCCGGCCATGATGGCTTCTCGCCACGCCGCCGCAAGGTGCTTTTCATGGCGATGGGCCGCGGCCTGCGTCGTGATGGCGGGTATGCCATCGTGGGCCAACCCGGCTGCGGCGCCAGCCGAGCCGCCCTCGCGCCAGCAGGTGCAATCGGCCGCCGACCGGGTTCGTGCCGATCCCAACTTGCCCGGCAGCAAGAGCGAAAAATCCCTGCGCTTCAAGAGCCAGGACAAAAAGCCGGAAGACAAAAAGAAGGATCGCGACAGCCTCAACTGGCTCAAGGATTTGGTGGCCAAGGTGTCCGAGGGCGCGCGCCTGCTGGTGTGGGCGCTGGGCGCGCTGGCCCTGGCCTGGCTGGTGGTCGGCATACGGCGCTGGGTGAAGGTGCGGGCCGGCGGCGGTCGGCACCGGATGGCGCCCCTGCCCAGCCATATCGGCAGCCTGGACATACGGCCTGAAAGCCTGCCCGACGACGTGGGCTCCGAGGTCGCCTCGCTCTGGCAGCGCGGCCAGCGGCGGCCCGCGCTGTCACTGCTTTACCGCGGCGCGCTCTCGCGCTTGGTGCACCTGCATGCGGTGCCCATCCGCAACGCCAGCACCGAAGGCGAATGCGTGACGCTCAGCGAGGGCCGGCTGGCGCCCATGTCGCTGGAGTTTTTTTCGCGGCTGGTAGCCGCCTGGCAGCTGGCGGCCTACGGCGGGCGCCTGCCGGCCACGGCCGGCGTGCTGGCGCTGTGCGCCGAATTTGACGCCCGGCTGGGCGCACCGGCCGGGCCGGCGAAGGCGGCGGCATGAGAGACCGGCTGGTGCTGGTCCTGCTGGGCGTGCTGCTGCTGGCGGGCGGCGCCTGGCTGATGTCGGCCACTGAATGGGTCGATGCCGACACGCCCACGCCGGCCAAGGGCGAAGCACTTAGCAACCCGCTTTACGCCACCGAAAAACTGCTGGTCGCCCTGGGTGCGCGGGTCGTGCGACACAAAGGCCTGGATGCCATGCCGCCGCCGCAAGCCCGGCTGGTGCTGGTGTCGCGCAACTGGGACCTGTTCCCCGAACGCGCGCAGCGCCTGCGTGCCTGGGTGGCGCAGGGCGGGCACCTGGTCATCCCGGGCTTCCTGGCCAGCCATAAATCGCTAAAGGACTGGCTACCCGTCACGGAGCAAAGCCCCTTGAAGTGGGAGTCGCCCGCGATGCCGCCGCGCCCATTGGCCAAACCCGTCAAGGACATGGACTGCCGCGCGCTGGAAGAGCCCGCCGAGGTCATCGCGAGCTACGGCGACAGCCGTGTCTATCGCGCCTGCGGCGCATATTTCAGCCCCCAGTACCTGCCGGTGAATCGGCTGGCCGCACCGCTGTGGTCCCTACGCGGCACGGCCGGCACCGAGGCCGTGCGCGTGCAGGTCGGCCAGGGCACGGTCACCGTGCTCGGTGGATGGAACCTGCTTGACAATAGCAACCTGCTGCGCGCCGACAATGCGCAGCTGGCGGCCGCGGCATTGCAGGCGCGCGCCGGCACTGAATTCTGGTTTGTCGCCGAAGAGGCCCGGGAGCCCTTCATGCCCTGGCTGTGGCACCAGGCCTGGGTTGCCCTGTTGCTCGGCTTGCTGGCACTGGCGCTGGCACTGTGGCGCGCCAGCGTGCGCTTCGGGCCGTTGGCAGCGTCCGCAAGCGCTCACCGGCGCTCGATGGCGGAGCAAGTGCGCGGTACGGCGCGTTTTCTGCATATGCACGGGCCGAAGGCCTTGCATACAGCGCAGCTTCGCGCGCTGCACGAGTCGGCCACCCGGCAATTGCGCCGGTTTTCACAGCTTGATCCGAAGCAACGCACAGTCGAGATCGCACGCGCCACCGGCCTGGACGCCCTGTTGCTGGAACGCGCCCAGGCAGTCAGGTCGCGCAACCCCGGCGTGCTGGCCGCCGACCTGGAATTGATCGAAACCGCCCGCCGGCGCCTCGACGCCACGGGGCCCGACACGCGGCCGCCAACAGCTTTCACGTCTCCCGTTTCACCTGGCGCCTCACCCAGCACCTCATCTGCCGCTTCATCTCCTCCTTCATCCTGAACCGAGAAACACCATGTCATTCATTCCCAACGAAGAACTGAGCCGCGCAGCCGAGTCGCTGCAAACCCTGCGCCAGGAGGTCGGCAAAGCCGTGGTCGGCCAATCGGAAGCCGTCGACCAGACCCTGGTGGCGCTGGTCGCATCCGGCCACGTCCTGATTGAGGGTGTACCGGGACTGGGCAAGACATTGCTGGCGCGCGCATTGGCGCAGGCCATGAGCCTGCGCTACGCCCGCGTGCAATTCACGCCCGACCTGATGCCTTCGGACATCACGGGTCATTCCGTGCTGGACCCATCGACCCGGAGCGAAGCCGGCATCGGCACGCTGCGGGTACACCAGGGGCCGGTCTTCACGCACCTGCTGCTGGCGGATGAAATCAACCGCGCACCAGCCAAAACCCAGAGCGCCTTGCTTGAAGTGATGCAGGAATACCAGGTCACGCTCGAAGGAAAGGCCATGCCGCTGCCCCGTCCCTTCATGGTGATGGCGACACAAAACCCGATCGATACCGAGGGCACCTACCCTCTGCCGGAGGCGCAGCTGGACCGGTTCCTGCTCAAGATCAACATCGACTTCCCCAGCCATGCTGAAGAAAAGGCGATCGTGCAGCTGACCACCGGCCAGCGTGCCGGCAACCAGTTGCCGCTTGATGCGGTCAGGCCGTGCCTGGACGACGCGCAGGTGCTTGAACTGCAGCGGCTGGCCAGCCTGGTGCAGGCGCACGAGCAGGTCATTGACTATGCGGTCCGCATCGCCCGCGCCACACGCGACTGGCCAGGCCTTTCGTCGGGGGCAGGGCCGCGCGGCACCATGGCCCTGGTACGGGCTGCGCGGGCCGGCGCGCTCATGCACGGACGGGACTTCATCACGCCCGACGATGTGGCACGGCAGGCCCTGCCGGCCTTGCGCCACCGGGTGATGATTTCGCCCGATGCGCAGCTGGAAGGACTGGGTGTTGACGACTTGCTGCGCAGTGCCTTGGGCAGCGTCCAGGCCCCCCGTCTCTAGGCCGCAACTCATGCGCTGGTTGGTGATCCCCGCAAAAACGACTGTCAGGGTGCTGGCTTGCATCACGGCGGCCGCCGCACTGGCCTTGCTCGGGGGTTTGCCGGTTGACCGGGTCGCGATACTGGCCGGCGCCGTCTTGCTGGCGGCGCTGGCAGGCGCCATTTTTGATCTCTGGCGCAGCCTGCGCCTGTGGAGGACAGCGCCGCTGCGCATTGAGCGCACGCTGCCCGGCGCTTTTTCACTGGGCGTGCCAACGGTGGTGACACTGGCGCTGGTCAATGACGGTCACCTGGCCTGGGCAGTGACGGTGTTCGATGAGGTCGATCCGCGGTTTACCTTTGAAGGCCTGCCACAGGCCGTCACCGTACCACCGGCTTCGCGCGCCGAGTTGCGATACACGGTGACCGCGAGAGAGCGTGGCGTCGCCCTTTTCGGCACGACCCAGCTGCGCTGGCACACCCGCGGCGGCTGTTTTGAGGTGCAGCAGGCGCTGGGCCAGCCCGGGAAGCTGCGTGTCTATCCCAACTTTGCAGCACTGGCCCGCTATGCGTGGCTTTCCGGTGACCGGCGGCTCGCCCAGATCGGCATTAAGACCTATGTCCAGCGCGGGCTGGGCACTGATTTCCGCCAGCTTGCTGATTACAAAACCGGGGACTCCCTGCGGCACATCGACTGGAAGGCCACACTGCGCCACCAGCGGCCCATCGTGCGTGAATTCCAGGACGACCGCGACCAGTGTGTGTTTTTCCTGCTCGACTGCGGCCGCCGCATGCGCGCTGATGAAAGCAGCCTGGAGCAAGAGCTGCGCGGCAGCAGCCATTTCGACGAGGCCCTCAACGCGCTGATGCTGCTGAGCTATGTCGCACTGAAAGAAGGCGACGAGGTCGGCGCAATGACTTTCGGCGGTTTGCCCGGGCATCGGCGTGACTTTGCGCCCCGCAAAGGCGCCGCCACACTGAATGCCCTCATGAATCGCCTGCACGACATCCAGCCCGGCGCCACGCATTCGGACTATCTCATGGCGGCGCAGGAACTGCTGCGTGTACAGCGTCGCCGTGCACTGGTGATAGTGCTCACAAACTTCCGCGACGAGGATTCGGCTGAGCTGCGTCCCGCGCTCAAACTGTTACGCCGCAAGCACCTCGTCCTGGTGGCGAGCCTGCGCGAGCGGGTGCTTGGCCGTATCACCGGCCAGGCGCTGTCCAGCCCGGCGGACGCCGTGGATGTCGCGGCGGCCCACCTGTTCGGGCAGTCGCGGCGCGATGCCTTTGCGCGGGTGGTCGGCAATGACCCGCTGTCGATGGATGTGGAGCCGACGCAACTGGCCGTGTCGCTGGTGAACCGCTACCACGCGGTCAAACGCGCCGGCCTGCTGTAAGCGGGCATTGCATTCAGCCCGGCAGCGGTTATTCTTCGTTTTTCAACAACAGGAGGGAAAGAGAAATGTCTGAAGCCATGAATCCTTATGCCGCACCGCGCGCGGCTGTCGCTGATGTCTATGACCGTGAGGGAGATACACAACCCGTCAAGTGGTTCTCTGCCAGGGGTCGCGTCGGACGCATGCGGTATCTGGCCCGCACCTTTGTGGGCTACCTGCTTTTGCTGGTAGGCGTCTTCGGACTCAGCATGCTGGCAGGCGCTGCCGGCGCCGGCGCCGCAGCGGGCATTGTTGGTTTCGTGGTCATGATTCCCTATTTTCTTTTTCTCATCCTGCTGACTATCCAGCGCAGCCACGACATGGGATGGAGCGGCTGGACGGCGATCCTGGCCTTCATCCCCCTGGTGGGATTGGTCTGGATTTTCAATTCGGGAACCCAGGGCAGCAACCGCTTTGGCGCCCCTCCGCCTCCCAACACCACGCTGGTCAAAATCGGCGCCCTGATGTTTCCCATCATCATGGTCATCGGCATCATCGCCGCCATCGCTTTGCCGGCTTACCAGGGTTATGTGCAGCGGGCCAAAGCGGCCCAGATGGTCAAGCCCTAAACCTGCCACGGCGGGCGGCATGCCCGCCAGGAGCGAGGCGCGCGCTCAGAGCCTGTCTTATATCTGCGCGGCGCGCTTGTAGGCTTGCGCAGCGCCCGCCTCGTCCTCACGCTGCTCAGCCAGCAGCGCCAGGGCGCGCCAGGCATTGCGGTGAAGCGTTACATCCTGAAGCGCCGGCGCCGCCTGCGTCAGCAACTGGCGGGACTTGCCCCAGAGCTGGCGGCTCAGGCAAGCCATGCCCGCCAAGTACTGCAGGTTGGCATCGCGTGGACGGCTGAGCTGTGCGTTTTCAATGCGGGCCAGCCAGGCCGCGTCCAGCGAATCCAGGCCGGCTTCGAGGACACCGATCAGCTTGATGCGCAGGTTGTCGCCGATCTCCGAGCGCGGCTGCATCATGCGGTCCCAGACCTGCAGGAGCCAGCTGCGGGCCAGTTCCGGGTCACCGTGCAGCGCCATCAGGCGCGACGCCGCATGCACCACCAGCTCGGGCATGGCGCGTTCGGTGTCATCCAGCGAGAACCAGGCCTGCTGCAGCTGCGCGGGGTCGTGCGCATCGTTCAGCAGCTCCAGGGCCAGACCGCGCACAATGCTTTGCGCCGCCGCCTGCGAAAAAGCGCGGTGCTTGGCCAGCAGGCGCGCGGTTTCCAGCGCTTGCGCCGTGTGCCGCGCATGCCGCGAGGCGCGCAGCTTCATGCGCAGGGCCAGCGTGCGGCGCGATGCCCCCTGCGGAAGCTGGCCCAGCCAATCCAGTGCCGCACCCGCGTCACGATCGTCCAGCGCCCAGCGAGCCGCACGGAACTGCACGCCCTCGCGCACTTCCTGCGCATGGCGTGAACTCTTCAACGCCAATTGCAGGTGCTGGTCGCGCAAGCTCTTGTTTTGGAGCGCCTGCGCGGCTTCGGCCACCAGAAGATGGGCCAGCGAACGCAACTGTCTGCCGCGGCTGGTGCTGTGGCCTGTCACATGGCCGGATTCGTCGGTCAGCAGGTTCAGGCTCTTTGCCTGCGCAAGCGCATTTTGTGCCGACTTGGTCGAACGGATGTAGCGCCCCGCCAGCAGATGCGCCAGAGAGTCCATGAGAGCGCCGTACATGGCACGCTCTTTTTGCTGGGCACGCCAGCGCCTGGCTTCCGCCGGCAGCGAAAACACCGCCGACAGCGCGCGCAAGGCCAGATACAACACCAGGAAAAGCGCTGCCAGCAGCATCACCATCAGGTTGAAGGAAATATCGACACGGTGCGGCGGCCAGAAGATGGTGACCACGGCCTGGTTGTTGCCCGTAAACAGGGCCACGGCAACAGCCACGCCAAACAGGGCCAAAAGCCAGAGGGCGGCGCGCATGCTGGTTCCTGCCTTTTCCCGCTCAGCGGCCTGCGGCCGCTGTGGCCAGCGCGGCCATGGTTTCGTCCAGGCGCGGAAGCTCGCTGGTTTTCAGCTGGCCCTGGACCTGGGCCAGCAGCTGCGCTGCGGCCTGCGTTTTGCGGGAAGAAGCATCAAAATATTTGCCCAGCCAGGCATTGGCACTGCCAAGGTCGGCGCGCACCGAATCCGTCTGCCGCGACAACAGGCCCAGGCGCGCATTGAGCAGACGCAGCTTGAGGTTCTCCCGCAGGAAAAACGACTGCTCCGGCGACACAAGGGCGGCCTCGGGCTGGTCAATGCGGCTCACGCGCAGCAACTTGCGCGCTTCTTCGCGCAGGTTGTCCAGCGTGCGCTGCGACCAGGCGTCGAGAGCCAGCTTGTCGAATCCCAGCATGGAAGACTTTCCGGCGGAAGACGCGGCCGACGCTGCAGTGCGCGGCGCGGAAGCCGGCGCGGCCGCAGCGGGCAATGCACGCTGGCCGGCTGCCACCATGGCGTTGGCTACCGGCAGGTCGTCTGCCATGCGGACCAGTTCGTCGAGCTTGAGCATGAGAACCGGCACGTCGGTCAGCGTTGCGGCCTTGATGCGGTCCATGTCCTTGGCAATGGCGCGTTGCAGCGGGTTCAGGCGCGGCTGCGCGGCACGCGACAGGCGCTGGTCGGCCGACTTGAGCGCGGCCAGCAGCGGTTCGGCGCTGCCGGTGAGCTGGGCCTGCTGCTGGGCCAGGCGCAGGGCCGACTCCACATCAACCACCAGATTCTCATCGCGCGAGCGCGACAGGCTCTGCATGAGTTCTTCAAGCTGGGTGCGCTGCAGGCTGACTTCACTGATGCGGGTTTCCTGGATGGCCAGCCGTGCGGAGAGTTCGCGCGTACCTTCCTGGGCCTGGCGCGCCAGTGTGCGCGCTTCAATGGCCTGCGCGCCGGAATCAATGCTGCGGCGGGCCAGCTCTTCCTGGATATTGCCGAGCTTTTGCCAAAGCAAGCCGCTTACGAGCAAGCCCGCAGCCGCCAGCACGGCAACCAGCAGTGCCCATTTGCGCGGCACCACCCAGACGTCTGGCGAAACGGGTTGCGGGGGAAGCGGCACCAGCGCGCGCTCCAGCACCGGCTCGTTGTCTGGCGTGGAGGATGGAGGCTGGGCGTTAGGACTGTCACTCATGGATAAAGAGATTCTATCGAGGCAAGTGTGTCCCTGATGTCCTTCAGGGCAGGACGTGACGCCACAACAACACCCCAACCGGCAGCACGCACGGCTTCCTCAATCCGCGGATGCGTGGCCACCGCGCGGGCGCGGCGCCAGTCCACCCCGGCCAGCGCAGGCAAGGCCGTCAGGTTGGCCACCGCTTCAGAGCTGCTGAAGAGCCATACAGACCCATCCACGCTGGCGGCGCGCGCGCGCTGAAGTTGGGTTTCGCTAAGCACAGGCGCAAGGCGCCGGTAAACCCCCACAAAATCCACCCGCGCACCGGCAGTCTCCCACTGGCGGGCGATCCAGTCGCGTCCGGAAGATGCCGTGGCCCCAGGCAAGGCAGCCCCCTCCCCCCGCACCACCAACACGCGCTTGCCTTGCCAGTCGCGCTGGCCTGTCACCGCCCACAGGGCTTCCGAATCAAACTGGGCCGCATCGGCCGGCGGCGCATCGATCTGCCCGGCAGGAACCCCGGCGGCCACCAAAGCCGCCACAGTGCCCGGCCCGGGCGCCAGAAAACGCAACGCTGCCGGCAGCACTGCATCGGCATTCGCTATGCTATTGATAGCTGCTTGCGCTCGTCCTGTATGGGCTGCAGCCATTTTTTGTTTGAAAAAGTACTCCACCGCATTGCCGCTGACAAACATGCAGGCGGCGTATTGGCCCAGTGTTTGCCAGGCGTGCTCCAGCGCAGCCGTTTCCAGAGCGGGGGCAATGTCAATCAGCGGCAGGGCCTCGGCGGCAAAGCCCCCCTGCTGCAGTTGCTGCACCCAGTGCTGCGCATCCTGCGCGGGCCGGGTCACGATGACGCGGGTCGCAGCGCCACTCGGAGGCACCGGCGCGTGTAGCATCAGGCGCCCGGGGCTTTGCCGGCCCACACGGCGCCACCGGCGCGCAATTGCGCCGCCACGGCCTCACCCAGGGCCTCGGCCTCGGCAAAATTGCGCACTACGGCGGTCTGGTTGACCTGCACCAGCGGCGCCAGCGGGCCTGCAACGGCGGATGGCGCCTCGGCGGTGGCCGGGTCGCCCCAGGCGGCATTGAGTTGCATGACGTCCCCGTTAGCAGCACCCTGCGTAAAGGCCGCCAGCGGCATGGAACAACTGCCGCCCATGGCGCGCGACACCGTACGCTCGGCCGTCACGGCCAACCAGGTCGGCTGGTGCGCCAGCGTGGCCAGCGCGGCCATCAGGTCGGCGCGGTCAGCGCGCACCTCAATACCCAGGGCGCCTTGGCCTGCGGCCGGCAGCATCTGGGCGGGCTCAAAGGTGCAGCGGATTCGCGACTCCAGGCCGAGACGCTTCAGGCCAGCAGCCGCCAGCACGATGGCCTGGTACTGGCCTTCATCGAGCTTGCGCAGGCGCGTGTCGAGGTTGCCGCGCAGCGGCTGTATGACCAGGTCGGGACGCATGGCCTTGAGCAGCACCAGCCGGCGCAGGCTGGAAGTGCCCACCACGGCGCCCTGCGGCAGCTCCGCGAGCGTGGCAAATTGGTTAGAGACAAAAGCATCGCGTGGGTCTTCACGCGCCAGCACACAGGCCAGCGCAAACCCTTCGGGCAGGTCCATGGGCACATCCTTGAGCGAATGCACTGCCAGGTCGGCCCGCCCTTCGCTGAGCGCCACTTCGAGTTCCTTGACGAACAGGCCCTTGCCGCCGACCTTGCTCAGTGAGCGGTCCAGTATCTGGTCGCCCTGTGTGGTCATACCCAGCAGCTCGACCTGCCAGCCCAGGCGCGACTCCAGCAGCGCCTTCACATGCTCGGCCTGCCACATCGCCAGACGGCTTTCGCGGGTGGCGATGACCACTTTTTTCATATCATTCGGTCTGGATTCAAACGCTGCGGACACTCGTAACCTGCTTGTAATACTTGGGGGGAAGTGAATGCTAGCATGCAAGGCTAAAGAACTAGAGGGTAGAGATGGTCACTTCCGCGCGCGCCAAGAGGATTAAGCCAAACGTCAACGAGGGCGCCAAAGACGCCGCCGCGGCCGGTGCAACCAAAACGTCCAGTCGTTCCAGGGACAACGAACGCCCGCTGGTCGAGGACATCCGCCTGCTGGGCCGCATCCTGGGCGATGTGATCCGCGAGCAGGAAGGTGTTGCCGCCTACGAGCTGATCGAGCAGGTGCGCAAGCTCTCCGTCAGCTTCCGGCGCGACGCCGATCCCGAAGCCGACAAATCGCTCAAGAAACTGCTCAAGAGCCTGTCCGGCGACCAGACGGTCAGCGTGATCCGCGCCTTCACCTATTTCAGCCACCTGGCCAACCTGGCCGAAGACCGCCACCACATCCGCCGCCGCGCGGTGCATGAGCGCGCGGGCGACACGCAGGAAGGCAGCATTGACGTGGCACTGGCCCGACTGCGCTGGGCCGGCATCTCGACCAAAACCATTTCCACCACCCTGGCGCACAGCTTTGTCTCGCCGGTGCTGACCGCCCACCCGACCGAGGTGCAGCGCAAAAGCATCCTGGACGCCGAGCGCGACATCGCCCTGCTGTTGACGGCGCGGGACGACATCAAGGCGCTGGCGCAAGCTGTCAATGCCGCCAAGGATGCGCTGACGCCGCGCGAGCTGGCCGCCAACGAAGCACAGCTTCGCGCCCGCGTCATGCAGCTGTGGCAAACCCGTTTGCTGCGTTTTTCCAAACTCACCGTCGCCGATGAAATCGAAAATGCGCTGAGCTACTACGAAGCCACTTTCCTGCGCGAGATTCCCAAGCTTTACGCCAACCTGGAACGCGAGCTGGGCAACCAGCCGGTGCACAGTTTTCTGCGCATGGGCCAATGGATAGGCGGCGACCGCGACGGCAATCCCAACGTCAGCGCCGACACACTCAATTACGCACTCGGCCGGCAAGCAGAAGTGGCGCTGCGCCACTACCTGACCGAGGTGCATTTCCTGGGCGGCGAACTCTCGCTGTCAGCCATGCTGGTCGAGTTCAGTCCCGCGATGCGGCTGCTCGCCGAAAGCTCACCCGATACCAGCGAACACCGCAAGGACGAGCCCTACCGCCGCGCCCTCACCGGCGTCTACGCGCGACTGGCCGCCACGCTCAAGGACCTGACCGGCGGCGATGCCGCGCGCCATGCCGTGGCGCCGCAAAACGCCTACCTCAAGTCGGAGGACTTCCTGGCCGACCTGCGCACCATTGAAGACTCCCTCAAGGCGCATCACGGCGAGGCGCTGATCGCCCAGCGCCTGCACCCGCTGATCCGCGCGGTCGAGGTGTTCGGTTTTCACCTGGCCACGGTCGACTTGCGCCAGAGTTCCGACAAGCACGAAGAAGTGGTGGCCGAACTGCTGGCCGTTGCGCGTATCGAGGCGAACTACGGCAAGCTGGACGAAGCGGCCAAACGCGCGCTGTTGATGGGCCTGCTCAACGATGCGCGCCCGATGCGCGTGGTCGGCACCGCTTATTCGGCCCACGCGCGCGGCGAACTGGCGATTTTTGAGGCGGCCCGCACCGCGCGCGCCCGCTTCGGCAAGGAAGCGATCCGCCACTACATCATCAGCCATACCGAGACCGTGAGCGATCTGCTCGAGGTGCTGCTGCTGCAAAAAGAAGTCGGCCTCATGCACGCCACACTCGACAGCCACGCCACCAACGACCTGATCGTCGTGCCGCTGTTTGAAACCATCGAAGACCTGCGCAATGCCGCGCCCATCATGCGCGAGTTCTACGCCCTGCCCGGCATCGCGCAGCTGGTCAAGCGCAGCGGTGCCGAGCAGGACATCATGCTGGGGTACTCCGACAGCAACAAGGACGGCGGCATATTCACCAGCAACTGGGAGCTGTACCGCGCCGAGATCGCACTGGTGGAGCTGTTCGACGTGCTGGCCAACTCGCACAACATCCAGTTGCGCATGTTCCACGGCCGCGGCGGCACGGTCGGACGCGGCGGCGGTCCGAGCTACCAGGCCATCCTGGCGCAGCCGCCCGGCACAGTGCGCGGCCAAATCCGTTTGACTGAGCAAGGCGAAGTGATCGGCTCCAAATACGCCAATCCGGAAATCGGCCGGCGCAACCTGGAAACGCTGGTGGCGGCCACGCTGGAGGCCACGCTGCTGCAGCCGACCAAGCCCGCCACCAAGGCCTTTTTGCAAGCCGCCGCTGAGTTGTCACAGGCCAGCATGGCGGCCTACCGCAACCTGGTGTACGAAACCCCGGGATTCACCGAATACTTTTTTGGCTCCACGCCGATCCGCGAGATTGCGGAACTCAACATCGGATCCCGCCCGGCGTCACGCAAGGCTTCGCAAAAAATTGAAGACCTGCGGGCGATTCCGTGGGGTTTCAGCTGGGGCCAGTGCCGCTTGACCCTGCCCGGCTGGTACGGCTTCGGCTCGGCCATCGAGCAATTCCTCCAGCAGGGCGGTACGCCCGCCAGCCGCAGGGAAGCGTTGGCATTGCTGCAAAAAATGTACAAGCAGTGGCCGTTTTTCCGCACCCTGCTCAGCAACATGGACATGGTGCTGGCCAAAAGCGACCTGGCGCTGGCCTCACGTTATTCGGAGCTGGTGGGCGATGCGCGCCTGCGCAAAAAAATCTTCAGCGCGATCGAATCCGAATGGCATCGTACGGCCGAGGCGCTGACGCTGATCACCGGGGAAAAGCAGCGGCTGGCGGGCAACGCCGCCCTGCAGCGCTCCATCCGCCACCGTTTTCCGTACATCGACCCCCTGCACCACCTCCAGGTGGAGCTGGTGCGGCGCTACCGTGCCGGCCAGGCCGACCAGCGGGTGCAAACCGGCATTCACATCTCCATCAACGGGATTGCTGCGGGCTTGCGCAACACTGGCTGAACGGCCGTGAACAACGGGCAGCCATGCAGCGCGTGAGAGGTTCCCCGCTGTAGGGGTACTGCCAGGGGCGCATACTGTAGGCCTTGTCCTAGACAAACTCCAGCGTCTTCTGATGGCCCCGCGAGGTGCCGGTGCGTAGCATGGTGTCAGACACGGAGCAATGCGGGTATTTCGCCACGCGTTGCCCAAACCAGCTACCCCCGGAGCGCAAAATCATGACTACCCTGGAGATCATGGCCGACTCACCGTCCGCCATTCAAAACGATTTTGTTTCCACCGACGCCGCCGATCTGGCGTCACACATGGATCAGTGCGCGCATTCGCGCAGCCGGTTTTTTACGCTCCAGTCCGGGCTTCAGTCCGCGCACTCCCTGGCCTCACCGCGCATCATCACAGTCGCGGCCATACTGGCTATTTTTCTTGGCCTGTTAGCCGTAGCCTGAGCGCGTGACCCCCGCTGTCATCGAGCGGCTGGACACCCTAAGCGCCTACGCCCGGCAACTGCTCGCCTCCCGCCAGGGCGGCGCAGAGCAGCCCATCCGCGCTGAACTTTTCGGTGCGCAGCGCTTTGAAGAACACGGCCGCAGCCTGGCCGCAGCCCAACCCATCAGGCCTGCCGGCAGCCCTGATCACGGCCCGCCTTTTTTCCCGCGCGTGCAGGAAAACATCGCCGCGATCCGCCTTGCTTACGACTACATCGCCCTGACTTCGCTGACAGGCCACTACGTAACGCCGGCCGCCGAATGGCTGCTCGACAATTTCCACCTTGTCGAAGCCCAGCTGCAACAGATCCAGGATGGCGTCCCCCTCCGCTACTACGCGGATTTGCCCAAGCTGGCGAGCAAGCCGCTGGAGGGCCTTCCCCGGGTGTACGGTATTGCATGGGCCTATGTAGCGCACACCGACAGCGTGCTGGACCCGGAGCTTTTCACGGCCTTCCTGCATGCCTACCAGGAGGTCAGTGAACTCAATCTCGGCGAACTCTGGGCCTTGCCGACCACGCTGCGTGTGGTCCTGCTGGAAAACCTGCGCCGCATGGCCGACCGCATCGCCTGGAACAAGGTGGCCCGCGAAGTGGCGCATGCCACCTGGGACAAGGCCGGCGTACTGAGCCTGCAGGAACTCGACGAGCTGTACGGCCTGATGCAGGCCCATGGCCTTGAACGCAGCTATCTCACGCAGCTCTGGCAGCGCATGCCTGCCGAACGTGCAGAGCCGGACTCGCCTTCGGCGCCACCCCTCGTCCGCTGGACCGAAAAGCATTGCGGCGATGCCCTGGGCATGATCGGCGAAGGGCAAACCACCCAGGTCGCCGCCAACCTGACCGTCAGCAACATCATCACCACTCTGCGGCTCATAGGCCAGGTGGAATGGGTGGAGCTGATCGAGCCGGTCAGCCATTCCCTGCAGGTCTTGCGCCGGCTGCCAAGCTTTTCCCGCGAAAGCGAGATGACGCGCCAGCAGATCACGCGCGCCATGGAGCGTCTGGCGCAGCAAACCGGCAAATCCGAGCGCGCCGTCGCCGAAGCGGTGCTGGCTGCTGCGCACCAGCCCAACAACGCCCCGGCGGCACACACCGCCGGCTACTACCTGATTGGGCCGGGCCGCCCCCTGCTGGAAGCAGCATTGCAGCCCGACGCAGCGCCCCACAAACCATCGCCGGCCCCCGAAACACCGCGCGCCTGGCGCCTGCCGCTCTACGCGGCCGCATGGATTACCGGAACCGCTGCGTTGCTCAGTTGGGCTGCGCACCCCCTCGCCACACTGCCCTGGACGGCGTGGGTAGCCCTGGTGCTGATGGCCTGGCCCGCGTCGGAAGTGGTCGCCGCGCTCATCCACCGGCTGATCGCTGAATCCACACGCATACAGCCCCTGGCCCGTCTCGATTTCAGCACGGGCATCCCGGCTGAACACCGCGTGCTGGTGGTGATACCTTCGATGCTTTCTTCAGCTTGCGCCAACAGCGAACTGGTGCACCGCCTGCAGCTGCACTGGCTGGCCAGCCGCGAAACCCATGCGCAGTTTGCCCTGCTGACAGACTGGGCTGACGCCGACGCCGAGAGCCTGGCCGGCGATTCAGAGCTGCTTGAGGACGTCCTCGTCAAACTGCGCGCGCTCAACGCAGCCTGCCCGCCGGAGAGCTCCGACTTACCAGCAAGATTTTTACTGCTGCACCGCCCGCGCAGCTGGTCCGCAACGGAGCGCCGATGGATCGGGGCGGAACGCAAGCGAGGCAAGCTCGAAATGCTGTTGCGGCAACTGGCCGGACACTCGTCATCACCGTTTGTCCCTATGGACGGCAACATGCGGCTGGCGCCGGGCATACGCTACGTGCTGACGCTCGACAGCGACACCAGCCTGCCGGCGGGCTCCCTGCGCGAACTGGTGGCCATCGCTGCGCACCCGCTGAACACGCCGCACGTCAATCGCGAGACACGGCGCGTGACCGCCGGCTACGGCATCCTGCAGCCCCGCGTGGCCATGCCCCTGTCGGCCCACCACGAGCGTTCCCCTTTCCATGCGATGTTTGCAGGCCAGCGCGGCCTGGACCCTTACAGCAACGGCACCTCCGACCTGTACCAGGACGTGTTCGGCATGGGCAACTTCATCGGCAAGGGCCTGCTGCATGTCGAGGCCGTGCATGCCGTGCTGGACAGCCGCATGCCCGAGGGTGCCATCCTGAGCCACGACCTGCTGGAAGGCAGCATTGCCCGCTGCGGCTACGCAGGCGACGTCGTGCTGATGGAAGACCACCCACATCACGCGGGCGTGGCCGCATCACGCGTACACCGCTGGACGCGCGGCGACTGGCAATTGCTGCCGCTGATGCTGCATGCGAAGCGCTACGGCATTGATGCCCTGGGCCTGTGGCGTATGGCGGACAACCTGCGCCGCTCGATGATCGCCCCGGCCTGCTTCGCGCTTCTGGCCTGGACAATATTCACCGGTGCGCTGCCTGTGGCGACGGCGCTGGTTTTCACTGTTCTGGCATTCCTGGCCGGCCCCTTGATGGGTGCGCTGGCAGGGCTGGTTCCCACGCGGCGAGGCATCGCCTGGGGGCACTTCTTTGACGTCGGCATGCGCGATGTGGCGCGCAGCATGGCGCAGGCGCTTTGGCAATTGAGCCAGCTGCCCGCCCTGGCCGCCCTGTCGTTCGACGCCATCACACGGGCCCTCTGGCGCATGGCCATCAGCCGCCGCCATCTGCTGCAGTGGACCACCGCAGCCCAAGCGCAGGCTTCCGCCCAGTACACGCTGGGCGCATTTGTCCGCAACCATGCCCCGGTGTCCGCGTTGTGCCTGGCGCTGGGCACGGCCGCATGCTGGGGGGCGCACCCCCTGATCGGTCCGGTGCTTTTCCTGCTGTGGGCGCTGGCGCCCGCAGTGGCCTGGTGGGGCAGCAAGCCTGCTGTTCGCGCGCCGTATCTGTCGCTCAGCGCCGCAGACCGCGCCTACCTCATGAAGCTGGCGGCACAGACCTGGCGCTTCTTTGAACGCTGCGTCGGCCCCGAAGACCACCACCTGCCGCCGGACAACCTGCAGATGGAGCCGGAACCGACGATCGCACACCGCACCTCGCCGACCAACATCGGCCTGTACCTGATGGCTGCAGCCTGCGCGCGCGAGTTCAACTGGATATCCACCACGGAGCTGATCGCGCGGCTGGGCGCCACGCTGGGCACGGTCGAAGCCCTGCCCAAGCACCAGGGCCACCTGCTCAACTGGTACGAAACCCGGTCGCTGCAGGTGCTGCCTCCGGCCTATGTTTCCACCGTAGACAGCGGTAACCTGGCGGGCCACCTGCTGGCCGTCGCGCAGTGCGTTCGCCAGCTGGCGGCGCACCAGGAAACATCGCCAGGCGAATCTACCGCACTCCTTGAATTGGGTGCCCGCTGTGAAAAGCTTTGTATGGCGATGGACTTCGGCGGCCTTTACAGCCCCAAGCGCCACCTGTTCCATATCGGGCTGCGTGTGCACGAGCAGGCACTTGACGCCAGTTATTACGACCTGATCGCCTCGGAGGCGCGCCTGACCAGCTTCCTGGCGATCGCCAAGGGGGATGTGCCGCGGCGCCACTGGCTGGCGTTGGGCCGCGCCTTCCTGACGGTGGGCGTAACGCCCGGCCTGAAGTCCTGGTCGGGCTCGATGTTTGAATACCTGATGCCTTCGCTGGTCATGAGCGAGCCCGACGAAGGCCTGCTGCATGTGTCCGGCCTTGCGGCCGTCAAGGAGCAGCAGGCCTGGGGCCAGGCACAGGGCCTGCCATGGGGTGTTTCAGAGTCTGCCTACTTTGGGCAAGACCACACCCTGGCCTACCAGTATTCGCCCTTTGGCGTCCCACGGCTGGCCCTTCGGCGGACACCACCGGCCGACCGCGTCGTGGCGCCCTATGCCAGCATCATGGCGACCCAGTTCACGCCGCAGGAGGCGGTGGCCAACCTGCGCCAGCTTGAGCAATGGGGTGCGCGCGGCGAATACGGCTTTGCCGATGCGCTGGATTTCACCGTCGCCAGGCAGCCGGGCGCCCAGGCGATGAGCCTGGTCAACACCTACATGGCGCATCACCAGGGCATGTCGCTGGTGGCACTGTGCAATGTGCTGTGCAACGAAGCACCGCGCCGCTGGTTCGCCTCGGCACCACTGGTGCAGGCTTTCGAATCGCTGCTGCATGAAAAGACACCGCGCCAGATCATCGAAAGCGCAGACCCGCGGGCATTGCCCGAACCCGCGGAGCTGGCCGAAGCCCGGCTGTACCATTCGCGTGAGATCGACCCGGCCATGCCCGGCTGGCAACCTACACAGTTGCTGTCCAATGGGCGTTACAGCGTCGCCCTGCGCGCCAATGGGGCCGGTGTCAGCCGCTGGCGCACCGCAGGCAAGACCTACAACATCACCCGCTGGCGCGACGACCTGCTGCGCGATGCCTGCGGCACCTTCATCTACCTGCGTCCGTCCGGCCAGGAGCAGGCCTGGTCCCTGACGCAACATCCGGCGCCGCATCCCGGCTGGCAATACAAGGCCACCTACCTGCCGGACCGCGTGCAATTTGACGTGAGCTCCGATCAGCTGGAGGCAAGCACCAGCGTACTGGTCAGTCCCGAGGACGACACTGAAATGCGCAACGTGACGCTGCGCAACCTGTCGGCTACGGAGATGACGCTCGACGTGATTTCATGCTTTGAAGCGGTATTGACCGACCCGCGCGCCGACGAGGCCCATCCGGCATTTTCGAACCTGTTTGTCCAGACACGCTGGCATCCCGAATGGCGCGCCCTGCTGCTGTCGCGCAAACCCCGGCTGCAGGGCGATCCTGTCATGGCGGTCGCACACTTCCTCGCCAATTCAGAAGCCAACGTACGCGCCATCGATTTCATCTCGGACCGGCGCGCCTTTCTGGGCCGTAACCGGGAGCCCGGCCACCCGGCACTGCGGGCCGAGACGCACGGCCAGGACGGCTCACCCATTAACGGGCTGGACCCGGTTGCGGGCCTGCGTCTTCGCATCCGCATTCCGGCGGGCGGCGTGGCCCGGCTCAGCTTTGCCACAGCCGCCGCGTCCAGCAGTGACGAACTCGCGGCACGCATCGACAAATACCTGCAGCCCATGCACGTGGAGCGCGCTACCCGGATGGCCGCCACGCTGGCCCAGGTGCGCCTGCGCGACCTCGGGGTCGACCCCGAGGAAAACGCGGCGTTGCAGGACCTCAACACCGCACTGATGTACAGCTGCGCACGGCCGATGGCGGAACGCGGCCTGCTGGACCAGCGCCAGCTCTGGCGTTTCGGCATCTCGGGAGACAAACCCATCGTACTGGTGCTCATCCACTCCAGCAACGGGATGGCGCTGGTGCATTCATTGCTGCGGGCCCAACCCTGGTGGAGTTTCTGCGGGCTGGGTACCGACGTGGTCATCCTCAACAGCGAAGTCAACTCCTACCTGATGCCCTTGCAACGCGACATCCTGGCGCTGCGCGACCGCACACTGCAACAAACGGAAAACAGCTTTCCGCGCAGCGACGCCGGTGGCTTTTACCTGCTGCGCGACCAGGAAATCGTGCCCTCGGAAAAAGCCGCACTGACGGGATTGGCACGCGTCATTCTGGTGGCAGACGGCAGGCCGCTTGAGCAACAGGCCGCAGCGCTGCGCGTCACGGCCAACGCCCAGCGCCGTGCGGGCTTCGCTACGCGTCCGCTGCCGGCACTCTCATCCGGTTCTGCCGGCGCCACCGGGCAGCCTGGTGCACTGCAGACACCCCAGGGACACTTCGATGCCGGCACCGGCGAGTTCCGGTTTGACGTTGACAGCCTGCATCGTCCGCCCCGACCGTGGATCAACGTCATCGCGAACCCGTCTTTCGGCTTTCAGGTGTCGGAGACCGGCGCCGGTTACACATGGGCAGTCAACAGCCGGCTGCACCAGGTCACGCCCTGGTCCAACGACCCGGTGGCGGATCCCACCTTCGAGCACTATCTGCTGCAAGACGTGGACACGCAGCAAGTGCTGGCATTAAGCCCGTCGGCACAACACGGCCCGGCGCCTGCCTGCCGCGTGCGTCACGGCCAGGGCTACACCGTCTTCGAATGCCGGCACGGTACGCTTCATGCGGAAACCACTTTTTTTGTTGATCAGACTGATCCGGTCAAACTGGTGCAGGTCAGGCTTCATAACCAGGGCAGCGCCACGCGCAAGCTGCGCGCCCTGGCCATGGTCGAATGGCAGATGGGCGCCGCACGTCACGAACGCCGCACCATCCATGCGTGGAAAGACAAAGACAGCCTGCTGACAGCCGTGTTTGCACAGCAGCGTGAAAGCCGGGCGGGCTTCGGCGGCAGCACGGCGTTCCTGTCGCTGACCGGTTTGCCCGGCATACCCGAGTGGACCTGCGACCGAAGCGAATTTTTCGACGCAACGGGCCGGCTGATGCTTCCCTCCGCCCTGGGCCAGAATGCCGCCGGCGGCGCGGACCCCTGCGCTGCGCTGGCAAGCGAGTTCTCCCTGCTTCCCGACCAGACTCTTGCATTCACCTTCCTGCTCGGCCATGCCGGCGACGCCACGCAGGCACTGCAACTGGCCCGCAGCTGGCAAGGCAAAGATGCGGCGCAGGCGCTTGAACAGGTCAAGGCTTATTGGTCCGGGTTGCTGGGCAAAGTACAGGTGCAGACGCCCGATCCGCTGTTTGACGCCCTGGTCAACCGCTGGCTGCTCTACCAGACCCTGGCATCGCGCCTGTGGTCCAAGGCCGGTTTCTACCAGGCCGGCGGCGCATTCGGCTTTCGGGACCAGTTGCAGGACGCCATGGCCTTCGCCGTCATTGAACCGGGCCGTCTGCGTGCGCAAATCATGCTGAACGCCTCGCGCCAATTCCCCGAGGGGGATGTCCAGCACTGGTGGCACGCGCCCGGCGGTGAAGGCGTGCGCACCCATTTTTCGGACGACTTGCTGTGGCTGCCCTATGCCTGCGCCTGGTATGTCCAGGTCACAGGCGACACCAGCATCCTGGATGAAGAGGTTGCCTTCATCGACGGGCCGTCGATTCCCGAAGGTGCGGAAGACGCGTATTACGCGCCGCAAACCAGCGGGCAAACCGCCACGGTGTTCGAACACTGCGCCCGTACCCTGGACCGCAGCCTGGCCATCGGCGCACACGGCCTTCCGCTGATGGGCACGGGTGACTGGAACGACGGCATGAACCGCGTGGGCCACGAAGGCCGCGGCGAGTCTGTCTGGCTGGGCTGGTTTTTATGCCGCGTGGTCAATGACTTTCTGCCCCTGGCCGCATCGCGCGGCGACGACGGCCGCGCACAGCGCTGGCGCCAGGCCCGCTCCGGCTGGGTTGCCGCCCTTCACGACGCGGGTTGGGACGGCGCCTGGTTCCGCCGGGCGTTCTTCGACAACGGCGCACCGCTCGGTTCCTCCACCAATGACGAGTGCCGCATTGACCTGATTGCACAAGCCTGGTCGGTCCTTTCCGGCGCTTCCACCGAGGCTTTCATCGGCCCGGCCATGCAGGCCATGAACGAACAGTTGGTAGACCACGAAGCAGGTCTGCTGCGCCTGCTGACGCCGCCGCTGGAAAATTCGGACAACAACCCGGGCTACATCCAGGCCTACCCGCCGGGGGTGCGTGAAAACGGCGGCCAGTACTCGCACGCTGGCGTCTGGGCCATGATGGCGCAAGCCATCACGGGCGATACTGAAGCCGCCTGGGAAAGCTTCAAGGCACTGAGCCCCGCCCACCGCAGCGAACACCCCGTTCGCGGCCCCGCCTATGAGCTGGAGCCCTACGTGATGGCGGGAGACATCTATGGCGCGGCGCCCTATGTAGGCCGCGGCGGCTGGAGCTGGTACACCGGCTCGGCTGCGTGGCTGCACCGCGCGGCGGTGGAAAACATTCTGGGCCTCAAGGTGCAGCAAGGCGCGCTGTCGCTGTCGCCCCGCGTGCCGGCGCACTGGCCTTCGTTTGAAATCACGCTGCGCCTGCAGGAACGCGTGGTGAAGCTTCGCTGGCAACGCGCAGGGCTTGCCGCAGAAGACAGCTTCAGGCCCGACATGGTGATCAAGCCGGGACAGGTGGTGATGCTGGCCGAGCTGCCGGCGCAAGCGGCGTTGCTGGTGCAGGCTGAAGCAAGCTGAATTTCGGGTCGCTATTGATTTAATAGCTGCTCGCGCCCGTCATATAAGGTCTATCGGCAGTTTTCCTTATAAAACACTCCTCTTCGGAATTCCAGGGTACCTCTGGCGTCCGTCAGGTCGCCGAACATCGACGGCGTGCGGCGCCTCGCCCGCATCCACGGTTTCAATCAAGCCCAGCGCCAGCAACGAGCGCAAGGATTCGTCAAGCGATCGGGGCGGCATGAATTGCTGCAACTGCTCAAACCACACGCCCGTGCCGCACATTTCCAGTACATCGTGCAAGTAGCGTGACAACGAGCCTGTGGCCTGCGCTTTGGTATTGACCGTGTCCACACAGGCGCGGCCTCCCGGCGTCAGCCGGTAACAGCGTGAGGCGAGGCCTGGAAGAGGGAGCGCGTGGGTCGAGGTCATGGGTGTCTCCTTCGGCAGCACTCATGGTGAACCTGCGGCCGTGAAGTGCTCTTGACAGAAATCAAGAGCAGGCCTCACCTGACACGGCTTTCTTGACGGCAGTCAAGATTTGGGGTTTTAGAGCGCGCCGGCGTGAGATTCATCCGGTTTGTAAAGTGCCGTCAGGTGCTGATGGCATTGGTAAATGTCAGGCGGTTGCCAAAAGGGTCCCTGATCGACATGTCCCGGCTCCCCCACGCGGTGTCTTCGATTCCGGGATGGGCGTGCTTGTAGTTCTTCGCCAAAAGCTGCTGGTGATACGCGTCAAGCTCGTCCGTTTCAATCCGCATCGCTGCGCCCGGGCTGCAATCACCATGGTGCTCCGACAAATGCAGCACGCAGCCGTCTTTGGAGATTTGCAGATAGAGCGGCAGACCGGGCTCAAAGCGATGCTCCCAATCGACCTTGAAGCCAAGGAAGTCGATGTAAAACTCCCTGGCCTTGGCTTCATCGAAGATGCGAAGGATAGGGGTGATTTTTCCAAAGCTCATGGGTAATTACTCAACTGGTACGACGTCATAAAAACAGACAGCCAAGGTTTTCGTATCGGCTTCTATCTGCAAACTTCTTAAAATGGACCGCGCAAGCCAATGCCATAAAAAAGGCGGCAGAGAATGCAATATTACTTGGCATCCAATTAATCCCGCAGTTCTGCGGAGTATCAAAGTCAGGGAGAATTAATGAGTACTGCGCGGTTCCTCAAAGAGCATGGTGACGCAATGCGTCTCGGCGACGAAACGGATCATCACCAACGGATGCAGGAGGCATACCATGTCGTCCGTGATAGTTGGCTTGCCAAGAAGGACTACATGGCGCTTGTGAAGGCTATCGTCGGCAACTGGACATCCGGTAACTGCGTCGAGTACATGCTTCCTGTTTCAGCGGCTCTTATCGCAGAGGGTGAAGTAGAACTTCATCGATATCTCTGGACCAACACAGTCAAGAGACAGGTCAATGCCTTTTTTCGCGAGTACTCATTTGTGCGTTCTCAACGACTGACCTTTCAAGATATTCATTCCACAGACTCTTCGGGTTTCGATGAATTCAACTCCGACTATGGCGACCATCGCCTGGCAGCTGCGTTCTTGCTCAAGAGAATAGTCTCAAGTCTGCTTCATTGGACAGCTGAGCTAACAGGCTCTGGTCTTGACACCCGCGATCCGGACCTCATTGAGCAAAGCCTGAACGCACTAAAACGACCTCACATTGAAGTCAATTCGTTGCTCTCCAAAATTTAACCGAGCTCAAACGCCCGCCATGCTCACCATTGAAGAACTATGGTTCCGCTACCCCAATCCGCAAGCCGAAATCCTCGCCAACTGGTCTGGCGAAATCCTGCCGGGCGTCACGCTGGTGCAAGGTGGCGACGGGCGCGGCAAGAGCACCCTGCTTCGCTTGCTGGCTGGCGCGCTGCCGGCCGATTCGGGGCAGTTGCGTCTCAATGGTGTCGCGCTCAAAGAACAGCCCGACGCCTACCGGCAACAACTGTTCTGGATGGAGCCGCGAGCCGACACTTTTGATCAGCTGACGCCACCGCGATACTTCGAAACTGTTCGCAGCCGGTACCCGGACTTTGATGCGGGTTTGATCGGCCCGCTGGTCGACGGTCTCGGGCTGGAGCCGCACATGGGCAAGCAGCTGTTCATGTTGTCCACTGGGTCGAAGCGCAAGGTCTGGCTGACGGCGGCGTTTGCGTCGGGTGCTGCGGTGTTGTTGCTTGACGAACCTTTTGCTGCGCTGGACTCGCCTTCGATTGCTTTTGTCAAAGAGCAGCTTCAGGGCATCTCAGCGCATGCAGGGCGCGCGGCGGTGATTGCGGACTATGCGGCTCCTGGCGGTGTGCCGCTGGCCGGTGTGATCGACCTGGGCGACTGAACGGGAACCGAATTACTTCGGAACGAAAGCCAGCTGCTGCGCGACAAACCCGTCAAAGGCTTTGAGCAGCGGCTGGTATTTTTCGGGATCACTTTCCAATTGCGCCAGTGCCGCGCACGTTGCCTCCAATGTTGAGAGCTGCCCCGGCTTGTGCGCCTTGCGGATCAGGTAGTTTGAGGCCGGCATATCCTCCAGCGACAAGCGAGGGAGTTGCCGCAGCACCGGGCTCAGGTGCAGCATCTTGCGGCTTTTGCGCCAGGTGCTGTCCAGCACCACGAGCCGCACGCGCGACGGGTCTTTGAGTCGCGCGGTATCCAGGGCCGGTGCTTCATCTTCCGGCGTCTGCGGGTACAGGAGCAAGGTGTACTTCGGCTCTTTCAGCGCATCATGCAAGTCAACCTCGTCAAAGGCCTCACCCGTCAGCATGCGGCTGCGCAGCAGACTCAGGTGCAGCAGGCGGGCGCTGTTTTTGGCATGGTCGACCTCCCGCGGGTGCTGGAGGATAAGCACTTCCGCTTCATGCGCCGTCGGCGTGATCCAGGCGCAGATGCAGGCGCTTTGTGGGCGAAGGCACGCGGCGCAGCGCGGGCGTGTCACGGGCAGCGACCCGTCTCAGGGCTTGCGCTTGTCGGCCACGTCTGCCTTGTCGCCATTGACATAGGCATTTCTCAGATGCACCGGCTTGCTCTTTTTCTTGCGCATGCGGATGTTGAGCATTTCCACCGCCACAGAAAACGCCATGGCAAAGTAGACATAACCCTTGGGTACATGATGGTCCAGGCCCTCGGCGATAAGCACCACACCCACCACAACAAGGAAAGACAGTGCCAGCATCTTGATGGTCGGGTGGTCGGAGACAAAGCGGCCGATGGCCGGCGCGAACAGCATCATCAAACCCACCGAAGCGATGACCGCGGCAATCATGACCGGCAGGCTGTCAACCATGCCGACTGCGGTGATGATGGAGTCCAGCGAAAATACCATGTCCACAATCATGATCTGCACGATCACGGCCGCAAACGTGGCCTTGACGGCGCTGGAGGCATGGCCCTCTTCACCTTCCATCGACTGGTGGATTTCGCCGGTGCTCTTCCAGATCAGGAACAGGCCACCGGCAATCAGGATCAGGTCGCGCCCCGAGATTTCCTGCTTGAAAATGGTGAACAGCGGATCCACCAGCCCGATGATCCACGACAGCACAAACAGCAAGCCGATACGCATGAACATCGCCATAAAAAGGCCCAGGCGCCTTGCCAGCTCCTGTTTGTCCTTGGGCAATTTGTCGACCAGGATGGAAATAAAGATGATGTTGTCGATGCCCAGCACCAGCTCCAGCGCAGTGAGCGTGGCAAAAGCAATCCACATTTGCGGATCAGTCAGCAGTTCCATCATGACTTTTTCTCTTTCTCATCAATTTAGTACAACAAGATCATAAAAGTACCCCAGACGCTCCAGGCCAGCCGGGGCCGCGGGACTGGCTTTGCCAGACCGCAGGCGCAGCGGCCCCCTCGGGGGGCAGGGAGCTACACGCAGTGAGCGACCGTGGGGGTCATGATCCAAGAAACTCACCAATCGGCTTCAGGTCATCGATGCGATCACAAATCGATTTGACAATCATCAGGATGGGGATGCCGAGCAACAGGCCCCACACCCCCCAGAGCCAGCCCCAGGCCAGCAAGCCGACGAACACCGCCACCGGACTCATGCGGCTGGCGCGGCTGGTAAGCCACGGCGTCAGCAGGTTACCCACCACGGTATGAATGGCCAGCGAGGCCCCACCCACAGCCAGCGCCATGTTGAGCGAACCAAATTGCATAAAGGCCACCAGGGCCGACGTCGCCGCCGTGACCAGCGAGCCGACGTAAGGAATCAGGTTCAGCACGGCAGCGGCAACGCCCCACACGGCGGGGTTTTCCAGCCGCAGCGCCCAAAGCGCCAGCCAGGTCAACACCCCGACCAGCGCACTGGTCAGGAGCTGCACCTGCAGGTAGCGCTGGATCTGGTCGGTGATCTCATTGAGAGCCTGCAGCGTGATCTTTTTGCTGCTGATGCTGGAGCCCGCAAGCTTGATCAGCTTGCGCCGGAAGCTGTCGCCCGAAAGCATCAGGAAGTAGGTAAAGAAAACCACCACGGTCGCCTGGCCGATCAGTGCAATCAGCCCGATGGTGCCTGACCAGAGATAATTCTTGATGTTGAACCGGGCAGGCTCCACCACGACACGCATCGCCCCACGCGTGTTGCTGGTCGCCGCACTTTCCTGCGCGGCCTGTTCAAGCTGTGCGGCGGCTTTCTGCACGGTTTCCAGCGCACTGTCGGACTGGTTGGTGCGCACCTTCACGGCCTGGCGGAATTTCTGCGCCGCGGCCGGCAGCGCTTCCAGCAGCTGCGCCGCTTCGTCGCTGAGCGAATAGGCCGTCGCACCGATGCTGCCCACAATCGTCAACAACACCACGGCAGCGCTCAGCCAGCGTGGAACGCGTTTCGTTTCAAACCAGTTGACCACCGGTGAAAAAGCATAGCTGAACAAAACACCCAGCATCACCGGAATAAAGACGGCCTTGGCCCAGTGCAGCACAACCAGGCAGGCGAGACCCGCCAGTACCACCAGCGACATGCTGCGGATATCAACCGGAACCCGAACATGCAGCTGTTCAGGATCGCCCGGCACTGCTGGTGATGCCGCGCGTACGACACGCTCTGCGGGTTCTTCGGTCATATGTCTCCCATATTCGTTTTTGCGCCTCGGGCGTGACAAAAAAGCACACCACAATTCCCAGGCTGTACTTACATATTGCAACCGATATGCCCCGGAAAATTTGTAGGACGCTTTCGCTGGAACCGTGTTCCCAAACCGGATTGACGCTGACGCACCTGCTCGCCCTGGCAGCCGTGACTCCATCCTGACGCGGAGAAGCAGGCTCAGGCCGCGATGGCTTCCCGAACGGCGCTCAGCTGCCGCCTGGACACCGCCAGCAGCTCGTCAATACCATTGAGCCGTACCGCCCAGCCCTCGCCCTCTTCGGGGTCGAAATGTTTTTCCAGCGCGCGCACGGCCCGGCGCGCAATCAGTGCGTTGCGGTGAATGCGCATGAAGCGGGTCGCATGGCGCTCTTCCAGCTCGCTCAGGGAACCATCGAGTATGTAGCTGCGGGTCGCGGTACGCACAGTGATGTATTTGAGTTCGGCTTTGAAATACAGCACCTCGGCCAGCGGCACACGTTCGGTGCGGCCGCGGTCCTGGATGATGAGCGTTTCTTCCGCTGCATCCGCCGCGGACACCCTGGACTGGCCCAAACGCTCTACCTTCTGCAACGCCTGCTGCAGGCGTTCCAGGCGTACCGGCTTCGTGAGGTAGTCGACGGCCTCCAGTTCAAAGGCCTGTACGGCATGTTCGGAATGGGCCGTGACAAACACCAGGGCGGGTGGCTGTGCAAGTGAAGCAATGGTGCGCGCCAGCGCGATACCGTCAACGCCGGGCATGCGGATGTCAAGCAGCACCGCATCGAATGACTCACGCTGCAAGGCCTTCATGGCCTGAACAGCATCGGCGGCTTCAGCTGCCGCCACTGCGGCCGGGGCGGTGCAATCGCCCAGCAAGGTGCGCAGGCGCGAACGCGCCAGGGCTTCATCGTCAACCACCAATACCTTGAGCGTCATGCGGGAATCTCCAGTCGAACCTGAAATATGCCGTCCTTGAACACCGTCTTGAATTTCGCCTCGACATCATGCAGCAGCGCAAGGCGTTCGCGCACATTGGCCAGCGCCAACCCGTGGCCGCGCTCACCGGCGCCTGCGGGGGTTGAATTGGTCACCTTGATCACCACCGTGCTGCCTCGCCGGAGGGTGGATATTTTCAGCTGCGCGCCGCTGGCACTGGGTTCCACGCCATGCCTGACGGCATTTTCCACCAGCGGCTGCAACAGCAGCGGCGGCAGCTTGGCCTGGTCCGCTTCGGTGTCCAGGCTCCACTGCACCTGCAGCCGGTCACCAAAGCGGATCTGCTCAATGGCAAGGTAACGCTGCGCCAGCGCGATCTCCTGGCCGAGCGTCACGGATTCGGCCGGATCGGCCAGTGCATGGCGAAAAAGCTCACTCAGGTCTTCCAGTACAGCCTCGGCCTTGGCGGGCTCGGCACGCACCAGCGCAATGGCGCTGTTCAGGGTATTGAAAAGGAAATGGGGGCGAATGCGCGATTGCAGTTCGGCAAGGCGTGCCGCCGTGGCTGCCGGCGTACGCGCCTTGGCCCGCCAGAACAGCCCCGCCAGCATCATGGCGGACAGCAAGGCACCCGCCGCCGCACTGGCCCACCAGGGCACCGGCTGCAGCAGGCCCAGCAGGGCCAGCAAGCCACAGCCGTACAGCCCCGACACAACACCCAGTGCAATACCCGCCGCCCACTGGTGCGAAGGCTCCAGCCGGTTCAACTGCCCCTTCAGCGCACACACTGCAATCAGCCAGGCCAGGGTGGCGGGCAGCACACCGCCGGTGAGCAGCGAAAAGCTCAGCAGCCAGTCCAGGGGTTCGCTCGCAGCAAACATCACACACACGCCGGTCACCGCCTCTACAAAGAGCACGGCACGCAAAACCACACCCACATGGCAAGCATCAAACATGCTGGTGCGGGTGGAAGTGCGCGGCACCGCTTCCTCATCGCCCGGAATAAAGCTGCCCAGCAACGTGGATTCGCTGAAATTCTTCTGATCGGGCACAGGCTTCATGGACGTCGGCGGCTCTTCGGCTATCGTGGAAAAACGGATCAGCTGGGGCAGCGCACGGCAGGGGTTTCCCACGGGGCCCGGCACCCAGATAAAATCATTGGGAAGAGTATTGCACTGCCCAAGGCGATTCGGCCATGGGTTAAACACTATTTAGGCCCGGCCGGCTGCGCAACTGCCCGAAATGGCGTGCTTTACCCCACAGACCGGCCAGTGACTGCCTCAAAGAAAGCCTGACGTGAATCAATTCGACAAAAAGTCCCAAGCCTGGTCCGCCCTTTTTTCCGAACCCATGAGCGACCTGGTGAAGCGTTACACGTCCAGCGTGTTTTTTGACAAGCGCCTCTGGCAAGCCGACATTGCCGGCTCACTCGCTCACGCCGAAATGCTGGCAGCGCAAAAGATCATTCCCGCCGCCGACTACGCCGACATCCAGAAAGGCATGACGCAAATCACGTCCGAAATCGACTCCGGCGCTTTTGAGTGGAAGCTGGACCTCGAAGACGTGCACCTCAACATCGAAGCGCGCCTGACCCAGCTGGTGGGCGACGCCGGCAAGCGCCTGCACACCGGCCGCAGCCGCAACGACCAGGTCGCCACCGATGTTCGCCTGTGGCTGCGCAGCGAGATCGACCTGATCGGCGGGCTGCTGACCGATCTGCAAAAAGCGCTGGTTGACATCGCCGAGAAAAATGTCGAAGTCATCCTGCCGGGCTTCACCCATTTACAGGTGGCCCAGCCGGTGAGTTTTGGCCACCACATGCTGGCCTATGTGGAAATGTTCAGCCGCGACGCCGAGCGCATGATGGAGATCAGGAAGCGGGTGAACCGCCTGCCGCTGGGTGCGGCAGCACTGGCCGGCACCAGCTACCCGCTGGACCGCGAACGCGTGGCCAAAACGCTGGGCATGGTCGACGAAAGCGGCCAGCCGCAGGTATGCCAGAACAGCCTGGACGCCGTGAGCGACCGTGACTTCGCGATTGAGTTCACGGCGGCCGCGTCGCTCGCCATGGTGCATATCAGCCGCATGAGTGAAGAGCTGATCTTGTGGATGAGCCAGAACTTCGGCTTCATCCACATTCCCGACCGCTTCACCACCGGCTCGTCCATCATGCCGCAGAAGAAAAACCCCGACGTGCCCGAACTGGCGCGCGGCAAGACCGGCCGCGTGGTCGGCCACCTGATGGGCCTGATCACGCTGATGAAGGGCCAGCCCCTGGCCTACAACAAAGACAATCAGGAAGACAAGGAGCCGCTGTTCGACACCGTCGACACGCTCAAGGACACGCTGCGCATCTTTGCCGAGATGGTGGCCGGCATCACCGTCAAACCCGAAGCCATGGAAAAGGCCGCGCTACGCGGCTACGCCACCGCCACAGACCTGGCCGACTACCTGGTGAAAAAAGGCCTGCCCTTCCGTGATGCCCACGAAACCGTGGCCCACGCCGTCAAGGCCGCCACAACCCATGCGGTGGACCTGTCCGAGTTGCCGCTGGCCGTACTGCAGGAATTCAACCCCAGCATCGAAAAAGACGTGTACGACTGCCTGAGCCTGCGCGGCTCGCTGAACGCCCGCAACATCCTGGGTGGCACTGCGCCGGCACAAGTCAAGGCCCAGATCACGCGGCACCGGGCGCGGCTGGCCTCGCTCTCCTGACCCCTGGACGCGCTAGGCGCCGGTTATGGCGCGAACCACACTGAAGCTCGGCCCATAGCCGCCGTACAGAACCGGGCAGGCAGCGAGCGCCTGAAAACGCTCCACCAATGCCGACGCCGAGCGCAGCGGCGGGCCTTCATACACCGGCTGCGCTCTCGCCAGCAAAGCTGTCAGTCTCGACTGGTGCTGCAGGTCATGCCCGTTGCCGGGTAGCAGACGCTCAACCAGCCCGCTGCCACGTTCACGGCCTTCCCCATGGGCGATTCTTTGGCATAACAGGGCGTCGCCAGCCTCAGGTGCCGCTTCGTACGCGGTGCACAGGTTCACGCCGCCGCCAGGCAAGCCGGCGTCAAATACATCCAGGTGACTCAGTAGCAGGCCATCGAGCTTTCCAGTGATCTCCAGCGCATAACGCAGCAGCACCGCATCGGCATGCCCCCTGCGAAAACGCCCTTGCCAGCCGTCACCCGTGTTGTGGGGTTCCGCCAGCACATCGAGCGCAGCATCAAACGTGGGCAGGGGTCCGTTGCCGTGCCTTGTGAGATAGCTTCGCAAGATGCCCAGGTGCATGATGGGGCCGGTCAGCCCCAGATCGGCGGTCACCGACTCTACCGAGGCGGGATGGATGCTGCTCCAGGTCGTATGCGGATGAAAGCCATGCCATTCATCCAGCAGAACACCTTGTGCGCCTTCAAAGAGCACAGTGCCGCATCCCTGGAGTTCCCGGGCGATCTCCGGGCTCTGCGCGGGTTTGCATTGCCGGGCCAGTTCTGCCACGGAGGCGAGCCAGCGGGCGGACACACTGGCATCTCTCAGCAACCCTTGCTCTTGCTGCCACGCGGCTGGCTGCGTAGCCGGGCCGGCCGGTGCGTCAAACCCGGCCAGCAGGCGCCGCCGGATGGCTTCGAGCTTGTCGTGCGCGCGGGCCGGCGCCAGCAAGTCGCCATAGCACAGCACTTCGCCCGGATGCGCCAGTGCGTGGCGCACGGTTTCCCCCACGCCAACCCCGCAGGTACCGTGGCTGGCCGCGCCGCGCCGCAATTCGCGCAGCCGGCCGGCCGCCTGGTGAAACGGTGTGTTGATGCGGCAGCGCGCGTCAATGCGCAAACGCGCGAGCGCATCCGGGATCCCGAGTGCCTGCAACGCGGCATGCTCGACCAGCAAGGCCGTCGGATGCACTACCACCGGGCTGGCGAGGACGCTCAGGACGCCCGGCACCAGGGTGCCCGCGCAAAACTGGGAAAAGGTATGGTGCCGGCCGTCGGGCAAGACCACGTTGTGACCGGCCTGCGCGCCGCCGTTAAAACGCACTACCGCCCCGGCCTGCCACCGGCGGCACAGGAAATCGGTGAATAGCCCCTTGCCGCAGTCGCCAAAGCCAAGGCCTAGCAGCGACACCAGCCGGGACGGGGCCGCGCCACGACCGTTCAGCACACCCGCCACCGCCCGAAAGCGCTCAACCGAAAAGGCGCCGCCACCAGCTTGACCTGACCGGCGCCGCGCCGGTCGCCTGCGCATGCACGTGACGAATGCTGGACGGATCCAGGTGAGCAGCATAGGCATCCAGGCAACGCAAGACCGAGCCTGTGCGCTCGGGCGTGGCGCCGCTGGCCTTGAGGACGCGCGCCACAGCACCCAAATCCGGCAAGGCGCGCTCCGTCAGCCCGACGATGGCCGCCGCGACTGCGCATGCGTCTTCGGGAGACTCCATGCAGATGACGTTTTCTCCGAGCAGCTCGCGCCAGCGCTTTTCGCAGTTGCGCCGGCGCTCCAGGTCGGGGATCAGGAAAAACAGGTGGTAGTTTTCGGCGGCTGCCGCAATGACTTCCTCGATCGGGATGTCTTCATCCAGTTTTTCAGAGAAAAGGGCCTCCACCTGGTGCCGTGACACGGCCGGATAGGGAAGCTCGTCACCGGTCATGAACAGGTAGCCGCGCTTTTTTCGCTTGGCCCAGCAGTCCAGGTCGGTGTGCTGGGCAACGGTGTAGAAAGCCAGCTCGTAGCTTTCACTGCCCGAGCCGCCACCGCCTCCCTCCAGATAGCTCCAGGTCAGCCATTGGTCCATCAACTCGGCGGTGGATTCAAACTGACCCACCTGCAGCGGCGCCCGGTCAGATGTGGCGTCACCGATGGCCATGAACATCAGCTGCGGATCGGGGATGTTGCAATCGCCCAGCAGCTTCATGAACGTCGGCAGCTCCTGCTGCGCCAGGATGCGGGGGATGTCTCCCATCGAGCCGGTAACGTCCAGTGCGAACACGACGGCCAGCGACGCCGGGTGGTCGGCACTGTCGCGCGACTCCCGGACCTTGAGCCCGCGCGGGTCCATCAGCGCGTGGCAGGCCCGTTGGGTAAAGACCTCGGTGTGTGGGCTGGCAGATCGGTTGGCCACCATGGCCGCATGTGCCGCGTATGAATAATTTCCGTGTCCCATGAAGTCGGCTCCTCTTTTGGTAATTCAGTAATTCTGATTCAGTGCAGAGCGGACGCTGCAGTCGGGTGAAAAACGACAAAACGCGACACGCCAAAAGACTGCTCGGCCGCCTGACCCAGTTGCGCCAGCAACCCGCGCGCGCCATGCTGTGCGCACCAACGGGCATCTTCGCTGCCAGCCAGCAATAGCGCGGCCAGCGGCGCAGGGGTGGTTGCGGGCAGAGACGGCGGATGCTCGCCGCTGCCGGCCTGGCCGCTCAACAGCATGCGTATGCTCCACGCCAGCTGCATCAGGTCCTGCACCGCCCCATGCCCGCCATGCCGCGCCCGCGCCCAGCCAATCATCTGGACGCCATGGTTGCGCGGGTGCACGAGCAAATGCTCCGGGCACAGGTCGCCGTGCTGCCAGCTGTTGTCATGAAGATAGGCCAGCACCTCCAGCACACGCCGCCACATCCAGACGACATGGCGGGCATCCACGCCCGTTGGATGCCCACGCATGACGTCGGCAAGGCTGCCCCAGAATCCCGTGGGATGCCTGAGCGCCAGCGCATGCCGCTCGGGCGACGTGCCGTCCCGCGCGGTGCCTGAAGCAACGAGCTGCGGCAGGCGCTGGCTGAAGTAAGCCGAGCCTGCTGTTTTAAGCGCCTGCAATTGCCTGATGGTCTCCGCCTCTTGCTGCAGCACGGCAGATGCGCCGGCGTCACGCGCCAGCTTGAGCGTCACGCGCTCGCCGAAAGGATGCACGCGCTGCGCGAGAAAGACCTGCGACGACTCGCCGCCGCCCAGGCCGGCCAGCAGGCCATATTGCCGTTCGCCGACGGACACCACGCGCGCCGGGAGATCGACCGCCTGGTGCACCCGCAGCCAGGCTTCGTGAAACGAGGCGGCACGGATGGTTTCCGCGCCGCGGCTGACGGTGGCCCCGCAGTAGCTGCAGGTGACCGTGCGCCAATAAGCCGCACGCGGCAACGGTGCGGCGCATTGGGGACACATCAGGCTGACAAAGGGCATGGTGTAAACGTCATGTTGAACAAGGCGCCTGCCAGGGCAGTCACGGCTGCCGGAGTATGGCATGGCCCCGGGCGGGCCACTTGCGCTCCTCGCCGCGGTATGGCGGCTTTGCTTTTTTCGTTTAAGGCTGACATAAGCCTTGGCCAGGCATTGGCCGGATAATCCGGCCAATGGCCCCCAATGGCCCACCAGCTTGCGGGCTCCCCGGCAATTTTCTCCAAAACCGTACATCTTCCAATGCGATTACTGCTCGTTGAAGACGACGCCATGATCGGCGAGACCGTGCTGCAGGTGCTGCGCGGTGAGCACTATGCCGTCGACTGGGTGCGTGACGGCCGCATGGCCGACGAGGCCCTGAACAGCGAACAGTACGACCTGGTGCTGCTGGACCTGGGCCTGCCCAAACGCGACGGCCTGGAAGTGCTGCGCGCTTTGCGGGCTCGCCGCAACACCACCCCGGTGATGGTGGCCACGGCGCGCGATGCGGTCGGCGACCGCATCGCCGGGCTGGATGCCGGCGCCGACGACTATGTCGTCAAACCCTATGACACCGACGAACTGCTGGCACGCATCCGTGCGCTGATACGGCGCAGTGCGGGCCGGGCCGAGCCGGCGTTTGAACACAAGGGCGTAAGCCTGAACCCCGCCACGCGCGAAGCCAGCCTCAACGGCCAGCCGGTGTCGCTCTCGGCACGGGAATGGGCGGTGCTCGAACCGCTGCTGGCGCGCCCGGGCGTGGTGCTGTCACGCGCGCAACTCGAGGAAAAACTCTTCAGCTGGAAAGACGACATCAGCAGCAACGCGGTCGAGGTCTACATCCACGGTGTCCGTAAAAAACTTGGCAACGACGTGATCCAGACCGTGCGCGGCCTTGGATACTTGGTACCCAAACAATGACAACTCCCGCAGATCAAACACCAGCAGGGGCCGCGGAACCGGCTTTGCCGGGCCGCAGGCGCAGCGCCCCCTCGGGGGGCAGCGACCACACGAAGTGGAGAGCGTGGGGGCCTATTCAGCTCGGCAACGACGTGATCCAGACCGTGCGCGGCCTTGGATACTTGGTACCCAAACAATGAGGAAGCCGGCGAGTCACTCCCTGAGAAGAAGGCTGCTATGGTTCGTGCTGGCCGCCATCTTCCTGGCCGCCCTGCTGCAGGCGGCCACCGCCTATCGCGGCGCCTTGCAGCAGGCCGACGCGATGTTCGACGACCATTTGCAGCAAATGGCGCGCTCCCTGCGCAGCGGCATCCCGCTCAACATTCCCCTGGACGAAGCCGACGAGGACGACCGCTTCGAGGTCTATGTGCAGATCTGGGGCCAGGACGGCACACAGATATTCCGCTCGACCCGCTCAGCACTTCCGCCACGCGCAGTGCTCGGTTTTTCGGACGTCGAAGCGCACGGCAACCGGTACCGCGTCTACACCCTGCAGACTGCGTTGCAAACCGTGCAGATCGCGCAGGACCTGGACGCCCGCTCGGCGCGCGCCCGCACGCTGGCTGCGCGCGCCGTGCTGCCCTTTGCCTACCTCACCCCGCTGCTGATGCTGGCCGTGTGGTGGGTCATCAGCCGTTCGCTGGCGCCCATCGAGCGTGCCCGGCGGCAGGTGGCCGGGCGCCCGGCCGACGATTTGTCGCCGCTCGCCGACGACGGCCTGCCCGACGAAGTGCGGCCGCTGGTTGAAGAGCTGAACCTGCTGTTTGGCCGGGTGCGCGGCGCGTTCGAGGCGCAGCGGCATTTTGTGGCTGATGCGGCGCACGAACTGCGCTCGCCGCTGACGGCGCTCAAGTTGCAGGCACAGGCTCTTCGCCGAAACGACGAAGAGCCTGCCGCGCGGGAAGCCGCCATTGGCCGGTTGAACCAGGGCATAGACCGGGCGATACGGTTGGTCGAGCAGCTGCTGGTGCTGGCCCGCGAAGAAGCCGCCGGCACGGCACAAGCCGAAGCCGATTCAGGCCAGGCAGCACCTGCCGTTGCCACCCTGATTGACCTGCGCGATGTGGTGAAGCTGGCCGTGGCCGATGTATTGCCCCATGCCGGCCACAGGCAAATTGACCTGGGCCTGGCGGGCAGCGAGCCTCAGCAGCCTGTGCAGGTGAGGGGCCAGAGCGAGGCCCTGCGCATCCTGCTGCGCAACCTGCTGGATAACGCTGTCAAGTACACGCCGGTGGCGGGCCGGGTCGACGTGTCGCTGGACTTGCAGGACGGCCAGCCGGTGCTGACGGTGGAAGACAGCGGCCCGGGCATCGCCGCAGAAGACCGCCACCGCGTATTTGACCGCTTCTTTCGCGCCGCCAGCGTCACGGACACCGCGGGTGGGTCGGCTGGATCGGCGATCTCTCCGGAAACCGGCAGCGGCCTCGGGCTGGCCATCGTCAAGGTGATTGCCGAGCGGCACGGCGCGACGCTGCAGCTCGGCACATCGCAGTCCCTGGGCGGGCTGCGGGTTGAAGTCCACTTTCCGGTGAATGAAACCGCCGGTTAGCAGCCGTAACTTGCTACCATTTTAATAGCTGCTTGCGCCCGTCCATTTTGGGCTGCAGCCACTTTTCATCAAAATTCACGCCCGCAACGTGGCCCCTTCCGCCGTCGCGCAAACTTAAGCCCCGCCTAAGGCTGCCACCCCATAGTTGTACCCATCGGCACCGGTGTGTGCCCTCAACGCAAGGAAGCCCATCCATGAAATCTGAAGCATTGAAAAATACCCGGCTGGTCGCTGCGCTGCTGGCTGCGGGCGCCATCGGTGGCGCCGGCGTCAGTGCGCTTAATGCGGTGCACCCTGCCGCCACGGCAGCCGTCCCTCCGGCCATCACCGCCGGCACCACAGCCTCCGTGCCCATGGCCCTGCCGGACTTCTCGCAGATCACCGAACGCTACGGCCCGGCGGTCGTCAACATCAGCGTGACCGGCACCACCAAAGTACGAAACGACTCCCCGATGGCACAGGATGACGGCGATGACGACGACACGCCCTCCGGCGATCCGTTCTTCGAATTCTTCAAACGCTTTCAGCAGGGCCCGGGGGCCCGCGGCGGCCGCGGGGGTCCGCAGCAGGAAATGCCCACACGCGGCCAGGGTTCGGGCTTCATCGTCAGCCCCGACGGCATCATCCTGACCAACGCCCATGTGGTGCGCGATGCAAAAGAGGTCACCGTCAAGCTGACCGACCGGCGCGAATACCGCGCCAAGGTGCTGGGCGCCGACCCCAAGACCGACGTGGCCGTGCTGCGCATTGACGCCAAAAACCTGCCCGTGGTGACACTCGGCAAGATCAGCGAGCTCAAGGTCGGCGAATGGGTGCTGGCCATCGGCTCGCCCTTCGGTTTTGAAAACACCGTCACTGCCGGCGTGGTCAGCGCCAAGGGCCGTTCACTGCCCGACGACAGTGCCGTGCCTTTCATCCAGACCGACGTGGCCGTCAACCCGGGCAACTCGGGTGGCCCGCTGTTCAACGCACGCGGCGAAGTCGTGGGCATTAACTCGCAGATCTATACCCGCAGCGGCGGCTACCAGGGCGTGTCTTTCGCCATCCCGGTAGACGTGGCGGTCCGCATCAAAAACCAGATCGTGGCCACCGGCAAGGTCGAACATGCCCGCCTGGGGGTAGCGGTGCAGGAGGTCAACCAGTCCTTTGCCGACTCCTTCAAGCTGGACAAGCCCGAAGGCGCGCTGGTTTCAAGTGTGGAAAAAGGCGGCCCGGCAGACAAGGCCGGCCTGCAGTCGGGTGACGTGATCCGTGGCGTGAACGGCCAGCCCATCGTCTCCTCGGGCGACCTGCCCGCACTGATTGGCCTGGCAGCGCCCGGCGACAGCATCCGGCTGGACATCTGGCGGCAGGGCGCCGCCAAGGTGGTCACTGCCAGGCTGGCCAATGCCGACGAGAAGACGGCCCAGGCCGCAGCCAAAAAGGACACGCCCAACCAGGGCAAGCTGGGCCTGGCGCTGCGCCCGCTGCAGCCCGATGAAAAGCAGGAAGCCGGCGTGGACAACGGCCTGGTGGTCCAGCAGGCCAGCGGCCCGGCGGCAATGGCCGGGGTACAGGTTGGCGATGTATTGCTGTCCATCAACGGCGTTCCGGTGAAAAACATCGACCAGGTGCGCGCCACCGTGGCCAAAGCGGAGAAATCCGTGGCGCTTCTGATACAGCGGGGCGACAGCAAAATTTTTGTGCCGGTGAACTTCAGCTGAGCATCTTGACGCTGGGCCCTTCGATTTTTCGCTGAAGGCCCTCTGAAAATCACACCAGCGGGCTTCAGGCCCGCTTTTTTTTGGCCGGTTTTGCCCATTTCGCGGGACATTTTGTTACATCCAGATCGGCTACGCTTGGCCTCCCGAAGGAGAGGAAAACGTGAGCCCAACAATGAAAAAAGCCGCTTTGGCACTGATCGCGGCTGTCTCGCTGCATGCCCATGCCCTGCAAATCACCAGTCTTTCGCCGCAGGGCGAAGTCGCGCGTGTCAGGCAAATCGTCGCCAAGTTCGACGAAGGCGCCGTCAATTTCGGCGACCCCAAGGCACCGGCCCCGCTGTCACTGAGCTGCAGCGACGCGCAGGCCACCAAAGGCTCCGGCCGCTGGATCAATGAACGCGAATGGGCTTTCGAATTTGAAAACGACCTGCCACCCGGCGTAAGCTGTGCGGTGCAGGTGGTCAGCACTTTCAAGTCACCCAAAAGCCAGCCCGTGGGCGGCAACTCCTCCTACAAATTCAACACCGGCGGCCCCTTCATCCAGAACCTTCGCCCCGGCACCTACGAGCGCATCGACGAAGAGCAGTACTTCGTGCTGCAATTCAACGGCGCCGCCACACTGGCCAGCGTTCGCGAAAACGTCTGGTGCAACGTGGAAGGCCTGGGTGAACGTGTTCCTGTCAAGCTCATCGACGGTAACGAGCGCAACGAACTGCTCAAGTCGCTGGGCCTGGAAAAGGCCGCAGCCCAGGATCCGCTGCGCTACGCCACCCTGACCTGCAACCGGCGCCTGACATCGGCCGCCAAAGTGCAACTGGTGTACGGCAAAGGCGTCAGCACACCGAGCGGCATACCCAATTCGGTGGAAAAACGCTACAACTTCCAGGTACGTGAACCGTTTGCGGCCAGCTTCACCTGCGAACGCGAAAACGCCCAGTCGGCCTGCCTGCCGATGCGGCCCATGACCCTGAACTTCAATACCCCCGTGCCGCGCAAGCTGGCCGAGGCCATTCGCCTGAAGGGCGACAAGGACACGTTCAAGCCCGCCTTCGAGGAAGGCAACAGTGACGGCGACAGCCTGGTCAGCAACGTGACCTTCAAGCCGCTGTTTCCTGAACAGGGGCAATTCATGCTGGAGCTGCCCAGGAGTTTCAAGGATGCTTCGGGCCGCACGCTGCGCAATGCCGACAGCTTCCCGCTCAAGGTGGCTACCGGCTCCATGCCGCCACTGGCCAAATTCGCCGCCTCTCCCTTTGGTATCGTGGAACGCTTTGCCGAACCCAACACCAAACCGGGCGACCCGGCCCTGCTGCCCGTCACGCTGCGCAATGTCGAAGCCCTGCTGCCCGTGAAAGGGCTCACGCCCGGCGCGGCACCGGCCGGAAAGGTCAGCGACCTCCAGCCCCGCACCGACGCCGACATCATTGCGTGGTTCCGCAAGGTGCAGCGTTACGACGACTACCAGGTTTCGCGCAAGACGGCTGCGGCCGACATCAAGGGGCCCCTTCCCAAACCGCTGGAGTCACGCGACCGCGATTACGTGCAATCGCGCATGGTGTCGCTGCTGGCTGGCCAGGCCGGCGTGAAGACGCTGGACCTGCCCAAGCCCGCCGCAGGCAACGACCCGCGCCCGTTTGAAGTGGTCGGCATCCCGCTGGCACCCGGTTTTCATGTGGTCGAGATCGCTTCGCAAAAACTGGGCAGCTCGCTGCTCGACGAACGCTACGGCAACAGCCGGACCATGTATGTGCGCACTTCCGCCCTGGTGACCAACCTGGGTGTGCACTTCAAACTGGGCCGCGAAAACTCGCTGGCCTGGGTCACCACGCTCGACAAGGGCGCGCCGGTGGCAGGCGCCACCGTACGTGTCTCGGGCTGCAACGGCGCCGAAATCGCCAAGGCTGTCACCAACGCGCAGGGCATCGCCAATTTCAGCGGCCTGTCTTCCGAGCCTCCACGCTGCCCGGGTAGCGACTCCGCCAATGCCTATTTCGTGAGTGCGCGCAGCTCAGTGGCCGGCATTGAAGACCTGGCCTTCACCTGGAGCGACTGGCACAAGGGCATTGAACCCTGGCGCTTCAACGTGCCGACCAGCCGCGACCCCCTGCCCAACGAACGGGCCCACACGGTCTTTGACCGCACGCTGTTCCGTGCCGGCGAAACGGTGTCGATGAAACACCTGCTGCGCACCGAAACCAGCAAGGGTTTTGGCCTGCCCGAAGACTCACCCGCCACGTTGGTCATCACGCATGTCGGCAGCGGCCAGCAATACACCCAGCCCATCGCCTGGCGCAAGACCGCCACGGGCGGGCAAAGCGCCGAAAACACCTTTGCCATTCCGCCTGCTGCCAAGCTGGGCGTGTATGAAGTGCAGCTCAAGGGCGACCGCGGCAGCCGCGAGCGCAGTTTTTCCAGCGGGCAGTTCCGTGTGGAAGAGTTCCGTTTGCCGGTGCTGGAAGGCCGCATCAATCCTTCCGACAAAAAACCACTCGTCAATGTGAAGTCCGTGCCAACCGACGTGCAGATCAACTATGTGGCGGGCGGCGGCGCCGTGGCCCTGCCCGTACGGGTGTCCGCGCTGGTGCGCGGCAAGTCCCTGAGCTACAGCGATTTCGACGAGTTCAATTTCTCGCCGCCCAGCAGCGGCCGCGGCACCGCCGGCAACCAGGGCGAAGAGGAAAGCACCTCGTCGCAGGACCAGCGTGTGATTGCCGACAAACTGCCGCTGACGCTGGACCGCAATGGCGCCGGCAAGCTCACCATCAACGACATCCCCGAGCGCAGGCAGCCGCAGGAGCTGCTGATGGAAGCCACCTATGCCGACCCGAACGGCGAAGTGCAGACCATCCGCAGCACTTCCACCGTCTGGCCGGCGGCCGTGGTGGCGGGCATCAAGACTGAAGGCTGGGTGTCTTCCAGCCAGAAGATCAAGTTCCAGGCGCTGGCGCTTGACCTGACAGGCAAGATCGCCCCTGGTGTCTCGCTGGAGGTCAAGGCCGTGGCGCGCATCACCACCACCAGTCGCAAGCGCATGGTGGGCGGCTTCTACACCTACGACAACAAGACCGAGATCAAAGACCTCGGCAGCGTCTGCAGCGGCAAGAGCGATTCGCGCGGATTGCTGCTGTGCGAGACCAAGCTCGGCGAACCCGGCGAGGTCGAACTCATCGTGACGGCCAAGGACAAGGACGGCAACACCATCCAGGCCGCCAGCAATGTGTATGTCACCCGCCAGGGTGAACTCTGGTTCGGCGGTGAAGACCACGACCGCATGGACGTGCTGCCCGAGAAGAAAAGCTACCAGCCCGGCGACACCGCCAAGTTCCAGGTGCGCATGCCCTTCCGGTTTGCCACGGCACTGGTCGCCGTTGAGCGTGAAGGCATCGTCGAAACCCAGGTGGTACAGCTCAACGGCCAGGATCCGACAGTGAACCTGCAGATCAAGGAAGGCTGGGGCCCCAATGTGTACGTGAGCGTGCTGGCCCTGCGCGGCCGGCTGCGCGAAGTGCCCTGGTACAGCTTTTTCACCTGGGGCTACAAGGCACCACGTGAATGGTGGACATCCTTCTGGTATGAAGGCCGTGAATACGTCGCGCCTACCGCGCTGGTGGACCTGAGCAAGCCGGCCTTCCGCCTGGGCGTGGCTGAAATACGTGTCGGCACCAAGGCGCACCAGCTCGACGTCAGCGTGAAGACCGACAAGGAAAGCTACGCAGTGCGCAGCCAGGCCAAGGTAACCATTACCGCCAAGCTGCCCAATGGGCAGCCGGCCGCCAATGCCGAAGTGGCGCTGGCTGCGGTGGACCAGGCCTTGCTGGAGCTGATGCCCAACAGCAGCTGGAACCTGCTGGACGCGATGTTGCAGCGCCGCGCCTGGGGGGTGGAAACCTCGACCGCGCAGATGGAAATCATCGGGCGCAGGCATTTCGGCCGCAAGGCTGTGGCAGCCGGCGGCGGCGGCGGGCGAAGCAACACGCGCGAACTGCTCGACACCCTGCTGCTGTGGAACCCGAAGGTGCAACTGGACGCCAACGGCCAGGCCGTGGTGATGGTGCCGCTCAACGACGCGTTGACTACCTTCAAGATTGTGGCGGTGGCTGACGCAGGCACCGGCCTCTTCGGCACGGGCCAGACCAGCATCAAGGCCACACAGGACCTGCAGATCATCAGCGGCCTGCCGCCACTGGTGCGCGAAGACGACCAGTTCCGCGCACAACTGACGCTGCGCAACACCACCAAGGTGGCCATGAAGGTGGAAGTGAGCCCGCGCGCCACGATGCTGGACCTGAAACCGCAAATGGTGGACATCCCCGCAGGCGAAGCGCGGGAGGTGGCCTGGATGGTCACCGCACCGGCGCAGCTCGCGTTCACACGCGCAGAAGCCATCCTGTGGGAAATCGAAGCCAAAGACACGATCAGCGGCGCACGCGACGGCCTCAAGGCGCGCCAGCGCATCATCCCGGCCGTGCCACTGACCGTGCAGCAAGCGACACTGGTGCAGGTAGACGGCAGCTTCACGCTGGACGTGAACCCGCCGGCCGACGCCCTGCCCGGCCGCGGCGGCCTGAAGATGTCGCTGCAGCCGAAACTCGCAGAAGGCATGGACGGTGTGCGCGATTATTTCGCGATGTACCCTTTCATCTGCCTCGAGCAAAAAACCAGCAAGTCGGTGGGACTGCGCGACAGCAAGCTTTGGCAGACCGTGCTGGCACAACTGCCCAGCTACCTGGACAGTGATGGCCTGGCCAACTACTTCCCGCCGCGCGACGGCGAAGCAAATCGCGGCAGCGATGCATTGACGGCCTACCTGCTGGCCGCCACGCACGAAGCCTCCGGCATCAACCCGGCATTTGCCCTGCCCGACGATGCGCGCGCCCCCATGGAGCGCGGCCTGATCGCGTTTGTAGAAGGCCGTATCCAGCGCGAGTTCTGGAGCCCGCGCAAAGACCTTGACGTGCGCAAGCTGGCCGCGCTGGAAGCGCTCTCGCGCTACGGCAAGGCGCAGGGCCGCATGCTGGGCAGCATCACGATTGCGCCCAACCAGTGGCCCACGCACGCAGTGATCGACTGGCTCAACATCCTGAAACGCGTGGCCGATGTGCCGCAGCGTGAGCAGCGCATCGCCGAGGCCAACCAGGTGCTGCGTTCGCGCCTGTCCTTCCAGGGCACCAAGCTGGTCTTCAGTACCGAGAAGGACGACTACTGGTGGTGGCTGATGACCAACGGTGATGTGAACACCGCGCGCCTGATGCTGGCCGTGATGGACGACCCTGCCTGGAAAGACGACATGGGCCGCCTGGCCAACGGCTTTATCGCGCGCCAGCAAAAAGGCGCCTGGCACACCACCACAGCCAACCTGTGGGGCGGCCTGGCACTCGACAAGTTCTCGGCCAAGTTTGAAGCCACGCCGGTAGCGGGTGTGACCAAGGCGACGCTGGCAGCGGCAGCCGCCAGCGTGGCGAGCGTGGACTGGGCCAAGGTCGACCGCGTCAAGACCACCGATGCAGCCGGCGCACCCAACCAGACCACCTTCTTCGGCGCACCGGCCTCGCCCGGCAACCTGCGCAACAACAGCATGTTCCTGCCCTGGGGCAGCGCAGCGAAGGACACGTTGACCGTGACGCATCAAGGCCCCGGAAAGCCGTGGCTCACGCTGCAGTCCATCGCGGCCATCCAGCTGAAGGCGCCTTTCAATGCCGGTTACCAGATCAAGAAAACGATCACCCCGGTGGAGCAGGCCGTCAAAGGCATCTACACGCGCGGCGACGTGATCCGCATCACGCTGGAAGTCAACGCCAGCGCCGACATGACCTGGGTCGTCATCAGCGACCCGGTGCCGGGCGGCGCAACGATCCTGGGTGGCGGTCTTGGCCGTGATTCCGAAATCGCCACCAGCGGCGAAAAGAAAACCGGCGCAGGCTGGCCGGCGTTTGAAGAGCGCAGCTTTGAGGCCTTCCGCAGTTATTACGAATACCTGCCCAAGGGCGTGGTGAAGATGGAATACACCGTGCGCCTGAACAACGTCGGCGACTTCGCGCTGCCGCCTAGCCGGGTCGAGGCCATGTATGCGCCCGAGATGTTCGGCGAGTCGCCGAATGCACGGGTGAAGGTGGAAGTCGCGAAATGATCCAGCGCCGCGCCGTAGCCGCCGCACTCGCCGCAGGCATTGCCCTGCCGCGCGGGGCGGCCGCGGCCGCCGCCGACTGGCAGCAACGCTTCGCTTACCCGACGGGCTGGGGCGGCAACCGCAACTGGACCGACAAGGACTACCGCATTGGCAATTATTCCGGCGGCTACGAAGCCATGCTCCGGGCGCGGCCCATCGCCGCGCCCGCACAGGCTTCCACGCTGAAGGCGGCATCGGCCGAAAGCCTCAAGGCATTCGCTCCCATTGCGGAATCGGCGGCGGACTACCTCAAGGCCTGGCCCGTGACGGGCCTGCTCATCGCGCGCAAGGGTACGGTGCTGCTGGAGTCCTACCAGTTCGACCGCAAACCCGACATGCGCATGACGAGCTGGTCCATGGCCAAGAGCGTGACGTCATTGCTGCTGGGTATCTGCCTGGACCGAGGCCTGATCCGTTCCATGGACGACACGCCGCAGATGTACGTTGACGAACTGAAGGGAACGCTGCACGGCGGCATTGCCCTGCGCCACCTGGCCAATATGTCCAGCGGCGCGGCCGTCCTGCACGACCGCGACAACCCCACCATCTACCCGCGCGCCTTCCTCGGCAGCGGCAGCGACCTGGAGGCCGTGGTGCGCAGCTGGAATGCGGTGCAGGAGCCGCCCGGCACACGCTACAACTACAACGAACTGTGCCCACTGACCATCGGCATGGTCATCCGCCAGGTCACCGGCAAACCGCTGGCAGCCTTTTGCGAAGAAGCCCTGTGGCAGCCGCTGGGCGCAGAGGGCAACGCCGGCTGGCTGTGCGACAGCAAAGGCAAGGAGTTCAACTGCATAGGCTTTGGCGCACGGCTGCGCGACTGGGCGCGGCTGGCGCAGTTGATCGCGCAGGACGGCATCATGGAAGGCCGCCAGGTCGTCAGCAAGAAGTGGATAGACGAATGCGCCTCATGGTCGGCCGCCGATGCGCAGGTCCGGCACGGCACGGCCATGCGCGGCTTCGGCTACAAGAATTTCTTCTGGCATCCCAAGGCCGACGGCAGCTGGATGATGATGAATGGCCACCACGGACAGCGCGTGCTGGTAGACCGCGTGACGCAGACCGTGCTGGTGCAGACCGCGGTGGAATCCGAGGGGCCGTGGCAAGCGCAGCTGTTCCAGCTCTTCAACGCGGCGACGAAGATTGGGTTGCCGGCATGAAAAAGACTGGAGGCGTCAAAGTGAAACTTGCCCTTTATGCATTCATGCTCCTGGGCGCCAACCTGGCCCTTGCACAGTTCAGCACGCCTGCCGAGGGTGAATACGTGATCAGTGACGGTGCATCGGGCACGCTGCGGGTTCAGCCGCGCGGAAAGTTCGCGATAGAGACCACGGGAGCCAACGCACACGTATGCGACCTGGACGGCGTTATCGTCGATGGCAAGTCGAAGATCGGGAAATCCGCATGCCAGGTGAGCTTCAAGACCGAGGGCCAGGATGTCAAGGTCTCAACCAACGGCGCCGACGCATGCCGCGATTTCTGCGGCATGCGGGCATGGTTTGAGGGGACGTACCGCAAGCCTGAGCCTCTTTGCGTGCGCAAGAGCATTAATGAGTCGAAGAAGAATTTCAAGAAGAGTTATGTGGCGAAAGACTACGCTGCCGCTTTGGCTGTGATCCAGCTTGTTGCAACGCAGTGCAAGCCATTCCTCTATTGGATTGAATCGGCCTGGGTATTGAACGACCTTGCTCTCACCCAATTCAAACTGGGTGATCGTGCGGCCTGCATCAAGACTTTGCAAGGCCTCGCGCCTGACGCCGCAAAGTCTGACGATGAAATCAAGGGGAGCTACCCTCCTAGCGATTCAGAGGCCTATCTGCCGGTGGTGCAAGCCACCCGGACCAACCTGAGACTTTGCACAAAGAAATGAATCGCGAGCCGAAACGCATTTTCACAAGCTTGACGCTGGCCCTCGCTCTGGCGGGCGGGGCGATAACGCCTGCCCACGCCGTCGCCACCTTCGACGAAGTCAAACGCGACTTCCGCCCCTCCGACACGCTCATCCTCGACCGCAGTGGTGAAGTCATCCAGCGCCTGCGCACCGACAGCGCCGTGCGGCGCGGTCAGTGGGTGGCCTTGCCTGATGTGTCGCCTGCCCTGCGCACGGCGCTGGTGCTGAGTGAAGACAAGCGCTTTTATGAGCACAGCGGTGTGGACTGGCGCGCTGTCTCTGCAGCGGCCTGGGGCAATCTGTGGAACACCAAAACCCGCGGCGCTTCGACCCTCAGCATGCAGCTGGCCGGACTGCTCGACGAGGACTGGCGCGCCGGTGCGGGTGGCCGCAGCATGGCGCAAAAGGTGGGGCAGACCGTGTCGGCCCAGGTGCTGGAAGCACGCTGGCGCAAGGACCAGATCCTGGAGGCATACCTGAACCTCGTGCCGTTTCGCGGCGAACTTGTCGGTATCGACGCACTGAGCCGCACGCTGTTCGGCAAGGCCGCCCACGGTCTGGATGAGCGCGAGGCCGCGATCGCCGCCGCGCTGGTGCGTGCCCCCAATGCCAAAGCCGTGCAGGTTTCGCAGCGGGCCTGCGGGGTGCTCAAGGTCATGCAAGCCCCCATGCTTGTCGCTTCGCGTGCTGCGCCGCCCCCCGGAGGGGCTGACCTTGCTCGAGGCGGCCTTTCGCGGCAGTCGCAGGCGCCCGCCAAGACCGATTGCGAGGGGCTGGACCTGCTCGCCACCGCCGCACTGCAGCGCAAGGCGTTTGACCCGAGTGAAGGCGTGGCGCCACACCTGGCGCGCCGGCTGCTCGCGGCCCAGGCCGATACCCCCGGCGGTACAGGCGTGCCCCGCACGCTGGTTTCCACCGCACGCGCGCCGCTGCAACGTTTTGCCGTGCAGACATTGACCCAGCAGCTGCGCGAGCTGCGCGGCCGCCACGTGGAGGACGGCGCCATTGTCGTGCTGGACAACGCCACCGGCGAAGTGCTGGCCTGGGTGGGTTCGTCGGGTGAACTGAGCGGCGCGGCCGAAGTCGACGGCGTGATGGCGCTGCGCCAGCCAGGCTCCACGCTCAAGCCGTTTTTGTATGCAGAGGCCATTGCCGAGCGCCGCATCACTGCAGCGTCGCTGCTCGAAGATTCGTCCTCGCAGATCCAGACCGCCGGCGGGCTCTACATTCCGCAAAACTACGACCGCCAGTTCAAGGGCCTGGTGTCGGCCCGCACCGCGCTCGGTGCTTCGCTGAACGTGCCGGCCGTGCGTACGCTGGTGATGGTGACGCCCGATGCCTTTCACAAACAGCTCAAGGCCGTGGGCCTGCCGCTCAAGGAGTCGGGTGACTATTACGGCTACAGCCTGGCGCTGGGCAGCAGCGAGGTGTCTTTGCTGTCGCTCACCAACGCCTACCGCACCCTGGCCAACGGCGGGCGCTACAGCGCGCCTTCGCTGGTAAAGAACCCCAAGCCCCAGTTCAAGCCGGCACTGGACGCCCGCGCAGCCTTCATCGCCACCGACATCATGGCCGACCCGATGGCGCGCGCCCGCACCTTCGGCACCGACAGCATCCTGGCCACCCGCTTCTGGAGCGCCGTGAAAACCGGCACCAGCAAGGACATGCGCGACAACTGGGCCATGGGCTTTTCACAGCGCTACACCGTGGGCGTGTGGGTGGGCAACGCCAGCGGCGCGCCCATGTGGGACGTGAGCGGCACCACAGGCGCCGCCCCCATCTGGGCCGCGATGATGAATTACCTGCACAAGACCGAACCCAGCCGCGTGCCGCTGCCACCTGCCGGCCTGGTGCAAAGCCAGACCCGGTTTGGCAACCAGGGCGGCACGCCGCTCGAAGCGTCCCGCAACGAATGGTTCCTGAAAGGCACGGAGCAAACGGTTTTTGCTATGAATTCAGGAGCTGCTGGCGCTCGTCCTGAAAGGGCTGCAGCCAAAAATGGCTTAAAAAAGCCGGCTACCGAGCCCGACGCCCCGCCCCGCATCACCGCCCCAGCCTCCGGCACCATCATTGCGCTGGATCCGGACATCCCGCCCAAACACCAGCGCGTCAGCTTCAGCGCCGAAGGCCGCGGCACCCGCTGGCTGATGGACGGCAAGGAGTTTGCGCGCGGCCCGCAAGCGCAATGGATGCCCTGGCCGGGCCGGCATGTGGTGCAGCTGGTCGATGCCGGCGGCAAGGTGGCCGACGAGATCAGGCTCGAAGTGCGCGGTGCCGGTGTGCGCGAAGCCAGCGTCCGCGGCGGCGCGACTGCGGCACGTTGATCTTTCCGGCGCCGGCATCCGACAACGCTGTACCGGCCATGCTCTACCCCAAACCTTCCATGCTTCACCTTCAACGCGCCCCGTTATTTCCTTCAGCGGCTGAAACCCGGCGTTTTCTCTATGGAACGCTGGTTGTTCTGTGGGTGGCGCTGTGCATGCTGGCGGCGGGTGATGCCACGGCCGCACCGGCGCGTGCCGGACAGACAGACGTGCCGTCCGATGCCGCACAGGCACCCACACCGGGCGATACCGCGCAAATCGCCACGCCCGCCGATGCCGTACGGGTGCAGGTTCCGCCTTACAGCGCGCGCGTGCTCGACACCACAGGCACGCTGAACACCGCCCAGGTCGCGGCCCTGAACGAACAAATCCTGGCCATCGAAGCAGACACGCGCGCAGCAGTCGTCGTGTACATGCTGCCGACCACGGGCGAAGACTCCATCGAGGAATACGCCACGCGCGTGTTTGAGAAATGGAAACTCGGCGATACCGAGCGCGACGACGGCATCCTGATCCTGGTGGCACTGGAAGACAGGCGCATGCGCATCGAGGTCGGCCAGGGCCTGGAGGGCATCGTGCCCGACGTGCTGGCAGGCCGCATCATCGACCAGGACATGAAGCCGCGGTTTCGCAAGAACGACTACGCAGGCGGGCTGGAAGCGGCCATCAGCCACATCGGCGCGCTGGTGCGGGGCGAGATTGAGCCCCCGCAAGCGAGCCGCGGTGGCATCACGCCCTTTGGCTGGGCTTTTTTTGCCGCGCTGCTGTGGGGTTTTGCCGTGGGCGTGGTTCGGGCGCGCCGCACCTGGAAGTGGCCCGTGACGATCGGCATCGTCGCCGCGGTACCGGCGGTGGCGGTGGTTGTCCTGAAGAGTCCCGCCATCGGCGCCATCCTGCTTTCCTTCCCCGTGCCGCTGGCGTTTGCGCTGGGGTTCGGCTGCGGCCGTTCCCGCACGGTGCGCCTGGTGACGGGTGGTATCGCGCTGGCGATCAGCGCAATGGTCGGCATTGCCTTCGTGGTGGGCTCCGAGCGGTTCGGCGTGGGCCTGCTCTACGCCCTGGGGGGCGGTATAGGCTGCTTGCTGCTCGGCCTGATCGCCATGGGTATGCGCGCGGCCTACAAACGCAGCCTGGTGGAGTTTGGCGTGCGCAGCGCCCTGGTGGCCTGCGTTGTGGGGTATGTGGCGTTTCAAAACCCGCCAGACCTGCTTCTAACTGACTGGGAATCCTGGATGCCAGTAGGCATGGCATTCGGGCTGGCGATGCTGTTCGGCTTCTTCACCGGTGGTGTCGGCAGCAGCAGTGGACGCGACGACCGGGATGGCAGCAGCTCGTCGGGCAGCAGTTCGAGCTCCAGCTCCAGCAGCCGGAGTTCGTCGGGTGGCTCCAGCAGCGGTGGTGGGTCGTCCGGCAGCTGGTAGACGGAAAGCGCTGGAGTCCCAAAGCGGCGGCCATATTGAAATAATTTGAAGCCCACCAAAATTTATTCAATCGCTGAGTTGCCCAAACCTTTAGCATTGGACAACTGAGGAGACTATCGCCGTGCCCGTGATCACCAACATCGAAGACCTGCGCGTTTTGGCCAAAAAGCGGGTGCCCCGCATGTTTTATGACTACGCCGACTCCGGCTCATGGACGGAAAGCACCTACCGCGCCAACGAGAGCGACTTTCAGAAGATCAAGCTGCGCCAGCGCGTGGCCGTCAACATGGAAAACCGCAGCACAGCCACCACCATGATCGGCCAGCCCGTGGCCATGCCGGTGGCGATTGCGCCCACGGGCCTCACAGGCATGCAGCATGCCGACGGCGAAATCCTGGGCGCCCGCGCGGCCAAAAAATTCGGCATCCCGTTCACACTGTCGACCATGAGCATCTGCTCCATCGAAGACGTGGCCGCAGGCACAGACCGCCACCCCTTCTGGTTCCAGCTCTACGTGATGAAAGACCGCGCCTTCATTGAAAGCCTGATCGACCGCGCCAAGGCGGCAAATTGCTCGGCACTGGTGCTCACGCTCGATTTGCAGATTCTTGGCCAGCGCCACAAGGATCTGAAGAACGGCCTGAGCGCCCCGCCCAAGCCGACGCTCTCCACCATCCTCAACCTGATGACCAAGCCGCGCTGGGGGCTGGGTATGCTGGGTACCAAGCGCCACGGCTTCGGCAACATCGTGGGTCACGTCAAGGGTGTCGAGAACATGGGTTCACTCTCGGAATGGACGGCCAAGCAGTTCGACCCCGCCCTCAACTGGGGCGACGTGGAATGGATCAAAAAACGCTGGGGCGGCAAGCTGATCCTCAAGGGCATCCAGGACGTTGAAGACGCGAAGCTCGCCGTCAATTCAGGCGCGGATGCGCTGGTGGTCTCCAACCACGGCGGCCGCCAGCTTGATGGCGCGATGTCTTCCATTTCCTGCCTGCCCGAGATCGTCGCGGCAGTCGGCAACCAGATCGAGGTGCACATGGACGGCGGCATCCGCTCCGGCCAGGATGTGCTGAAAGCCACCGCCCTGGGTGCCAAGGGCACCTACATCGGCCGCGCCTTCCTCTACGGCCTGGGCGCCATGGGTGAGGAAGGCGTGACCAAGGCATTGCAGATCATCCACAAGGAGCTGGACCTGACCATGGCCTTCTGCGGGCGAACCGACATCAAGTCGGTGGACACCAGCATCTTTGTGCCCGGTACTTACTGAGCCTGAGGCGGTAAACACCATGGCCTTCCTGGGACAAGCCGCCGTCGCCATGTGGTGGAACATGGCGGCAGAGCACCGCGAGGAGTTCGAACACTGGCATTCGCACGAGCACTTTCCCGAGCGCATGGGCATCCCCGGTTTTCTGCGCGGCTCACGCTGGTCCAGCGTCGACGACGCAGAAGGCTTCTTTGTTCTGTATGAGCTGGAGGACTATGAAGTACTCACATCGCCCGGCTACAGGGAGCGCCTGAACAACCCGACGCCCTGGTCCATCAAGATGATGCCGCACCACCAGGACATGGTTCGAAGCCAGTGCCGGCTGCTGTACAGCGCAGGGGGCGGCATCGGCGGCCATGCACTGACCTTGCGGCTGTCACCTGCTGAAGGCCGGGATGCAGAACTGCTGAAACACCTCTCGGCGATGGGTGCGTCATTCGCCAGCCAGTCCGGTGGCGCCGCATTCCACGTACTGCGCACCGAGACGCCCCAGGCCGCCAGCACGAAAGAGCAGCAAATTCGCGGCGGCAAGGACAAGGCGGCTGATTGGATCGTGGTTGCCGTCGGCTATAACGCGTCGGCGCTGGATGCCCTGCAGCGCGGGGCACTCGGTGAAGAGATAGAGCGCCACGGCGCTTTGGCCAGCGCGCTGGTGGAGCGCTACCAGCTTGCTTATGCGGCCAGCGCCAATGACCTGAGATGAGGGCTGGGCCAGAATGCGCTCAAAGCCAATGCCACTGAACGCCAGGAGGGAGAGGGCGCGACTGTATTTTCTTCCTTGTTTGATCTGTTCTTCCATTGGTGCGGAGCCATTGGTGCCCTCTTGCGCACGGCTGGATATCCACATTTCAGGGTTTTGACGGGTCAAGCTGCAGTGAAAAAGCGGGTTACATCGACGTGGAACTCAACACACTACCTCATGTCGGCCAGAAAGCAGCCATCACGTTACCGATAAAAAGAATGCCCGCGAACCAATTCAGCAGGCGTTTAGTCCTCCATAAATAGAGAAAGCCTGGATAACGCCCGGACATATAGTCAAAGCCCTCGTTTCGGAGCCAACGGTTAAAACCTATCTGCGGCTTAGCGTCTCTTGCTGAAGAGCGAAAAGACAAAAATTTAGGCGCAGGCGTCCACCCAAATCGACGCCAGATGTCTGGCTCCCATAGCTTTACAAATCGAACAAGCCTACGTGATTGGATATAACTTGCAATACAACAAATCACCATCACAAAGAAAAGCGTCAAATGAATTTTTTCCCTGCTCATCTTGATCCCCTTGCTCCCACAGTAACGCTTGCGCCAAGCCCCGTACCCATTTCCCACCTAAATCCAAGACCGCTTCACTTCCGTGAACAACAGATTGGCGGAGCCACCGAGCAAGCCTGCAACGATTGCTCAAACACCCGGTCTTTGAGTATTTGAAGCACATCATCGTAGCTGTAGGCTGTTGCACCACAACCTACGTTCAATGCGGAAAAGAGCGGGAGGTCCTGGAATGAAAACCAGAACCGATGAAGGCGGGCCAAGGTTAGCCTTCCATCTCAAGCCTGCGGCGCAATCTCATATTCCATCACATATGAATGCTTGCCGTCAGCAATCTGGATGGTGAGCGTTCCACTTAAGCCAGTCAACTCATCGGTGCCTGAATCAGGCACCACGCTTACCGTCAACTGCGGCGCACCACGGTTCATGGTGCCGCTGTGCTGCAGCACAAAGCTACCGCTTTTCCCGTGCAGCGTGCCCGTCACGCGCTCCATCGCGACGTAGCCTGCCGAGCCTTTGACTGCCGTGCCGGCGCTCAGCATTTCGCCCTGACTGGTGGCCTGCAGGTCGCCGCTGAAGGTCTTGTTTATGGACAGACGGCCCATCAAGGGTCCGGCTTCCGCGTTCGCAAGTGACTGGGGCAGGAGCTTGACTTCAAAGGTTCCGGTGGCATGGGAGGGCATGGCATTCACTTTCAAGGGATGTACAGTGCCGGCCATGATGCCAGAGCGCGATCACTTGCCTTCTCTGGGCATGATGCCGGGCGCTGCCTGGTTCAGACCGCCCAGGGATCGTAGCTTCCAAAATTCCAGATATGGCCCTCGGGGTCCCGGCAGGAGTAGCCTCGCCCCCCGTAATCTTCATCCTTGATGTCGATCACGACGACTGCCCCCGCAGCAATGGCCTGCTTGTAGTGCGCATCCACATCCTGAACCTGGATGTAAGCGCTTTGCGACCCGACGCAGCCGGACTCTGACGGCGATTTGACGAGCTGGTGGAACTCGTTGTTGGTGGCGGAGCCCAACATGATCATTCCATTGCCGTAAACCAGTTGGGCATGTGCAATGGCGCCGTCTTTGTCGGGTACCACCAGGTGCTCCTGAAAGCCGAACGCGCGGCACAGCCATTTGACCGCTGCGGCACCGTCCCGGTAACGCAGCGTGGGAATGATGGTTGCACGGCTATTTTTCTGGTCCTCGGTCATGGCAACGGCCTTCTTGGAAAAACCAGCCAACGGGTGGATGGCAAAAATAAGCCAATGGGTATGCCACCCGGCGTGGTCACCCGGCTGGCGTGGATCCGAGTGTTTATCAGGGCAATTTGTGTCCGCGTAAGGAACGAGGAAGAAGCGCCGTAAGCCCGGGCCTACCCTGCCAGGCGCTGGCCCTCCGCCACAACCTTTGCCTGCGCGCTATGCTTGCGAGGTGGCCCATTCACCCGTTTCATCTCCAGCCAAAATCCGCCGCATTGCCCACCTCGACATGGACGCGTTTTTCGCCTCCGTCGAGTTGCTGCGCTACCCGCAGTTGAAGGGCCTGCCGGTGGTCATAGGCGGTGGCTGGCGCAAGGTTGACGAGGAGCTGCGGGCGGCGCAGGGCGAGCGGGCCTTGCGCTTCATTCCGGTGGAAAGTTTTCCGCTGCTGAAGGACTATGTGGGCCGCGGCGTTATCACCACCGCCACCTATGCGGCACGGCAGTTCGGAGTGGGCTCGGCCATGGGCATGATGAAGGCCGCCAGGCTGTGCCCGCAGGCCATCGTGCTGCCGGTGGATTTTTCGGAAATCCGCAAATACTCGCAGCTCTTCAAAAGCACCATCACCGACATCGCGCCGCTCATGCAGGACCGCGGCGTGGACGAGGTCTACATCGACTTCACCGACGTGCCCGGCGGCCAGCGTGAAGGCGGGCGCGTGCTGGCCCGGCTCATCCAGAAAGCGATTTTTGAGAAGACGGGCCTGACCTGCTCCGTCGGCGTGGCGCCCAACAAGCTGCTGGCCAAGATGGCGAGCGAGTTCAACAAGCCCAACGGCATTTCCATCATTTACGAAGCTGACCTGCAGGAAAAAATCTGGCCATTGCACGTACGCAAGATCAACGGCATCGGCCCGAAGTCCGGCGACAAACTGGCGAAGCTGCACATCCACACCATCGGCGAGCTGGCCGCGCAAGACCCGGGCTGGCTGATCGATAACTTTGGCAAAGCCACCGGCGCCTGGATGCACGAGGCTGCCTGGGGCCGCGACGACCGACCGGTGGTCACCGAGAGCGAGCCCGTCAGCATGAGCCGCGAAACCACTTTTGACCGCGACCTGCACGCGGTGCGCGACAAAACCACGCTGGGCGCGATCTTCACCGACCTGTGCGAAAGGCTGGGCGAGGACCTGCAGCGCAAGGGTTATGTGGCCAAGACCATCGGCATCAAGCTGCGCTATGACGACTTCAAGATCGCGACACGCGACCAGACCTCAGACAGGTACACCGCGGATGGGAAAACCATCCGCCAGCTGGCGGGCTTGTGCCTCAAACGGGTGCCGCTGGACAAAAAACTGCGCCTGCTGGGTGTTCGCGCTTCCACGCTGGCCAAGCCCGGCGAAGAAGGCATTTACGAACAGAAATTGCCTGTAACCCAATCAGGACGGGCGCAAGCAGCTCCTGAATCGATAGCAACCGACCAACTCTTCTAGCGCGCCACCAGGACGATCTCATCCTGGTGGTTGGCGATATGGAAGGTGTGGGCAAGTGAGAAATCAGCCTTGCTGAGCGCGCCGTACGCAAAGTGCGGCTTGAGCGCGCCCTGGTGCCCGGCAAAACGGGTAATGGCGGCGCGCAGCCGCGCCGATGCGGGACGCCAGTCGCCTTCACGGCTGAGGGCCGCAGCGCCCGGGATGGGCTCGCTCAGGCTGTGGCTCATTTGCCCGCGCCATTTGAAAAAGGCAAAAGCCGCGGCGCCCGCCGTGTTCTGGAACACCGCACTTTTCGGCTGCGGAAAGCCGTCCAGGCTCATTTCCACGCTTTGCGCCATGTGCTCCAGCACCGACACCAGGGGCCATTGGCCGGTGGTTTTGACGCTGGCGGCCTGGTCGACCTTGTCCAGCCAGCGCAGCGCTTCATCCAGTGACTGGACTTTGGGCAAATCAGCCATGGCAAATCCTCCGGTGAAAGCCAGTGTGGTGGTGGCCAGAAAGTCGCGTCGTTTCATGGCTGCGATGGTAGCAGTCGCCACAGGGGCCTCATTGCTGCGGCATCAGAGCGGGCTGGCGTTTCCTCCATCAGCCATGAAAGGCAGAATTTATGAAGAAAAAGGTCTTTCAAGCAATCAGGACGAGCGCAAGCAGCTCCTGAATTGATAGCAACATGCTTATTTCAGCGTGGCCAGGTAGGCGATCAGGTCGGCGCGCTCCGCCGCGCTTTCCACCTGAAAACCCATGCGCTGGCCGGCCACCAGCTGCTCGGGGTCTTCCAGCCAGGCGTTGAGGGTTTGCGGCGTCCAGCGCAACCGCGACCGCGCCAGTTCGTCCGAATATTTGTACCCAGGCAGGCTGCCCACGCGGCGGCCCATCACGCCGCGGTGCGCGGGCCCGATCTTGTTGCTGTCGACGGCATGGCATGCCGTGCAGCGCGCCTGGTACAGGGCCAGGCCGCGCGCCACGTTGCCGGGTGGTGGCGTGACCCACTCGCGCTCGGACGCCGTTTGACCCCATAGCGAGGCACTGCCGGTGCCAAAGAGCGTCAGCGCCACCAGGGTTTTAAAAAGACGCGTATTGCGCAGGAACAGGAAGGAAACAGGCATTCAGCACTCCTGGAACTGGTTTTTGATAGGTGGGAAAGCCATGCAATCTGCCAGGCCATCCCGCAAGCTGTTCTGAATACGTTGACGGCCGGCCTGCGGATTCAGCCTTTCGAAGAGCGACCCAGCTTCTTTTCGCATCTTTTTTTTTGTTTCATTGAATCCAGTGAATCCGGTTTGCCGTATTCCACACAGGTTTACTTCCATTGACGCCGGCAACCGGCTTTTCCTTTCCACCCACAGGATCACCATGCGCCACTCCGTATCACCCCCCCTGATTGCCAGCCTGCTCACCCTGCTTTGCGCCGGCGCCCACGCCGACACCGGCAAGCTCCTCCTGACCGGCGGCGTCAGCACCATCGAAGGCGCGGCCGGCGGCGGCCTCACGCCCTGGGCCGTCATCGGCAGCAACGCCACGGCAGGCGAGATTGGCGGTTCTGCCTATGTCACCCACGCCGGCACCACCGACTACGGCCTGAATGTGTACGGCGCGGCAGTCGGCATCCATGACCGCTACGAGCTGTCGATTGCGCAGCAGGACTTCAACACCCGCGGTACCGGCGTGGCCCTGGGCCTGCCCGGGTTGCACCTGAAGCAGACCATCGTGGGCGCCAAGGTACGCGTGCTGGGCGATGCCATCCTGGACAGCGACACGCCGATGCCGCAGGTGGCAGTGGGCGTGCAGTACAAGACGCTGGGCTCCACCGGGCTGGACCCCACACTCAATGCACTGGGCGCCAAACGCCACGGCGTGGACGTGTATGTGAGCGCCACCAAACTCTTCCTGGGCCAGAGCCTGCTGCTCAACGGCACGCTGCGCGCGACGAAAGCCAACCAGAACGGCCTGCTGGGCTATGGCGCCACGCTGGGCGGCAACGAAGACAAGTACACGCTGCAGCCGGAATTCTCGATTGCCTGGCTGGTGAGCAAGAACATTGCCGTGGGGGCCGAATACCGCTTCATGCGCAACAAGCTCGAAGGCGCGGGCCGTGCCGCCGGCCTGGGCAACGGCCTGCGCTCTGAAGACTGGAAAGACATCTTTATTGCCTGGGCACCCACCAAAAACCTTTCGCTCACGCTGGCTTATGTGGACCTGGGCGTGATCGTGCCCGCCACCACCGCCAGCCGAAAGCAGACCGGCTACTACCTCTCGGCCCAGGTCGCTTTTTAAGCCCGACGAACCACCCCCTTCAAGGAACCGCCCCATGAAAAACCCTTTTGTTTCTTTTGCCCTCGCGGCAAGCCTGTTGACGGCCGGCGCAGCATTAGCCCAGACGGCAACCAAAGACGACCAGCTTTACAAGGCCTTCGGTGAGAAAGCCGGCCTGGTCGCGCTAATGGACGACTTCATGGTTCGCCTGCTGGCCGACCCGCGCACCGGGCCGCATTTCAAGCCGTCGAACCAGCAGCGCGTGAAAGAGCAGCTGGTCGACCAGCTCTGCGCCCTGAGCGGCGGCCCCTGCATTTACAAGGGCGCGGACATGAAAAGCGCGCACGCCAACCTGGACATCAAGAAGTCGGACTTCCACGCCCTGGTGGAGGTGCTGCAGCAAAGCATGGATGCCAGGGGCATTCCTTTTCGCAAACAGAATGAAATGCTGGCACTGCTGGCTCCCATGAACCGCGACATCATCACGCCCGCCGAGACGGCAGCCAAACCATGAAACAAATAATCCAGCTCACAGCGATCGCCGCGCTCTTCGCTTTCGGCGCAGGGGCTCATGCGGCCAGCCTCACGGTGTCGGTGCTCGACAAAGACGGCAAACCGGTGCCGGATGCCGTGGTCGTGGTGGTGCCCGCCAACAAAAGCGCCCAGCCCAGGACGCCGCCGGCTGCGCAGGCCACCATTCACCAGGAAAAGATGCAGTTCGTTCCCGCAGTGACAGTGGTTCCCGTGGGGGCAAAAATTCAATTTGTGAACAACGACCCATGGGACCACCACGTGCGCAGCTCACCTGCCGGCATGGGCCAGTTCAACGCGACGAATGCCGGCTTCGAACTGCGGCTGGAAGGCAAGCCCGACGGAAAACCGGGCAAGTCCAGTGAAGTGACGCTGGACAGGGCCGGCGTTGTCGGGGCCACCTTGCTGGGCTGTTTTATCCACGGCTCGATGCGCGGCTATATCTACGCCAGTGAATCCCCCTGGGCAACCAAAACCAGTCCGGAAGGCATTGCGAGCTTTGAGGACCTGCCTGAGGGCGCTGCGCAGCTGAAAGTCTGGCACCCCGACCAGCTGGTGGACATTGCGCCGCAGCAGGTCACGGTGAGCGCCTCCCCGGCCAAAAGCGTGATGCAGCTTACCGTGGTGCCGCGGCGGCGCAGGTCTTGAACGGCCGGCCCCGAGGTTGTCAGCGCCGGCTGTCGTCCTTCTGGGAATCAGGCTCCAGCGGCGACAGGTCGGACGAATAGACCCGGTCGCCGATATGCAGCGCCCGCCCCTTCTCCCAGGCGGCTTCAAAGGCCGCGAGTTCTTCCGCCGTGGCTCGCTCCCGGCGTTGTACCGGTGGCGGTGGGCTGGCCGCATCCTGGCTCGCGGGCAAGGAGACGGGCCGGCTGGGCGCGAAGGCCTGAATCTGCTCATTGATCTGCCAGTACACGCCGCTGACCAGCAGGTTGTAACGCGCAGCGGCATTTTTGGCGATAGCCGCACCCACCTCGACCAGCCGGGCGGGCCCACCTTCCCGGTTGTCCAGGAAGTCGGTGGAAAGGTCCACCAGCACCATGTACTGGTGGCCTCGCTTGTCGTTACGCACCACGCGGAACTTATAGCTGGCCGACAAAATTCCGTGGGCCTGCATCGTGACCTTGATGGCCTCGAACAGCATCTCGCGCCGGAACGCCATGCGCTCGTCAAGGTTCATCTTGACCGGACCCGTCTCAGGCCCCGTGGCATCGTGCCTGGGACTCTTGCTGGCGCTGAAAAGGTTCTTGAGCACGGACATGTCAGGCCTCGCTTCCTCTGGCTTTTGGGTCAGGCTTTTTGGGCGGTGAAAAACACGTAGTCGGCGGTATAGCCTTCCTTGACGCGTTTGCCCGCATCGGCCGGCGCGGTGCAGCCTTTGGCCGGCGCATTGCCACCCTCGGTGTTCAGCCGCTGCACGCTGGTGACGGTGGCCATCTTGCCGGGCATGCCGGCGGATTTGGCCGTCAGCAGTAGCAGCGGGATGTCAGCAGGACGCTCGCCGTCGGCGCGTGCTTTTACCGTGCCCACGGTTTTGCTGCCGTCCAGCGCGGTCCAGTTCGGGCCGGCGCCATGCGTGCCGACTTTTTCGTCTTTCTGGTTGAAGAGGTCCGCCTCTGGTGCAACAAACACCCAGGCCCAGCCCTTGTCGCCGGAGCGGCATTCGTAGATTTGCGAGCCCACCGCGTGCCAGGTGAAGGCCACGCGTTCGCCGTCGGCCGGCTTGAGCGCGGCGGGCACCGGCTTGGCATCCATTGGTGCGGCCGGGCCACCGGCGCAGGCGCTTAGCAGCAGTCCAGTACACAACGCGGCAGCGGCAAGGCCTGCGTGAAGCCTGGGTTGGGTGGCGGTTGCTATCGGTGTCATGGCGATCTCCTGAGAGGAGTCCTGCAAATATTGACAGGTCTCCGGGTTAAAAGAAAGTAAAAAAGTCCCAACAACCACATGGCGGAAGGGGGCGTGGGCCGGCGCGGCGCCCGGCCTACCAGGGACAAACGACAGCAAGCGCCGATTGGATGCAGGTTTTTCTGAGAAAAATGCCATAACCGGGGAAGATTTGCCGCTTGGGCGTAACTCCCTATACTCAGCCGCATGAAACTGGCCCCCGACACAGACACCCGCAGCCTGCAGGCGCTGATTGCCGGCGCAGGGCAAGGCGACCACGCCTGCTTTGCTCAGGTCTATGAACGCACCCACACGCATCTGTTTGGCGTTGCCGTACGTATATTGGGACAAGGACACGCGGCCGAAGATGTGCTGCAAGAGGCTTACGTGAGCATCTGGAAAAACGCTGCCGGCTACCGCAGTGAGGTAGACGGGCAAACCATTCAACCCATGACGTGGCTGATTGCCATCGTCCGCAACAAGGCGCTGGACGCCCTGCGCTCCCGCACGCGCCGCAAGGAAAGCGAGTTGCCCGACTCCGGTGATGTGGATGAGGAAGACACCGAAACCACCGCCACACCCACCCCCAGCGCCATGCAGCTGCTGGAGCAGGCCACAGAGGCCCTGCACATCGAAGGCTGCATGAACGCACTGGAAGGCAGCCACCGCCAAAGCCTGGCGCTGGCGTATTACCAGGGCCTGTCGCATACCGAAGTGGCCGCGCAAATGGGCGCGCCGCTGGGCTCGGTGAAAGCCTGGATACGGCGCGGGCTCGAAAAACTCAAGGGGTGTCTGGCGGCGCAAGGGGTGGTGGCGTCATGAGATATTCCAGCCCCGAATTGCTCGAACACCTCGCATCGGCCTATGTGCTGGGTACGCTGAGCGGCGGCGCGCGACGCCGCTTTGAGCGCCTGCAGCGCGACCGTACCGATGTGCGCGTGCGCGTCACACAATGGGAGGCCCGGCTGGGTCAACTCGCCATGTCGGTGCCCGCGCTCAAGCCGTCTCCCAGGGTGTGGGCTGCCATCGCAGCACGCACCAAACCTGCGGCGCCGCAACAGGGGCCGCAAACAAAACCGTCCTGGCTGGGCTGGCTCAAACCTGCTGGTTTCGGCTTCGGCGGCCTGGCCGCCGGGGTGATCGCGGCCAGCGTTTTCTTTATCGCCATGCCCACCCTTTTCATGTCCAGCGACCAGATCGCGATGCGCTCGGGCGAAAGGCTGCCGCAAAGCTATGTGGGCCTGCTCACCGACGCACAGGGCAATGGCAAGCTTCTGGCCAGTTCGCTGCGCCACGGCAAGACCATGACAGTCAAGGTCATAGGCCCGATCACACCGCCGGCCACCGGAACACTGGTGCTGTGGGCCGTGCCGGCCAATGGCCCGGCGTTCTCGCTGGGCACCGTGCCCACGAGCGGATCAGCGGTTTCCATACTGCCCGACACGTCGGAAAAGCTGCTGTCCAAGGTCAGCAAGCTGGTGGTAACGCTGGAAACCAGCGCCACACCCGCCAGTCCGAGCGGAACGGTGGTGTTCAGCGGCAATTGCGCCAAGCTGTGGTGAGCGTGGCGGCATCCGGGGCCTCAATCCGGGTAGGTACCGTAAAAAGGAGAACCAGAATGAACGCCAGCCTCAAATTGTTTCTATCCCTCGGTGTGGTCACCGCCACCCTCCTCGGGTGCGCAACACCACCGCCAACCACAGCAACGTCTGCGATCAAGCCCACGGAGTTGCGGCTGGAGTGCGTGGTAGCGAAAGCAGATGTCCCGAACGCCGATTACATCGGCCCCTATGCGGGCGTTGAAAACATCGTCCCCGTGAAACTGATGGCTCAGGACACCTACTGCTCTGACGCCCTGAAGGCCATGCATTTTCCGCGGGGCTTTGTCTCCATCTATGGCAGCTCCCGTATCCGCGAGAAAAATGCCGCCTGCGACGCGCGCGGCGAGAACTGTAACGACACCATCAGGGCGGCAAACGATGCCATCTACGCAGACATCCGGAATTTTGCTCACGCATGGACCACGCGTTATGGCAAGCAGTATCCGATAATGACGGGTGCGGGCCCGGGGCTGATGGAAGCCGGCAACCGCGGCGCAAAAGAGGCGGGAGGCCCCAGCGTCGGGTACACCACCTACTACGACCGCTCGACGGCCAACGACACGCGGAAACCCTATGGTGGTGACCCCAAGCAGGCCTTGAATGCCTATGTGACCCATGGCCTGATTTTTTCCAGCGTCTCCATCCGCGAGCTGGCGATGATCAAGCACTCGGCCGCCATCGTGATCGCACCAGGAGGGACCGGCACCGAGTGGGAAATATTCCAGATCATCGAGATCATCAAAAGCAGGCAGCTGACCAGGGTTCCGGTGTATCTCGTGGGCAATCGCCAAATTCACTGGCAAAGCCTGGACGCGCGCCTGACCGACATGATGGCGCGCAAGACCATCAACAAGGATGAAGTGGCATTTTTGAAGTATGTGGAAACGAGTGCAGAACTGGTCAAGCAACTCAGTGCAGACATGAGGCTGAACTGAGTTGTTCAGGCACTCACTCAATGCGGCGCATCCGATGAACCCTGTTCGTGGCCTTTTGGACCGGATCATCCTGATTGGCGGGGGGCGCTGCGGGGGAAGACGCCGCGTTTCATGGTGCGCCGCACAGTGACTGTTTTTCTGGTGGTCATGGTGCTCGCTTACCTGGGCATCTGCGCGGCGCTGTTTGCGTTTCAACGTTCGCTGATCTACTTCCCGCAGCCGAGGTCATGGGGCGGCCCGGCCACAACACTCCACCTCCAGACACCCGACGCGGCGCTCGTCGTCACGGCCCGGCAAACGGCCGGGCCCAAGGCCATCATTTACTTCGGCGGCAATGCCCAAGACGTTTCGCCGAATTTGCCGTCATTCTCGGAAGCATTTCCAGGCCATGCCCTCTACCTGCTTCACTACCGCGGTTACGGCGGAAGCACCGGAAGCCCCACCGAGGCGGCGCTTCAAAGCGACGCCCTGGCCTTGTTCGACCATGTCAGCCGGACACATTCGGATGTCACTGTGGTTGGCAGGAGTCTGGGCTCAGGCGTTGCGATCTGGGTGGCCAGCCAGCGGCCGGCCTCGCGCCTGATTCTGGTGACGCCCTACAACAGCATCCAGGAACTGGCCGCGCAGCGCTTTCCCTGGTTTCCCATCCCCTGGCTTCTTGTCGACAAGTTCGAGTCCTGGAAGTACGCGGCCAAAGTCACCGTGCCCACGCTGCTGATTTCGGCCGAACACGATGAAGTCATTCCGAAAGCCAGCACCGACCAGCTGCATGCGCACTTCAAGAATGGAACAGCGGTCCTGAAGATGCTGCCCGGAACCTCCCACAACACGGTTTCGCAGCATCCCCAGTACCTTTCGCTGTTTCAGTCGATGCTGTGAGCATTCAGCACCCTTGAACCACGCCGGGAATGGATCACACCGCATTTACCGCCCAGGGTTTTGCGCTTGTTCCGCAGGTGCTGACTGCCACCCAGTGCGAATCGGCGGCGGCACGGCTTGCCGGTATTCCCGCCGACTCGGCAGGAACACGTTGCCTGCTGTCGGAGGCCTGGTGCCAGACGCTTGCGGCAAGGGTGCGCCGGCATCCGTCGCTAGCCTCGATGATTCCGGCCGATTTCGCTGCGGTGCAGTGCACTTACTTCGAGAAGTCGGTGTCCCGCAACTGGCTGGTGCCGGTGCACCAGGACCTGAGCATTCCAGTGGCAGATCACGTAGAGCACGCGAGCCTGGACGGCTGGTCCAGGAAGGAAGGCATTCTTTATGTCCAGCCGCCCGCCGAGCTGCTGGAGCAGCTGGTGGCGGTGCGTTTGCACATCGATGCCTGCGGCCCGGGGGACGGTCCACTGCGCGTGGTTCCGGGGTCACACCTGTACGGCCGCTTGCAGGCGAAGGACGCTGCAGCAGCTCGCCAGGCCCAAACCGGGTTCACCTGCACGGCCGGGCAAGGCAGCGCGATGGCCATGCGCCCGCTGCTGCTGCATGCTTCGTCCAGATCCACCAGCGGCAACATGCGCAGGGTGCTGCATTTTTTGTTCGGACCGCGAGTATTGCCTTTCGGCCTCCGGTGGCAGCGCGCAATATGAATTGAGCCGGACAGGCAAGCAGCCCGCCTTCCATTTCACAAGGAAAACGATGAGTGTCTTGAAGATTGCAGCCTTTTCTGACGGAAACACCGGCGGCAACCCCGCCGGCGTGATGATCGCCGGCCAATTTCCGGATGACCGTGAGATGCAGCGGATCGCTGCGGAGCTTGGCTTCTCGGAAACGGTTTTTGCCGTTGCAAGCGGCGCCGGCTGGCGGGTGCGCTATTTCTCGCCGGAATCCGAAGTACCCTTCTGCGGCCATGCAACGATAGCCCTGGGCGCAGCACTGGCCCTTCAGCATGGCGATGGCGTGTTTGCGCTGACCCTGAACCAGGCCAGCATCACGGTTGAAGGCCGGCGCAACGGGGAGACGATCACCGCCGCGCTGCAATCGCCGCCCACGCGCAGCCAGGCTGCCCCACAGCCGCTGGTGCTGGCCACCCTGGCGCTGTTCGGCTACACACCGGATGACCTGGACCCGCGCATTGCCCCCGCGCTCGCCCACGGCGGCGCAGACCATCTGGTACTGGTTCTGAAGAGCCGCGACAAACTGGCGGCCATGCAATACGACCTGGACACGGGCCGCGAACTGATGAACAAGGCGGGGCTGGTGACCATCCTGCTGGCCCATGCGCAAACTCCCCGGTTTTTTCACACCCGGAATCCGTTTGCTTCGGGCGGCGTGTATGAAGACCCGGCCACAGGTGCAGCCACAGCCGCTTTTGCAGGCTACCTGCGCGACCTGAAGTGGCCGCACGGCGGCGCCATCGATATCGTGCAGGGTGAAGACATGGGCATGCGCTCGTGCCTGCGCGCGGAAATTCCACCCGCTCCCGGGGCCTCGATCAAGGTTTCCGGAACGGCCCGGATCATGCACGAGCTGGTTTAGGCCATTTACAAATAAATTACAACTCACCTGCATCTGTTTTACGGTTTTCCTCGTTTGTCATAGGTGCTGGTTTGCAGCGCGTTTCAACAACTGATATCTCAAGGAGCCCGACATGAACACTTTTTCCATCCGCAACTTCGTCGCATTCCCCGTGATCGCCCTGGCCCTGGCCGGTGCAGCGTTGGCAGCCGACATCGAAACCACACCAGCCAAAAATGCCCAGGTCGACGACTTCGCGGCGGGTAAAAAAGCCATCAGCGCCAAGAACTGGTCGGAGGCCGTGAGCAGCTTTAACAAGGTGGTGGCGAAGGACCCGAAAAATGCCGACGCCTACAACTACCTTGGCTATTCCAACCGCTGGATGGGCAAGTACGACGATGCATTTGCCGCCTATGGCAAGGCGCTGGCGCTGGACCCCAAGCACAAGGGTGCGCTGGAATACTCGGGCATTGCCTACCTGAAGACCAACCAGAAAACCCAGGCCGACGCGCAGCTGGCCAAGCTGCAGGCGATTTGCGCCACCTGTGAAGAAACCCGCGATCTGGCCAAGGCCGTGGCTGAGTACAAGCCGGCTGCCAAGTAAGCCGCCCTTGAAGAACCACCATTGCGGCGCGGCACGCGCTGCAATGGGTTCCTGTTGCCGTTCACCTCCCAGGCGATGCCCCAGGGCTTTTCGCCTCCCGGCGCACACAAGAGCCAGCCTCTGAATGCGCGGCCTCTGTTGACCCGAAAGAAAACAATGACTGACGCTGATCGCATCAAATACCTGCGCATTGCCCTGGTGCTGATAGGGGTGACGTTCACTTTCGGCTTGTGGCCGCTCACCGTCGTCTGGCCTTCAGGCTGGTCGTGGCATTCGGAAGGTCGTTCGTACTACCTGGAGATGATCCTCGCCCTTTACGCAACGCTGGGGATCTTCCTCATGCTCGCCGCCCGTAACCCTCTCTTGCACCGCAGCCTCATCTGGTTTACCGTCTGGTCCAGCATTGCACACGGCGGGGTGATGGCAGTGCAGTCGTTTCAGGGCCACCACAACATGGGGCACCTCTGGGGTGATGTCCTGGCGCTGTTCGCGGTGGCGGCTGTGCTGGCATTGCTGACTCCCCGCGAAGCTTAAGCCGAAAGAAATCCCATGCCCAAGCTAACACGCCCTGCCTTCCGGATGCTGCCAACTGCTCTGTTTTTCATAGCTGCTTGCGCACTACCTATATGGTCTGCAGCCGGAAACATTTCCATTCAAGTGCTCGACAAGGAAGGCAAGCCGGCGCCGGACGCCGTAGTCGTCGTGGTGCCTTCCGCCAAAACCGGGGCGCCCCAAAGCCCTTTGCCCGCCCAAGTGACGATCTACCAGGAAAAGATGCGTTTTGTGCCGGCCGTCAGCGTGGTGGCGCTGGGCGCCAAGGCCCAGTTCGTCAACAACGACCCGTGGGAACACCATGTGCGCGGCTCGGCCGCCGGCGCGGCGCAGTTCAACGCGACGCCGGGTGAGGGGTTCGAGCTCCGGCTCGACGGCAAGCCTGAAGGCAAACCCGCCAAAACCGCTGACGCCACTTTCAACAAGGCCGGCGCCGTGCTGCTGGGCTGCCATATCCACGGCTCCATGCGCGGCCATGTCTATGTGAGTGAATCGCCCTGGGCCGTGCTGACAGGCGCCGACGGCGTAGCGCAGGTCGAGCAGTTGCCCGAAGGCGCTGCGCAGATCAAGGTCTGGCATGCCGACCAGCTGATCGACATTGCGCCGCAGGCTTATACCGTGACGGCCTCGCCCGGCAAGCTCACGCTGCAGCTGAGCGTGGTGCCGCGCCGCCGCCGGATTTAGCCGGCCGTATCCAGAAATCTTTCGACGCTTTTTTGGCGTCTTTCAGGCCTTTCGGGTCATTGACAGAAGCTTTCACGAAACTTACATTGAAGCTTCCGCACGGAGGCTTTATGTCTGATCCCTCTGACCCGTCCAAGGCATCACTACCTGCCCGGTCGCCGTACTGGCACCCCATCACGCTGGCGCAGCTGCAACGCGTCAAGGACTGGCGCGAGGCGCAGCGAGCGGCGCACCCGCTTGAATGCCAGCTCTGGGAGATAGTGCTGACGGCGTGGGTGATGGGCTGGATGGGCTGGCTGCCTGCCTTTACCTTTGAGGCGGCCTGGGCCTACCCACTGTGCGTGCTGGGCACACTGGCGCCGCGGCTGTATGTCTATGTACGAGCACGGGCGCACATTGCGCAGCGTCTCAGGTGTGACTGGCTGGACCTGGTCGCCTGACTTAGAGTGTGGGCATGAACGCCTCCTCCCAACCTGCCCTCACCTGCTTCACCCTCAACACCACCGGCCACGTTGCCCACCTGGTGCTGAACCGCCCCGAGGCGATGAACACCATGCACCCGACCTTCTGGCGCGAGCTGGATGCGGCGCTCACGCACATCCACAAGGCTGGCGAGGCGCGCGTGCTGGTGATATCCAGCACCGGCAAGCACTTCAGCGCCGGCATGGCACTGGAAACCTTTGGCAGCGACATCGCCATGGACGACCGGAGCCCCGAGGGCCGCGCCGCCATCTTTGACATGCTGGGCGACATGCAGGCCACCTTCACCAAGCTGGAGACGCTGCGCGTTCCGGTGATTGCGGCCATCCAGGGCGGCTGCATAGGAGGGGCGGTCGACATGGTGACGGCCTGCTGCCTGCGCTACGCCACGGCCGACGCATTCTTCTGCATCCAGGAAATCAACATTGGCATGGTGGCCGACGTGGGCACCCTGCAGCGCCTGCCCAAGCTGGTGCCGCTGGCGGTCGTCAAGGAACTGGCCTATACCGGGCGCCGGCTGCCGGCCGCAAAAGCGTTGGGCTACGGGCTGGTCAACGAGGTTTTTGACTCAGCCGAGGCGATGCTGGCGGCTGCCATGCAGTGCGCCGGCGAGATTGCCACCAAGCCGCCGGTGGCCATCTGGGGCACCAAGCAGGCCATCCACTACACGCGCGACCATTCGGTGGACGACGCGCTCAGGCAGATGGGCTGGCTGCAGGGTGCGATCTGGAGCAACGCGCATGTCCGTGAGGCGGTTACCGCCATGAAGGAAAAGCGCGCGGCGAGCTTTCCCGGGCTTTCACCGATCAAGAATTTCAATGAATTCGGGCTCTAGCCCATACATGACGAGCGCAAGCAGCTATTAATTCAATAGCAAGCTGCATTGGCAATTATTGGCGGGCTGTGCGAATGGCAGGCGGCAGCGCCTGCGGATGGCTGGTGCGAAACGGATTGATGTCCAGCCCGCCGCGGCGCGTGTAGCGCGCGTACACCGAGAGCTTCATGGGTTTGCAGCGCGTCCAGATGTCCATGAAGATGCGCTCCACACATTGTTCGTGGAACTCGTTGTGGTTGCGAAAGCTCACCAGATACTGCAGCAGGCCTTCCTGGTTGATCTGCGGGCCGGCATAGCGAATCTGTACGCTGCCCCAGTCGGGCTGGCCGGTGACCAGGCAATTGCTCTTGAGCAGGTTGCTGGTCAGCGTCTCTTCCACCGGCGGTTCGTCGAACTCGGCAAACAGCAGCTCGGGGGTGGGCGTGAAATGAATGCACTCCACGTCGAGCCGGTCCAGGTTCAGGCCGTCGAGTTCATGCACGGGTTCGCGGTCGAACAGCTCGGGGCCCAGCGTCTTGATGCCCACCCCCATGCCGACAGCACCGTTCAGGTCGGCGCGAATGCGTTCGCGCACATCGCGCGCATCGGCAAAACGCGTGTTGTTGAAGCTGTTGAGGTAAAGCTTGAAGGACTTGCTTTCGACGATGTTGGGTGACTCGCAAGGCACGGTGATGTGGGCCAGTGCCACCTGCGGCTTGCCGCGCATATTGAGCCAGCTCAGCTCAAACGCCGTCCACATGTCTGCGCCGAAAAACGGCGGCGTTCCGGTGACGCCGATCTCGGCACGCTTGCCTTCGCGCGGTATCGGGAACAGCAGCGAGGCGTCGTACTGGTCGATATAGGCCGACGATTTGCCGAGCTGGGATTGTTCAGGGGTGTTCATGCACCCATTTTCGCCGCTAACCGCTGCCAGGCTGAAAGCGCCCCGCACAAAGCCCCTGGCTATGGGGCTGTATCAGCTTGCCGCTTTAAAGTGGGGGATCAGCAGCGCCAACAAACGGTCAACAACACCCGGCGGCAAATCGTGTCCCATGCCTTCAATGCTTTCAAAACGGGCACCGGGAATGCGCCTGGCCGTGTCCTGCCCGCAGGCCATGGGCACCAGCCGGTCTGCCTGGCCGTGCACCACCAGCGTCGGCGCCGTCACCCTGGCAAGTACCGAGGCGCGCGCACCGTCAGCGGCAACGGCCACCATCTGGCGCAGAACGCCCTGCGGATGGAAGCTGCGCTGCGCCGCCGCAGCGACTTTTTCGCGTATCTCGGCATCGTCCATGGGAAAGCCCGGGCTGCCGATGGCCTTGAGCAGCTTCACCGTATGGTCGATGGCGGCCTGCACACCCCTGCCGGCAGGCCGGCTGAGCAGCACACGGGCCACCGCCGGGCTGGCTTCCGGCAGGCCGCGCGCACCGCTGGAGCTCATGATGCTGGTAAGGCTGAGCAGGCGCGATGGAGCCAACACCGCAACGCGCTGCGCGATCATGCCGCCCATGCTCACACCCACCACATGTGCCTTGCCGATTTGCAGCGCATCCAGCACGCCCACGGTGTCGGCGGCCATGTCTTCAATGCTGTAGGGCGGCCGGATGCGCCAGCCCATGCGGAACTTGAGCCCCTCCCACAAAAGGCTGGGCGAGCCGAGGTGGTCGAAGTGCTGCGAAAGGCCGATGTCGCGGTTGTCAAAGCGCACCACACGAAAGCCCGCATCAGCGATCGCCTGCACCATGGCCGGCGGCCAGGCAATCAGCTGCATGCCCAGCCCCATGATGAGCAGCACCACCGGCCGGCCGGTTGCGTCACCTGGGTGGGTGTCTTCAATCTCGATATCGATGTTGTTGGCGCGTATTTTCATAACTGATTATGGTCTGCACTCCCCGAATCGCGTCAATCACCTCGTCCCCCATGCGTCACGCAGGCTCACCCGCAAGCAGGGGCCGCGGAACTGGCTTTGCCAGGCCGCTGGCGCCGTCTCCTTAAGGGGGAACGGGCTACACGAAGTGAGCCTGGACGGGGGTGAAACTATTTCTCCGCGGAACTGGCTTTGCCAGGTCGCTGGCGCCGTCTCCTGCAAGGGGAGAGGAGGCTACACGAAGTGAGCCTGGACAGGGGTGTTACACGAATTCTCTTTCTCGTAGCCATTTGGTGGCAATCCATTTCTCGCCAGTGGTAACCGGCTCGCCGCCATGCAGCGTGAGGCTGGAAGGCAGCGCTTGCGGATAACTGAAAAACACCGCATTGCCGCGCCGCGGCGCCACTCGGACCTCGATATCCGGGAACACCGTGGCGCCGCCTTCCTCGGGCTCATGCAGGTACATGATGAGCGTCGCCACCCGCTGGCCGCCGCGCTGCAGTATGGCGGGCGTGCCGGGTTCGGTCGGGTCAAAGTAGTCGTAGTGCGGCTTGTATTCAGTGCCAGGCCCGTAGTGGAGCACCTGCAGCCCTTCGCCGTTTTCCTGCGGCCAGCCGAAGATTCTGGCAATACGTGCCTCCACCTGGCGCACCACGGCGTTTTCAGCGCGCCTGAAAAACATGCCCTCGCTGGTACGGTCAGGGTTGAGTTCTTCGCCGCCGGTCTTGGTGTCTACCGTCAGCGAACGCACCAGACGCGGCCGGGCGGCCTCCATCAGCGCCTCGCATTCACTCGGGCCCAGCAGGTTGCCCAGTACGATGACATTGGGCACCTGGGCGAAAAAAAGTATTTCCACCCACTTGTCGCCGGCATCGACCATGTTGTTGGTGACCGGCAAAGCCAGCGCAGGCACAACCACTGCGGCGAGATCTTCGGGCGTCAGGCGCACCGCCCGCGTGGCAGCGTCGCGGTTCCAGCCAGCTGCCAGCATGGCGTTAAAAATCTCGTCTCTGGAATGGCCGAGGTTTGCCTGCGCCGTCATCCACGCCAGCACTTCCGGCGTGAGCTGCTGATCGGTGCGGGCGGGCGTGCTCATGCGGGGCTGGGCCGCTCAGGCGGCCTGTTTGCGGCGGAACACCAGCCGGTCGGGTTCGGACACTTTGGGATCAAAGCGGTAGCCTTCGACGTCAAAGCTCTCGAGCTTCTTGACGGTAGACAGCTTCTTTTCAATCGCATGGCGCACCATGAGACCACGGGCGCGCTTGGCAAAAAAACTGATGACCTTGTACTTGCCGGCTTTGTATTCTTCAAACACGCAGCTCACCACACGCGCCTTGAGCGCCTTGCGGTCCACGGCCTTGAAGTATTCCTCGCTGGCGAGATTGACGATGACCGGTGTGGTGTGGGCGGCCGCGCGCTCGTTCAGATAGGCGGAGATTTGCGAACCCCAGAACTGATAGAGATTTTTGCCTTGGGGCGTGGCCAGCGGCGTGCCCATTTCAAGCCGGTAGGGCTGCATGCGGTCCAGCGGGCGCAGCACCCCGTAAAGGCCGCTCAGGATGCAGACATGGTCCTGCGCCCAGGCGAGTTGTGCGTCGCCTAGCGTTTTTGCATCGAGGCCGCCATACACATCGCCGTCAAATGCCAGCGCGGCCTGTTTGGAATTCTTCGCGGTGAATTTCGGCGACCAGGCCTGGTAGCGCGCGACATTCAGGCCTGCGAGCGAATCTGACAGCTTCATCAGTTCGCTGATCTGCTGCGGGGTCCGTGTTTTGAGCACGTCAATCAACTGGGCCGACTGGCGGGTGAAGAGGGGTTGGGTGTGGGTCGCGACGTGCGGCGGCGTGTCGTAGTCCAGGGATTTGGCCGGCGAGATGAGAAACAGCATGCTTTGAGTCGTAGGGGTAAGGCAAGTAAGGCGAAACCCCCACTTTACGACAGGAGGATGGCGCCACGGCCATGAACCTTCAACTACTGCAGATCGCTGGCCAAAGAGGCGAGCGTTTCCGCTGCAATCGTTGTATGCGCCGGGTAATACGTGTGGTCGCAGCCGAGCTTGACACTGGCGCCTGCCTTGACGGCCGCGCACATGGCCGGGTCCAGCTCAAAGCGCACAAAGTGCACGGCCGAGGTCTTCTCGTCGTTTTCGCGGTCCATGTCTTCGTCAGCAATGGCGTAAACACGCTTGTGGCCTTCGACTTCGACGAACATGCGGTCTTCCACACCGATCAACCGGGCCAGTTCGCGCTTGCGTTCGTTGACATCGGGGTACTCCAGCATCAGCGTGCCCTTCCAGTTGCTACCGTCGGGCATAAGGGGCGCGTAGGCTTCGATCTCCTGCTCTATGCCCTCCTCTTCAAAGATTTTCTCGACGCGCAGCATCTCCTGGATCTGGTAGCGGATGCTGGTTTCGCTTTCAAACTGGAGGTTGATATGTTCGCCCAGACGCACGCTGCGCAGCTTGCGGTGGGCGATGATGGCGGGCTTGTTTTCCTTGCGGTATTTGCTGTAGGCCTCCAACGTCATGAGGGATTCGCGGGTGATCTTTCCGGTGGTCTTCATGGTGTGATCTCATTTCAGACCGTAGGCCGTGCGTATCAGAGTGAGCGGGTGCTTCTGCGGCGGCGCGCCCAGGCTGTTCACGTCAAAGCCCTGGGCAATGTGGTGGCCACCCAGCGGGCAGTCGCTGCTGATGACGTCAGGCAGGCCGCCGTCTTTGTGGCTGGCCATGGCTTTAAAGAGCGGCTTGCCGATCTTCATGGCCTGCTGGTGGTAGGGCACCTTCACGCCAAAGGTGCCGGCGTGGCCCGAGCAGCGCTCGTGCGTGTGCACGCTGGTGCCGGGCACCATCTTGAGCATCTCTTCGGTTTTTTTGCCGATGTTCTGCACCCGGCCGTGGCAGGGAATCTGGTAGCTGATCTTGCCCAGCGGCACGCTGAACTCCGTCTTGAGCAGGCCGTCGCGCTTGCGGGCCATCAGGTATTCAAACGGATCCCACATATTCTCCTTGACGAGCTGCACGTCGGCGTCGTCGGGGTACATCAGCGGCAGCTCCTGCTTGAACATCAGCGTACAGCTGGGTACGGCGCTCAGGATGGCGTAGCCCTCTTTGGCGTATTTCACCAGCACCGGGATGTTGGCCTCCTTGCTGGTGTTCACCGAGGCCAGATCGCCCAACTCCAGCTTGGGCATGCCACAGCATTTCTCTTTTTCGACCAGCACATAGGGCACTTCGTTGTGGTCCAGCACCTTGAGCAGGTCGTGGCCTATGCCGGGCTCGTTGTAGTTGATGTAGCAGGTGGAATAGATCACCACCTTGCCGGGCGTCTTGGCGCCGTCTTTCACCGCATGCGGTGGCGACTCAAGCGCGCCTGAGCGAAATTTTTTCGTGGCCAGGTCGGGCAGCCAGGCGTTTTTGTCGACGCCCAGCACCTTTTGCATCACAGCGCGGGCCGGTTTGGTTTTGTTGACCGCGTTGGCCACCTGGACCACGATGGGAATGCCGGCGAACTGGCCGTGCACGTCGGTGGACGACAAAAACTTCTCCCCCGCGCCCACCTCGCCCTTCTTGAACTTGATGGCTTTGGCGCGCAGCATGGTGTGGGGGAAGTCGAGGTTGAACTCGTGCGGCGGCACATAGGGGCACTTGGTCATGTAGCAGAGGTCGCACATGTAGCACTGGTCGACCACTTTCATGTAGTCCTTCTTGTCCACACCATCAACCTCGCCGGTCTTGCTTTCGTCAACCAGGTCAAACAGTGTGGGAAAGGCACCGCACAGGCTGACACAGCGGCGGCACCCATGGCAGATGTCGAAGATGCGCTCCATCTCGTGCAGGGCCGCGTCCTCGTTGTAGAAGTCCGGATTTTTCCAGTCGATCGCGTGGCGCGTGGGCGCCTGGAGGTTGCCTTCTGTGGCCATGCTTGCCTCTTCTTTTTGAATCTCAGGTGGGGTTTGAGAAAAGACTCTCGTGCGGAATCTTTTCCAAAACCCGCCACGCCTTGGCGGCGCAGCGAGGGATCAATCAGTCAACCAGTTCAGCCAAGGCCTTGGTATAGCGATTCGCGTGTGAGCGTTCGGCTTTTGCCAGGGTTTCAAACCAGTCGGCCACTTCATCATGGCCTTCGTCGCGCGCGGTTTTGGCCATGCCGGGGTACATGTCGGTGTACTCGTGCGTTTCGCCGGCCACAGCAGACTTGAGGTTGTCGCGCGTGGCGCCAAACGGCAGGCCGGTCGCGGGGTCGCCGCACTGTTCCAGCCATTCGAGGTGGCCGTGGGCGTGGCCGGTTTCACCTTCCGCAGTGGAGCGGAACAGCGCCGCGACATCGGGCTGGCCCTCAACGTCGGCCTTGTTCGCGAAATACAGGTAGCGGCGGTTGGCCTGTGATTCGCCGGCAAATGCGGCTTTCAGGTTCTCTTCCGTCCTGGAGCCTTTTAGAGCAGCCATGGAAATCTCCTTCGTGGGTTGATGAACGAACAAATCGCCAATGCTTCAAACCCACGCCCGACTTCTGGCGCAGGACCGAAGACTAAGGCCTGTTAAAGCTATTTATGCAAGATGCGTTGCGAGTCAAAAAGGCTTTGAGCAAGGCGCAAAGCGCAGGCGGGGTGAACCCCGTCAAGGTTTTGCAACGCCGCGCAAGGCCTTTTTGATCGCAACCCGGAGGGAGTGGGGTGAGAAAGCCGCCACTCGCATTTGCATAAATAGCTTCAACAGGCCGTAAACACCATAGACCTGTTGGAGGGATTCGTCTAATTGCCGGAATCAATGCACGACATTGATAAAAACTATCAAATTAATACCATCAATAAATTTAACAAATTAAATAAGAGGCAACTATAGGAAGGGGCAACCATAGCCAGCGACGTGCGGCAGAAAATCATCGTTTTAATTACGTTATGGTAAATTTATTACGGATAGGTAAACAATACGGTCAGAGCTGCCGACGGCACCGGGCCTCTGGGAAAAGTGCATGCCGGCGTCCCGCAGTTGCTATTTTTTTGATAGCTGCTCGCGCCCGTCCAGTATGGCTAAAACAGCCGAAACACGTAAGACGCAGGAACAATCCATGCCGGAGACAAGCACAAAAGGCAGCGCCGCTGCGGCCACACTGGCGGCAGCGTTCACCAACGGCTATGAATTTGCCCAGGGCACGGGCTACACCCTGCCCGAATACCCGTTCGTGGAACCGCCCGAGCTGCAAACAGACGAGGCCAAACGGCACGGTGTCGTCATCGTGGGCGGCGGCATCACCGGTCTGACACTGGCCTGCGCGCTGGCGCAGTACGGCATCAAGGCTTTGCTGCTGGACGAAGACAACACCGTGGGCGTGAAGGGCGCGTCGTCGCGCGGCATTTGTTATGCCCAGAAAACCCTGGAAATCTTCAAGCGCCTGGGCATTTACGAGCGCATTGCCGCCAAAGGCGTGCAGTGGAGCGTGGGCCGCACCTTCGCGGGCGCCGACGAGGTGTATTCGTTTGACCTGCGCCAGCAGCAGACGCATTCACTGAGCCGGCAACCGCCCTTTATCAATATCCAGCAGTTTTATGTCGAGGGTTTCCTGGTGGAGCAGCTCTACCGACCCGCGCCTGAGGACCGCCTCATTGATCTCCGCTGGAGCCACCGCGTCACGGCCTTCGAGCAAAACGACGACTTCGCGACGCTGCAGCTTGAAACGCCCGCCGGTTCGTATTCCCTGGAGGCCGACCATGTCATCGACTGCAGCGGATCGCGCAGCCCGTTTCGCGCCTGGTGCGGCGCGGCAGTCACAGCGCAAAAAGGCGACGACCGCTGGTGCATTGCCGACGTGCGCTTTAAAAACCCGCCGCCGGTGGAGCGCCACACCTGGATCGAAGCGCCTTTTAACGAAGGGCGCGCCGTATGGCAGCACCTGATGGCCGACGGCGTCTGGCGCATCGACTACCAGATGCCGCCGCACGCCAACCCCGAAGAAGTCAGCCGCGAAGACGTGGTGCGCGCACGCCTGAAGGCGCAGTTCAAAAGCCAGGCCGGTCAGGCGCTGGACGATGCCGACTACGAGATCGTCTGGGTCGGCCCCTATGCCTACCGCAGCGAATGCCTCGACAACCTGCGCCATGGCCGCGTGTTCTTTGCCGGTGACGCAGCCCATGTGATGAGCCCCTTCGGCGCACGCGGCGGCAACTCGGGCGTGCAGGACGCCGACAACCTGGCGTGGAAGCTGGCCGCTGTGCTGCAAGGCCGCGCCGCACCCGCATTGCTCGACAGCTATCACCACGAAAGGCATGAGGCGGCGAAGCACAACGTGCTGGTCACCAACCGCACCGCGCGCTTTTTGCGGCCGGCCGACGGCGCGGAGCGGCTGTTTCGCACGGCGGCATTGGGGCTGGCGCGTGAACACCTGTTTGCCCGGCAGCTGGTGAACACCGGGCGCATGTCGACGCCCAACCACTACACGCGGTCTGGCGTCTGCGGGCCTGCGGGCGGGCGGGCCACGCAGAACGCGGGCTTCTCCTGGGCCGATGGCAGCTCAGGCGAGCTGCTGGACTTGTTGACGTGGGCTCATGGGCGCCTGCTGCTGCTGGTGTTTGGCGATGTATCCGGCGCCGGGCTGGCGCGGCTGGCGGCGCTTTCCAGGGAAGCGGACGTGCGCTGCGTGCAAGTGCTGGGGCCCGGCGAGAAAGCCGCCGCAAGGGAGCACGTGATCGACCGCGAAGGCCATCTGCAGGCGACCTGCCATGTTTTTGGCCATGCCTGGGCGCTGCTGCGGCCCGACGGACACGTCGCCGCAACGGGCGAAAGTACGGATGCCTCGGTGGTCCACGCCGTCGCAAGCGCCATGGGTGCGGGCGCCGGCCACGAAACAAGGGATGCATCATGATGAAGCCAGACACCCCCCTGATCACACGAGTGCATTTCCAGAACGCAGACGCGTTTTACGAATGCCTGCTGGACGCCCACCAGGGCCTCTCCCGGGAGGAATCCGAGCTGCTCAACGCCCGGCTGATCCTGCTGATGGCCAACCAGCTGGGCGACACCGCGGTATTGCAGGCTTGCGTGGCCGCGGCCCGCCAGGCCTGAGCACTGCAGGGCCAACGGCCGGCAAGCCGCAGCGGCCAGCCCCAGTCGAATAAAATCAGCGGAGTTTCACCCAACCCAAGGCGGCATCCCTTCGATGCCGTTTTTCATTGCCCCATGACCAACGCTGCCGCCCCCACCCTTGCCACCCCTGCAGATACCGCCAACACAGCCGCTGAGGCCGTGAAAGTCGCCACGCCGGGGCTGGACGGCCTGGCCAAGTCCTTCGAGCCGGCCGCGATTGAAAGCCGCTGGGGCCCCGAATGGGAGCAAAGCGGCCAGTACGAGCCTACGCTGGATGCGTCCAAACCCTCGTTCTCCATCCAGCTGCCGCCGCCCAACGTGACGGGCACGCTGCACATGGGCCATGCCTTCAACCAGACCATCATGGATTCGCTCACGCGGTACCACCGCATGCGCGGCCACAACACGCTGTGGGTGCCCGGCACCGACCATGCCGGCATCGCCACGCAGATCGTGGTGGAGCGCAAGCTTCAGGGCGAGGGTAAAAGCCGCCACGACCTGGGCCGCAAAAATTTCGTCGCCAAAGTGTGGGAATGGAAGGAAGAGTCCGGCACCACCATCACGCGCCAGATGCGCCGCATGGGCGACTCTGTGGCCTGGAAGCACGAGTACTTCACCATGGACCCGAAGATGTCGACGGTCGTCACCTCGACCTTTGTGCAGCTTTACAAGCAGGGCCTGATTTATCGCGGCAAGCGCCTGGTGAACTGGGACCCGATCCTCAAATCCGCCGTGTCCGACCTGGAAGTCGAGAACGAAGAGCGCGACAGCTTCATGTGGCACATCGAGTACCCCTTCAGCGACGGCCCGCAGAAAGCCGCTGACGGCTCGGCGCTGCGCGGCATGCACATTGCCACCACACGGCCCGAAACCATGCTGGCCGACGGTGCGCTGGCGGTGCACCCGGACGACGAGCGCTACAAGCACCTGGTCGGCAAGATGGTCGACCTGCCGCTGTGCGACCGGAAAATTCCGGTGATCACCGATGACTACGTTGACCCCGAATTCGGCAGCGGCGTGGTGAAGATCACCGGCGCGCACGACTTCAACGACTACCAGGTCGCCCTGCGCCACAACCTGCCGCTGATCACCATCTTCACCCTGGACGCGAAGATCAACGAAAACGGGCCCGCCCAATACCAGGGCCTGGACCGTTATGACTGCCGCAAAGCCGTGCTGAAAGACCTCGAAGAGCAAGGCTTCCTCGAAAAAGCCGTGCCGCACAAAAACATGGTGCCGGTGTGCGCGCGCACCGGTGCAGTGGTCGAACCCATGCTGACCGACCAGTGGTTTGTGGCGCTCAGCAAGGTGAGTGAGCAGGACCCGACCGGAAAATCCATTTCGCAAAAGGCGCGCGATGCGGTGGCCAGCGGCGACGTGAAGTTCGTGCCCGAGCAGTGGGTGAACACCTACAACCAGTGGATGAACAATATCCAGGACTGGTGCATTTCGCGCCAGCTCTGGTGGGGCCACCAGATCCCGGCCTGGTATGACGAAGACGGCAAGGTCTATGTCGCTGAAAACGAGGCAGCAGCACAGGCCCAGGCCCCCGGTAAAAAACTCACGCGCGATGAAGACGTACTCGACACCTGGTACTCGTCGGCGCTCGTTCCTTTTTCTTCATTGGGCTGGCCCGAAAAGACGAAAGAGCTCGACCTCTTCTTGCCATCAAGCGTGCTGGTCACCGGCTACGACATCATCTTCTTCTGGGTCGCCCGGATGATCATGATGACCACGCACTTCACCGGCCAGGTGCCCTTCAGACACGTGTACATCCACGGTTTGGTTAAAGACGCACAGGGCAAGAAGATGAGCAAGTCCGAAGGCAATGTGCTGGACCCGGTCGATTTGATTGACGGCATCGAGCTCGCGCCCCTGCTCGAAAAACGCTCGCAAGGCCTGCGCAAGCCCGAGACGGCGCCGCAGGTGCGCAAGAACACCGAAAAGGAATTCCCCGCCGGCATTCCAGGCTACGGCGCCGATGCGCTGCGTTTTACCTTCGCCTCGCTTGCCAGTCTGGGCCGCAGCATCAACTTCGACAGCAAACGCTGCGAGGGCTACCGCAACTTCTGCAACAAGCTCTGGAACGCCACGCGCTTCACGCTGATGAACTGCGAAGGCCAGGACTGCGGGCTGGAAGAGCACACCAAAGAGCAATGCGCACCCGGCGGCGAGTTCCACAACTACCTGAGCTTCTCGCAGGCCGACCGCTGGATTTCATCGACCATGCAGCGCGTGGAAGCCGACGTGGCCAAAGGCTTTGCCGACTACCGCCTCGACAACGTCGCCGGCAGCATCTACCAGTTTGTCTGGGACGAGTTCTGCGACTGGTACCTCGAGATCGCCAAGGTGCAGATACAGACCGGCACCGATGCGCAAAAGCGCGCCACACGCCGCACACTGATCCGCACACTCGAAGCAACCCTGCGCCTGGCGCATCCGGTCATTCCGTTCATCACGGAAGAGCTGTGGCAGACCGTGGCTCCCGTCGCCGGCAAAACAGGCAAGTTCATCGGCGTCGCGCCTTACCCGCAAAGCCAGCCCGAGAAGATTGATGAAAAGGCCGAAGCGCATGTCACCAAACTCAAGACGCTCGTGGATGCCTGCCGCAACCTGCGCGGCGAAATGAAGGTGTCTCCGGCTACCCGCATGCCGCTTTATGTGCTGGGCGACACCGCCTTCATGCAGGGCGTCGCCCCGGTGCTCAAGGCCCTGGCCAAGCTCAGCGAAGTGAAAGTATTCGACGACGAAGCCAGTTGGGCCGCTGCGGCGCAGTCTGCACCGGTGGCCATCGTCGGCGAAGCGCGCCTGTGCCTTTACATGGAAGTCGACCTGGCCGCAGAAAAGATTCGCCTGCAAAAGGAAGAGGCTCGCCTGGCAGGAGAGATCACCAAGTCCGAGACCAAGCTCGCCAATGAAGCCTTCGTCAACAAGGTGCCCCCGGCCGTGCTGGAACAGGAACGCAAACGCCTGGCCGACAACCAGGCAGCCCTGGCCAAGATCCGCGAGCAACTGGCACGGCTGAAATAAGCGATAGCCACTCCGTAAAAAGCCCCGCAATGCGGGGCTTTTTTGTAGTGCGGCAAGAAGATTCCCTTCAAGCAGGGGCCGCGGAACCGGCTTTGCCGGGCCGCAGGCGCAGCGGCCCCCTCGGGGGGCAGGAAGCTACACGCAGTGAGCGACCGTGGGGGCCAACATCTATCTGGTCATGAATTCGGGTTCAGACCACTGCGACGGCGGGACACTGCCCGGCGACTCCAGACCCATGGGGGTGCTGGTCAACTGGTCCATGCCGCTGTGCTGCGTGCCCAGAGCTTCATGCATACGGTGGGCTACATACCAGCTCGAGCGCAGGCGTGCCTCGCGTGTGTGGGAGCCCAGGCGCGGCGTAACAAACAGGTTCTTCAGCCCTTTGAGCGGGGAGGTGTCACCCAGGAAACTTGCTTCGGCGCCGTCCAGGATGCAGGCCTCAATGCGGCCATCGCACAGCGCAGCGGCCAATGCGCCTTCATCAAACAATTCGCTGCGGCTGATGCCAACCCACAACTGGCCGCGCTTGCAGCCCGCCAGCAGTTTGTCGTTCACGAAACCCCGGAACCGGGTGGCATACAGCATCTGCACTGACACGGCATCAGACTGGCTGACCAGCTCTGGCAAGGAAACAGGCTGTATGCGAAGGCGCTCCCAAATGGGCGCAGTGTGATGAACCGCAGGGTCGTAGCCGACAAGCCGCACGCCGAGCCCGCTCAGCATGCCGGCCAGCGTGTGCGCCGTCGGGGCCAGGCCCAGAATGCCCACGGTGCTGCCATGAAGCTCGCGCCCCATCTGCGTCGTGGGATGACGGCGTCCCATCAAGGCCGAGACAAGGCCGCGACGGTACAGCAACAACAGGCTGCTCAAAAGGTATTCTGCGTTGGAGCGGACGTTGGCGCTGCTGGCATGCACGACCTTGATGTCGCGCTCCTTGCAGGCCTCCAGGTCGGTGTTGTCGGTTCCCACGTGCAGGCGCCCGATGGCCTTGAGCCTGGGCAGGAAATCGAGGAACTCGCGCGTGACCACAGTCTGGCGCGGAAAAACAATGCCTTTGGTTTTGTACGCGATCTTGCGCAGCGATGTCAGATCGTCGGCAAGCTCTGGATGGTAGGCGACGCCATGCCGGGTTTCAAGCCAGGCCATTGCTTCGGGCACTAACGCATCAAGAAGTAAGATGTCCACTCAGTCAATCCTTTTTCCTGCAAACTCTCGATTGCGTGCTGTGCCCACGCAGATTCGGGCATTTGTCCGACCCACGCGCTGTACCAACAACGCAACACTTTAGGCTTTTATTCGGTCAAAGTCGATGCAAAAATTTACATTAAATAAAGCTCTCTTCCCGGTTGCTGGTCTCGGCACCCGTTTTCTGCCAGCCACCAAGGCCCAACCCAAGGAAATGCTCCCTGTGGTCGACAAGCCGTTGATCCAGTACGCAGTGGAAGAAGCCTACGCCGCAGGCATCCGACACATGATTTTTGTTACTGGACGCAATAAACGGGCCATCGAAGATCACTTCGATACTGCTTATGAACTAGAGAATGAACTTGAAGTAGCCCAAAAGCACGCGTTGTTGTCACTGGTGCGCTCAGTCCAACCGGACGACATGAATTTTTCCTATGTGCGCCAGCCCCGCTCGCTGGGCCTCGGCCATGCCGTGCTGTGTGCCGAGCACCTGGTGGGCCAGGAGGCTTTTGCCGTGTTGCTGGCCGACGACCTGATGGTCGGCCCGAAAGGCGGCCAGCCCGTGCTGGCCCAGATGGCGGCGCAATTTGCCGAGGTCCAGCAATCCATCCTGGCGGTGCAGGAGGTCCCTCTCGATCAAACCCGCCGTTACGGCATCGTGGCCACTGAAGGCGCCAGCACCGGCCTCATGAAAGTCAAAAGGATTGTCGAAAAGCCGGCGCCTGAGGTGGCACCTTCACGCATGGGCGTGGCCGGGCGCTACATCCTGACCCCCGCGATTTTTGGGCACATCCGCAAGCAGACATCCGGCGTGGGCGGCGAATTGCAGCTCACCGACGGGATCTCGAGCCTGCTGGGCCAGGAGAGCGTGTATGCCTTCCAGTACGAGGGCAAACGTTATGACTGCGGAAGCAAGGAAGGCTTCCTGGAAGCGACCGTAGAGTTGGCTCTGGAGCACCCGGAAGTGGGTGTGTATTTCCGGAATTACCTGGACAACCTGCAAATTGGCTGGTCCGGCCGGGAACGCCGCAAACAGGTAGCCTGATAACCGCCTGTTACAGAATCAACGGCGCTTTAAAACGTGAATAAAGTCACTACCGGCAACCTGCTGCTCGACCAGTTCGTTGCCGGTTTGTTTGGCAAATGCCTGGAAATCACGCGTAGAGCCGGCGTCGGTTGATACAACTCGAAGCAGCTGGCCGCTGAGCATTTCCGTCAGCGCTTTTTTGGCTTTCAGGATGGGAAGCGGGCAATTGAGGCCGCGGGTGTCGAGTTCTTTGTCGATGTTCATGAAGATCCTTGGGTTGCCGCGATTTTAAGCAAAGCGCAAAGCCCCTTCTACCCGGCAATATCCGGTTTTACCCGGCCTTGCCGTCGCCGTCCGGTTCCACCTTGCTCAGCACGGTAGCCCAATCCACAAACTCAGGTTCATGGCCGCGCGTGCGCAGCCAGTCGGCCAGCGCGTAGCCAGTGCCCGCAGGCCAGCATTTGAGCTTGTCCAGGTCGTAGAGCCGGTAGTCCACCAGCTCCGGCGACAGGCTGACATCCCCCGTGCAAACTGCGTGGTAGGCAATGATGATCTGGTTCATGCGCTGGAAGTCATAGACGCCAATCAAATCAAGCGAGGTGGTGTCCAGGCTGGTTTCTTCCTTGATTTCGCGTGCTATGCCGCCTTGGGGGGTTTCCCCGGCCTCCATGAAGCCGGTGATCAGCGCGTACATTTTGCCGGGCCAGGCGGCATTGCGGGCCAGCAAAACCTGGCCCTTGTATTCAATCACGGCGGCCAGCACGGGCGTGGGGTTGTTCCAGTGGGTGTAGCCGCAGGCCGGGCAACGCAGCCGCGCCTTCTCGCCGCCGTCTTCCATCTGCGACACCATGGCCAGCGGCGTCGCGCAGTTGGGGCAAAACCTGAATTCGTGGGTCATGGTGAAGAAAGGAAGATGAAAAAGAAGGGCTAAGCGGCATCGTTCGCTATTGTTTTTATAGCTGCTTGCGCCCGTTGCATATGGTCTACAGCTCGTTTTATGCTTTAAAAACGGCTCAAGCCGGAAATACGCCGGTAGACAGGTAGCGGTCGCCGCGGTCGCATACGACAAAGACGATCACGGCGTCTTTCACGGTTTTGGCTATTTCCTGCGCGACCCAGAGCGCCCCTGCCGCCGAGATGCCGGCAAAAATACCTTCCTCGCGCGCCAGGCGGCGGCACATGTCTTCAGCGTCAGCCTGGCTCACCAGTACCAGTTCATCGACCTGGCGGGGGTCGTAAATCTTGGGCAGGTACTCCTGTGGCCATTTGCGGATGCCGGGAATGCGCGAGCCCTCGCTGGGCTGGGCGCCGATGACCTTGATGGCCGGGTTTTTCTCTTTCAGATAGCGAGAAACGCCGGTAATCGTGCCGGTTGTACCCATCGCACTGACAAAATGTGTCACTTTGCCTGACGTATCTGTCCATATTTCGGGCCCGGTGGTCTCGTAATGGACGCGCGGATTGTCCGGGTTGGCGAACTGGTCCAGCACCCGGCCTTTGCCTTCTTTTTGCATCTGATCGGCCAGGTCGCGCGAATATTCGATACCGGCGCTTTTGGGCGTCAGGATCAATTCGGCGCCAAAAGCCTTCATGGTCTGGGCGCGTTCAATGCTCAGGTCCTCCGGCATGATCAGGACCATCTTGTAGCCCTTGATCGCCGCGGCCATGGCCAGGGCAATGCCCGTGTTGCCGGAAGTGGCTTCAATCAGCGTGTCGCCCGGCTTGATGTCGCCGCGCTCTTCCGCGCGCTTGATCATGGACAGCGCCGGGCGGTCTTTGACGGAACCGGCGGGGTTGTTGCCTTCGAGCTTTCCCAGGATAACGTTGCCGCGGGCGGCGTTCTCGGCGGCATAAATACGTTGCAGTGCGACCAGAGGCGTTTTGCCAATCGCGTCTTCAATGGTTGGATAGTTCATGGCCACACTGTGCCATAATTTGAGGCTTCGCTCATTTGCGCCCGGGTGGTGAAATTGGTAGACGCAGGGGACTCAAAATCCCCCGCCGCAAGGCGTGCCGGTTCGATTCCGGCCCCGGGCACCACATCCCGAAAGCCGGACGGTTTCAAACTGATCCGGCTTTTTCTTTTCATAAGCGTGGTGGTGACAATCGGATGGTTTGCGCTTGCAGCCTGACGCCCGCGCCGCCTCACACAGGCCTTGCCCAGTCGCCAGCATTTGAAGACTCGTACGCGACGATCATCGGGGCAGATCCGCGAGGCCGACTTGTGCACGTGCTTGAGGTCGCCTTCCGCTGGATATATGCAGCACTCTTGAAGAATGTTCAGCACGGTGAACGGCCGAGGCTTGTCAGAGTTTTCGCCGCCGGGCTTGACGCCATCTCCAGCGAAAAGCAGCAACAAGGGCGTGCGGCATGCATATACTCAAACCCTTGCCCGGCTCAGGACCGCACATGAAAACCAGGCAAGCCCTTATTCATCTCCAATACAAGACGGTCAAGTTGCCATGCAAAAAGCAAACTGTTCCCGAGGCATCTTTGAAGACCTTCTTTGCCAGAGTCTTTTTGAGCCGGAGCTGTTGAAGAATGTGGCGACCCTGCTGGACCAGGACCCTTACTTCATGCGGGGACATCTGGAGATGTTGTGGAGTGCCCAGAAAAAAGACCATCAAGAACTCTATGCCGGGGTTTTGCATGATGCCTTGGCCTCAGCGGCCGCGCTTTACCGCGGCGGCGAGCTTCAGCTGAACACCATGGCGCATTGGACACTCTCGGATTTCGAAAGCCTGCGGGAGGTTTTACGGATGGGACTCCAAAGGAAGGAGCTTTCCCTGTGGAAACGGGCAGGCATCTTTCGCCAGCTGAGAAGCCTGTCCCGCGCGATGCAGTCCATGCCGCCCGCAGACACTTGCGAGCAAAAATACCTTGTGTTCCAGAAGACTGTGGATGTGCGCGAAATTGCCGCGGAGGTGAAGGGCATTGCGCCTTACTGGTGGGGCGTCCACACCCGCAGGCAGGAGACCCTGGACCACCATAGGCACACGCAGTCTATTGTGGTCAGGAACAGAAAAGTGCATGAGCGAGATTACCTTCCCGCCGATGGCGTCCACGAGAGCGAGGAGACGGCTTTCTCCAGGAAATACCCCAAAACCAATGCGCTCGTGACCTTGTTGGCGCAGGAACTGGGTCTGGCCTTGGGTCGCGTTGTGCTTGTCAGGCTACCGGCCCACCACCAGGTTTACCGGCACTACGATGACGAAGAGTACCTGGAGAAGAGAGACCGCTACCACTTGGTGGTGAGCTGCGGCGAGCGCAATGTATTGGAGTCCGGCAACAATCGCTTTAACGTGAAACCCGGCGAGCTCTGGTTCTTTGACAACAAGGTGATGCACAGAGCCGCGAATCCATCCGGCACGCCGCGCGTGCATATTATTTTTGATGGGTATCCACTTGGGAAACTGGGTCAGTCTCCCGTGGAACCACCCTAGGCTCGTGTGGAGGCTTAGCTCCTCGCGGCCCGGGTGGTGAAATTGGTAGACGCAGGGGACTCAAATCCCCCGTCACAAGGCGTGCCGATTCGATTCCGGCCCCGGGCACCACATCCCGAAAGCCAGACGGTTTCAGACCGATCCGGCTTTTTCTTTGGCCACTGCCGCGAGCACAGCGCACCCGGCACCGGTGAACATGACGACTAAGCCGACGCCAGCCGCCAGAATTTAAAGACCAGCACGCGCCGGTCATTGGGGCAAATTCGCGATACCGACCTTCCAACGTGCTTCGGATCCCCTTCGGCTATCACCACGCGGCCGGGTTTCGGCATCACAGCACCGGTGATTTCGTCCTGCTCGTCAAAGAAAAGTGTTTCGCCTGCCCACGCAATATTCCATTCCTTGCTGCAGTACACGAGCACCGTCACGTGGTTGGCTCGATGATCCTCTTCAACGATGTCCTGGTGCACCTGCCCCTCAGTGCCGAAAGTGTTGGCGCTCAACATGCATTCATAAAGACGCACGGGAAACCCCAAATGGGCTTTGACCTGACTCCAGCATTCAACAATTGAGCGCAGGCTTTCATCCAGCGCCAGCAATTTCGGTTCTACATCCTCCTCAAATGGCTTTTCGGTGAACGCGATGGGATAGTACCAATGCATGTCCAGCTCGTGGGACTTGAAGCGCTCCCAACGATTGAGGAAATACATGGGCATCCAGGAAACCGTTTCGATTAACCGGCCCTTGAATTCATCTGAAAACAGATCGTCAGAGACTCTGACATTCGACCCTAAAAGCATGCGTGAGCCCCGAAATAAAAAAACCGCAGAACGCGGTGAGAACGCCGAAGCGATCTCACCGGCCCGGCCCGATCAGCGCTCGATGTTATCGCCACCGCCACCACAACCCAGAGGCAGGCCGACCTTGTGCGGCAAACGGACGCGTTGCACGGCGCTCCACTTGCTATGGGTGCTTAGCGTGTTACCCACGGGATTGATCTCCTGTTCACGTGACGGAACGCCCTTGGCGGTTTGAGGTTTTGGGGTCTGGTTTTTTTTCATGAAATCTCCTGTGAAAGTTAAGGAAAGGGATGCGGGAATTTTGATCCAGGATGGACGCGAGGAACCATTCCCAAAGGTTCTCGCAGGTGACCGAAAGAAATAGGCAGCAACCCGGGGACCAGCACTTTTACCACCGAAAGTGGCGTCCGGCCCTGGTCGACAAAGCAATGCCGGGGTGTGATATCCACCATGACCGGGCTCAGCCCACGGGCCGTAAACCGTTTGATCAGTTGCGCGGCTGTCTTGAATTGCAACGGGGCAATACGTACGTCGGAGGCATCCGTAGCCGGGAAAAGAACATGGTCGGCGCGCCTGAAGTAGCGCTTCAAACCGTACAGCTCAAAATGATGGTCTGTAGTGGTGACGTCTGCCGGCCCTGTGATCTGCGGCTCATGGCCGTGAATCCACGCATAGACCCGTGCCTCCGTCTCATCCAGCGCGCCCTCGAGCGCCCTCTTGAAATCCGCGCTGGCCGCAGTCCCCATGGTGGTGAAATGAAGTGTTTCGTTCTGGACAGCAACCAGGCACACATGGGCCCAAGGGGAATTCAGTTTCTGAATCACCACCTTGCAGCCGGCTTGCTCAAGGGCATGAATGCGACTGCGGATTTGCGGTGACAAGGAAGCCTGCTTTACAACATGGCCGGGCGACTGGGCGAGCCAGTGCCTCATAAAGGCATCGCGCTCGATGACTTCCAATAACGCCCGAAAAACCGCATCGTCCAGTGACGTACTTGCTGCACAACCTGACGACGTCACCTGGGAAAAAGGCCGCCGCTGGATTTTTGCATGGGAAGCCAGGCTTGCGCGCGAAAACACCAGTTCGGCCAGAATTTGCACCGCTTCCCCGGACCTCAAATCAACGCCGGCAGTCCACAGATGGGGCACTTCGGCATCGAAGCGTTCATACGGAAATTCCGGATCTGCGTATTGCTTGTCGGTGTATTTGACGAACTGGGCCGGATCGAGTCCGTTCGGAAAAGAGTCCAGCCGGCCCCAGGTAAGCTGGCGGGGCTCCCGAAATCCTTCACGCTCAACGGCTTCCGCAGACGCCTTGCGAAAAGCAAGCCAGGGGTCGGCGTCCCTGCCCCAGGTGTGGGGCCGGTTGTCGTCGGACTTGACCAATTTGGCCCTGCCGAAGTGGAAAGGCATGGCAAAGCGTGCCGAATCACTGTCCACCCAAGCGAACTCCAGCTCGGGTGAACGATCGATCAGGCGGATCTGTTCAGGTGTGGGCTTTGCACCAAATATCGCCGCCCCCAGCACCAGTTCCCCCTCGAGCCGGCACATCTTGACGACGATGGTTTCGTAATAACCCCCTATCGTCGCGAAACCCAAGCCGAGTTGCGATGCGCTCAGGCCGGCATTGTGCAAACCGGCCCCTGCTTCCATAAAGAGGTACTGCAAGGAACGGTTGCGATACCGCATGGCCGCCACTTGGGTGTCTGCCGCCAGAAAAACGGCTCCGGTGGCATAGGTCAGCTCCCAGGGCTTGGAAAACGCCCTTGGCATCAACTGTTGACCATCACCGAGGAGTTCCAGCGCAACCATCCCTTCATCCGGATAGCTGACGCGGTAGACACCAGGCTTGTATGCGCCCACGTTTTTCTGCAAGGCCACGAATACCTGCACGAGCTGCATTCCACCGGCCGAAGCAATGGTTCGCTTGGGTGTGACATAACCGACGCGCTCATGCTTGACGCTCACCACACCCGCCACTGCCCACAGCAAGCCCAACAGGGCGCGCTCGGAAATATCCCTTTCGTCAAAGGTGTACGTCGACACACGCTCAGCGAAAAAATCCCGCAATGGCTGCGCCGTTACCTTGCGGGTGCCAGGTGGAAGCCCTGCTGCCACACCTTCTTTATTCCAGAGGAATCTCCGGCAAATCTGGTTCGTAATGGCTGCATCCGCCGCCAAGCCAAAAGGGCTGCCCTGGAACGCATAACGCGCCGCATGCGCGCTGACCAAATTGGCATCAATCAGCGCGCCTTGGTCCAATAAAAATTCAATGAACTGCTTGAACTCCACTGCATCAAAGCCCGCGGGCAAGCGCTGCAATATCTCGGTGACTGTTCGCGTGCCGTCGCACAGTTTGAATACCTGTGCCAGCATGTTTTTGGGCGCCTGTACTTCGACATCTTGCGTCGCATTGCGAACCACAAGCAGCATTCCCTCAAGTCGGCAAGAGCCAGCAAGCATCGGAGACAGGCGACCGGGATCCTTAAAGCTCGTCCTCACATCCGTGGGCGTGGCGTCATTGAGCACTCTGTTGAGCGCCAAAGCAGGCGGCCTGCGGGAAGGCGATAAGGAAGACGTCTCAGCCATATCAGGATTTCTTGTCCGCACCGAACAGGGACAAAAAGACGAACGGATATCCCTCTGGGGGAAGCATTGGATTTGAGTTGATCTCCAGCCACCACACCTTGCCAGCTTCGTCGACCACGCCATCGATTGCATAGAGCACCGGTGCCTTGAAGCGACTAAAGCTTTCCTGTGCAGCTTTCACGCCAATCGCATCAATCTGCTGCCTGACCTGCGCATTGACGCGGCCCAGGTCGTTGTCCGACTCCGCACGAGGCGCTGTAGAGGCGTAATGGCGGCCGTAGCGGAAGTCGATCCAGACCTCGCGCCCCACATCCAGGACCTGCGTGGGAAGAACCTGCTGGAAGGCAAGCGAAGAAAGTACGTTCCCATTGCCTCCGTCAGCGCCAAGTGTTTGACCCGTGCGCGCCAGTCGCGCTTCGATCAGTGCTTGTGCGGTCGATACGCCATCGCCGACCACGGTGGGATAGGCATGAACGTGCGCATAAAAAGCCGTTGCCCCCCAGAACCAGACTTTCAGGTTGGTACCAACAATAAATTGCTCGGCAAAATCAACACCACGATTCTGGCTCTCCGGTCCCGCATACTTGATCTTTGGCACTTCGCCAGCATCCCGGTAAGGACCCAGAATCTGGTAACCGAACGACCCCGTCGATTGCTTCACCAGGAAGCCACCTTTGGCATCGCTGATAGAGGGCCACGTTTCCGGAAAACCGAGTCCGGCCTTTTTCAGAAACTCCTTGAACACCAATTTGTCCTGCGCAAAATCCCATCGCAGGATGTCGTAAGGCAACCAGCCGATGAAACCTGTCACGTTTTTAGCCAGTTCCGTCGAATAGGCCATCTGCCCATTGTTATTCAACAGAAATCTGGGTTTGAGCGTGTAGTAGCGATTGCGGAGCTTCACCTCGAGGTTAAAAGTTCTGACGTCCAGGTCGACCTGGGCGTCGGAACTGTCGGCCCAGGCTTTGAGAGCCCGGAAATGATTCAGGGTAACGGGTATGTAGGACATTAATAAAGAGGAGTCTTGCGGTTACTGCCAGTTGGCGGCAATCACCGGCGCAAGCGCGGTTGAATAGTTGGAAGGCAAGGTAGTTTGCCCTGCCGTCGGCGGAGAGAAAGAAGCCATCGCACTTACCAGGTTTTGCACCTGGCTGGCCAACAACGTCTTGCTTCCGTCAGTGGTCTTGAACTCCTCCACCCTGTATTGCGCGCCCAGGTACCAGTTCGAAATGATGAATTTGTCACCTGTCCCTACGATGCTGGCCTCCAGGTCGTTGTTGACCTGGCGGAACCAGATCTGGTCGGCGGCCACTGAAGGCATGAACTTCACAACGTCATTGTTACCCGCAGTGCTGTCGTTCTCCTGGATGGTGTCGGTATTCGCCCCTCTGCCCAGCAAATAGGTATCGCTACCGCCTCCTCCAGCCAGTACATTATTGGCGTTGTTGCCGGTCAGCACATTGTTCAATGCGTTGCCGGTGCCATTGATCGCCGCGCTGCCGGTCAACGTCAGGTTCTCCTGGTTCGTACCCAGCACATAGTTGACAGAGGCACTGACCGTGTCCACGCCGCCCGAGTCCGACACCACTGTCTGTGCCACTACGTTCGGCGCCCAGTAGGTATACGGGACCATCACCGATACCCACTCAGGTGTGTACATCGGGTTCCCATATTCGTCATAGCCCTGAGCTGAGAGATAAACCACGCTACCTTCGTTGTAGTAGTAGTACCGGTAGTAGCCCTGGTCGGTGTAAGCCGTCGCGTAGTGCCCCTGGTCCACATAGGTCGTCGTGCTGGTGGTCTCCACCACGCTGTCGCCGGCGTTGTCCACCACATAGATGTCGTCGCCTGCGCCGCCGTTGAGCACGTCCGCCCCCGCTCCACCGTCCAGCAGGTCGTTGCCTGTGCCTGCGTTGAGCGTGTCGTTGCCGTCCAGCCCGTACATCAGGTCTCGTCCCGTTGTGCCCGTCAGTGTTTCTGCAGAAGCGGTACCGTTGATCACGTTGGCAATATCAAGCGAGAACCCTGCCAGCACAAAAGCCCCGGCAGCATCGGTCGCCTTGATCGAAAGGCTCACAATGCCGGATGCCGTGTCGGGTGGGGTTCCGGACAGTGTGCGCGTTGACGAATTGAAGGTCAGCCATGAAGGCAAGGCAGCCCCACCGGCCAGCGTTGCGCTCAGAACCAAACTGTCGCCGACATCCACATCACCAAACGTACCAACAGGCAATACGTAACTGAATGCCTGGGTTTCGCTGGCTTGCTGGTTCTGCAATGGTGCCAAGACCGTGGGGGCATCATTGGTATTGGTAACCGTCACGTTGAAAACACTGCCGATCGCGGCTCCAGCCGTGTCGGTTGCAGTTACCTTGAGCGCAAGGGTACCGACATCGGCATTCAGTGGCGTGCCACTGAACGTACGGGTTGTCGCATTGAACGACAGCCATGCAGGCAACGCGGCGCCAGTGGCCAGGCTGGCGCTGAATGTGAGCACATCGCCTGCATCCACATCACCAAAAGCGTTCGCCGGCACCACGTAGCTGAATGCCTGGTCTTCGTTCACCTGCTGGTTCTGCAAGGCGGTGAGAACCGTTGGCGAATCGTTGGTGTTGGCAATCGTCACATTAAAAGCGCTGCTGACTGCTGCCCCCGCCGAGTCTGTCGCTGTGACCTTGAGCGCCAGGACGCCCACATCGGCATTCAGCGGCGTTCCGCTGAACGTGCGGGTTGCCGCATTGAATGTCAACCATGAAGGCAACGCCGCGCCATTGGCCCGACTCGCGTTATACGTGAGGGTGTCGCCCAGGTCCACATCGCCAAACGTACCCATTGGCACGACATAACTGAAAACCTGGTCTTCGTTCACCTGCTGGTTCTGCAGGGAAGCCACAACAGTCGGCGCATCATTGGTATTGATCACCGTCACATTGAAGGTACCGCTGACAGTCGCTCCCTGGGTGTCGGTCGCCGTCACCTTCAAGGCCAGCAGGCCCACGTTGGCGTTCAGGGGCGTTCCGCTGAAGGTATGCGTCGCAGCATTAAAGCTCAGCCAGCCCGGCAGCGCGCTACCGTCGGCCAGGCGGGCGCTGTAGCTCAGCACATCGCCTGCGTCCAGGTCTGCAAACGTGCCCACCGGCAGCGTGTAGCTCCATAC
>NZ_JBFUBP010000009.1:0-193344 GCF_056405675.1 Polaromonas sp. P1_F4 | reverse complement strand
GAGTGGCGCCGTTTTCACCCCATTCCCTCCGGGTTGCGATCAAAAAGGCCTTGCGCGGCGTTGCAAAGCCTTGACGGGGCTCGCCCCGCCTGCGTTTTGCGCCTTGCTCAAGGCCTTTTTGACTCGCAACGCATCTTGCAAACACAGGGCTCACAGGCCCTAAGCACTGTCTGCGGCGACGCGCCTAGCCAGGACCGCTTCGCTGGGTTTTGTGAACGGCTCTATCCGGCTAGCTCTGCGCCGCCAGCGCGTGCAGCGCCTGGCGCGTGAAATCATCCGCCGGGAAAAAGGTCTCCATCGCCAGCTCCTGCAGCGTCACATCCACTGGTGAGCCGAAGATGGTGGTCGTGCTGATGAAGCTCAGCATGCCGGCGGGTGTCTTGAACAGGAAAGGCATGACCACGCCCGGGTGCTCGCCTTCGAGGTGTTCGTTTTTCGCTTCGTCAGGCACCGGGTAGGCCTTGAGTTCCTCGAGCAAGGCCGCCAGCACCGCGTCGGCGGTGGCCGCGACCTGTTGGCGCAGCCGTTCAAATATATGCGCGCGCCACTGCAGCAGGTTGGCGATGCGCGGCGCCAGGCCCAAAGGATGCAGGCTCAGGCGCAACACATTCACTGGCCCCTGCAGCAGCGAGGCATCGGCGCCCTCCATCAGGTGCGGCACCATGCGGTTGGCAGCCACGAGGTTCCAGTGCCGGTCCACCGCCAGCGCCGGGTAGGGCTCATGGCTTTTGAGCAGCAGCTCCACCGCCTGGCGGGCCGAATCCAGCGCGGGGTCATTCAGCGGCCGTTCGCGGTACATGGGTGCGTAGCCGGCCGCCACCAGCAGCGCATTGCGCTCGCGCAGCGGGATGTCCAGCCGTTCTGAAAGGCGCAGCACCATCTCGCGGCTGGGCACCGAGCGCCCCGTTTCCACAAAACTCAAATGGCGTGTCGAAATGTCCGCCTCCTGGGCCAGGTCCAGCTGGCTCAAGCGCCGGTGCTGCCGCCAGTGGCGCAGGTGGTCGCCAAAAGGCTGGGGCGCACTGCGCTGCGCGGGGCGGCTGGGGTGGTGGGTGCTGGCGGTCATGATCACATCGTAAGGCGATACGGGCAGTTTTCCATTACCTGCCAGGTTATCGACGGGTCGCTGCTGCGCAGGAATGATGACCTCCATGCGCACCGACCGGCGGCCCGGAGCGCTGATCAATATCACCGGCTGCTACTTTCAGGAGTTTTGCCATGTCTTCGAGTTCCATCCTTTCCTCTCCCAACTTCCTGCGCAATGTGCTGCGTGTGGATGCGCTGTCGTGCATTGCTTGCGGTGTATTGCAGGTCGCCTTTCCGGCTGCGATGGCCCGCTTGCTGAACCTGCCCGAGGGGCTGATTGCCTACACCGGGGAGTTCCTGCTGGTCTATGCGGCAGTCGTTGCGTTTGTTTCAACGCGTAATCCTTTGCCGCGTGGCGTTATCTGGGCGCTGGTGGCGGGCAATATCGGCTGGGCGCTGGCCTGCGTGCTGATGCTGGCCAGCGGCCGTGTGTCGCCCTCCATGCTGGGTGTGGCCTATGTGGTGATGCAGGCTCTGACGGTGGCGGTGCTGGCCGAACTGCAGTACTTCGGCTTGCGCCGCGCAGCGCCGCAGCCGGCCTGGTGAGAACGCACAAGACTCGGTAGAGGGGCAGGGTATGCGGCGCCGGACTCCCACGGGGCCGCAGTGCCTGCCAGAATGGGGGCTGCCGTCAATAAAAAGGAGTCCGCCATGGCCAAACCGCCTCCCCACGCTTTTTCCTCCACGCTCAAAAGCTTCAAGACCGCCTCCGGCAAAACCGGCAAGTTCTACTCCCTGCCGGAACTCGCCAAACAGTTTCCCAAAGTTTCCCGCCTGCCAGTGTCCATGCGCATCGTGCTTGAGTCGGTGCTGCGCAATTGCGACGGCAAAAAGGTCACGGCCGAACACGTGGCGCAACTGGCCCACTGGCTGCCCCAGGCCGAGCGCACCGAAGAAATCCCGTTTGTTGTCTCGCGCGTGGTGCTGCAGGATTTCACCGGTGTGCCGCTCTTGGCCGACCTGGCCGCCATGCGCAGCGTGGCGCTGAAGCTGGGCAAGAACCCCAAAGCCATCGAGCCGCTGGTACCGGTCGACCTGGTGGTCGACCACTCCATCATGGTCGACTACTACGGCAAGAAAAATTCGCTGGACCTCAACATGAAGCTGGAGTTCCAGCGCAACCGCGAGCGCTACGAGTTCATGAAATGGGGCATGCAGGCTTTTGACACCTTTGGCGTGGTACCGCCGGGCTTCGGCATCGTGCACCAGGTCAACCTTGAATACCTCTCGCGCGGCGTGCATAAAAGCAAGGATGGCGTGTACTACCCCGACTCGCTGGTGGGCACCGACAGCCACACCACCATGATCAACGGCATCGGTGTGGTGGCCTGGGGCTGCGGCGGCATTGAGGCCGAAGCCGCCATGCTGGGCCAGCCGGTCTACTTCCTCACGCCCGACGTGGTCGGCTTTGAGCTGACCGGCCGCCTGCGCGAAGGCGTCACCGCCACCGATCTGGTACTGCGTGTGACCGAGCAATTGCGCAAGGAAAAGGTCGTCGGCAAGTTTGTCGAATTTTTCGGCGAAGGCACGCGCACGCTGGCCCTGCCGGACCGCGCCACCATCGGCAACATGGCGCCCGAATACGGCGCCACCATGGGCTTCTTCCCGGTCGACGAAAAAACCATTGACTACTTCAAGGGCACGGGCCGCACCAAGGAAGAGATCGAAGCCTTCGAGGCCTACTTCAAGGCGCAGGGCCTCTTCGGCGTGGCCAAGGCCGGCGAGATTGATTATTCGCACGTGGTCAAACTCGACCTGGGCGACGTCACGCCCAGCCTGGCCGGCCCCAAGCGCCCGCAAGACCGCATCGAGCTTGGCAACGTCGCAAGCCAGTTCAAATCGCTCTTCAGCAAATCGATTGCCGAGAACGGCTTTAACCAGCCCGCCGGCATGCTCAACACCCGCCACCTGGTGCGCCGCACCGACGAAGGCCGGCTGGACACGCTGCCGTCTGCACCGCCCACACCGGCCGGTGCCGCACGCCCCGTGATGGAGATGGAAGGCAACCGCCCCACGCTGGCGCACGCACGCGCCAGCAACACCACCGACGCGCCCGCCAAGGCACAGACCGAGGTGGTGCATTCCGCCCCCGGCATCACGGTAGGCAACGGCGATGTGCTGATCGCCGCCATCACCAGTTGCACCAACACCTCCAATCCCAGTGTGCTGCTGGCCGCGGGCCTGCTGGCCAAGAAGGCGGTGGAAGCGGGCCTGAAGGTACAGCCGCATATCAAGACCTCGCTCGCGCCCGGCTCGCGCATCGTGACCGAGTACCTCACCGAGACCGGCCTGCTGCCTTACCTGGAGAAGCTCGGCTTCGCACTGGCCGGCTACGGTTGCACCACCTGCATCGGCAATGCCGGCGACCTGACGCCCGAACTCAATGAGGCCATCAGCAAGAGCGACCTGGTCTGCGCGGCCGTGCTGTCGGGCAACCGCAACTTCGAGGCTCGAATCCACCCCAACCTCAAGGCCAACTTTCTGGCCAGCCCGCCGCTGGTGGTGGCTTACGCCATTGCCGGCACGGTGATGCGCGACCTGATGACCGAACCCGTCGGCAAAGGCAAGGGCGGCAAGGACGTCTACCTGGGCGACATCTGGCCGACCAGCGACGAAATCTACAAGCTCATGAAGTACGCCATGAACGGCAAGGCCTTTCGCGCCAATTACGCCAAGGTCAAGACCGAGCCTGGCAAGCTCTGGGAAAACATTAAGGGCGTCAAAGGCACGTCTTACACCTGGCCGGCCAGCACCTACATCGCCGAGCCGCCTTTCTTCAAGGACTTCACCATGAAGGCGGGCGAGGCCGGCAGCGTGTCGGTCAAGGGCGCGCGCATCATGGCGCTGTTTGGCGACTCCATCACCACCGACCACATCTCGCCGGCCGGCTCCATCAAGGCCAGCTCGCCGGCAGGCCTCTGGCTGCAGGCCAACGGCGTGCAGAAGGCCGACTTCAACAGCTACGGTGCGCGCCGCGGCAACCACGACGTGATGATGCGCGGCACGTTTGCCAATGTGCGCATCAAGAATTTGATGATCCCGCCCGATGCGGAAGGCTCGCGCGAAGAAGGCGGCGTCACGTTGTTCCAGCCCGGCAACGAAAAGATGTTCATCTACGACGCCGCCATGAAGTACATGGACCAAGGCACGCCCACCGTGATCTTTGCCGGCGAGGAATACGGCACAGGTTCGTCGCGCGACTGGGCCGCCAAAGGCACGCAGCTGCTCGGCATCAAGGCCGTGGTGGCGCGCAGCTTTGAACGCATCCACCGCAGCAACCTGGTCGGCATGGGCGTGCTGCCCCTGCAGTTCAAGCCGGGTGATTCGTGGCAGACCTTGAAGCTCACCGGCAATGAAGTCATTGACGTGATTCCGCACCCTGAGCTCAAGCCGCAAAGCGAAGCCAAACTGGTCATCACGCGCGCCGATGGTTCGCGTGAAGAAGTGACCGTGATACTGCGTGTCGACACGCCCATCGAGGTGGATTACTACCGCAACGGCGGCATCTTGCCTTTTGTGCTGCGGCAGTTGCTCGCTTGATGTTCAGACAAGCCCTGATAGCCGGTGGCGGCATCGGAGGGCTCGCGGCTGCACTGGCAGTGTCGCGCGCGGGCTGGGATGTGCGCCTGTTTGAACGCGCAAGCGCGTTCAGTGAGGTCGGTGCCGGCATTCAGCTCGGCCCGAATGTGGTCAAGATACTGCACAGCTGGGGATTGGCTGATGCACTGCAGGCCGTGGCCGCCTTTCCGGAACGCTTGCAGATACGCAGTGCGATGTCCGGAAAGCAGCTGGGTGAATTGGGCCTGGGTGCGGCAATGGTCCAGCGGTATGGCGCGCCTTATCTCTCCATTCATCGCGCCGACCTTCACGGCCTGCTGCTGCAGGCCGTGCAGCAGCATGCCGACGTAAGGCTGCACCTGAGCCGGCCTCTGCAGTCCTTCAGCCAGACCGCGCAAGCCGTCACGGTGCAGGCCGACGACGGTCCTGGCATTGAAGGCGACGCCCTCATAGGTGCTGACGGCATCTGGAGCACAGTGCGCCAGGAGCTGCTGGGTGACGGTCTGCCACGCCGCACCGGCCACCTGGCTTACCGCGCCTTGGTGCGGCAATCCGATCTACCTGAATTGCTCAGGAGCCGGCAGATCACGGTCTGGCTGGGGCCGCGCATGCACGTGGTGCAGTACCCGGTGCGCGGCGGTGAATGGCTCAATGTGGTGGCCATCGTGCAGGGTGAAGCCGCTGCCGAAGCCGACCTCTGGGACCACAGTGCCAACACCTCCGATCTGGGCGCGGCGACGGCCGGCTGCTGTGCCGCGCTGCGCGAAGTACTGGATGCCATCGGGGGCTGGCGCTTGTGGGTGCTGCACGACCGCCCGCCCATGCAAGGCGCCCATCAGCACGCCGTAGGCCGTGTGGCCTTATTGGGCGATGCCGCCCATCCGATGCGGCCTTACCTCGCGCAAGGCGCCGGCATGGCGATCGAAGACGCCGCCGAGCTAGGCCATGTTTTGGCCCAGGCGCTGGATCCGGCGTTTGACGTACCCACCATGATGCAGCGCTATGCGCTCAACCGCTGGCAGCGCAATGCGCGCGTGCAGGCGCGGGCTTTGCGTAATGGGCAGATATTTCACGCCAGTGGGGTGTCACGGTGGGGCAGGGATACCGCAATGCGTCTGTTGGGTGAGAAGCTGCTGGATATGCCCTGGCTCTACGGGGCAAGCCCAACCTACCTTGATGGGCATTGAGCCCATAGGACGACGGCTGTTTGCGCAGGCCTTGCACGGTTGATACGCGCTTTCACCGCGGGCGGTGCGTCAATTTGTGGTCCGGGCTTCATGACGGCAAGGAATTCCGCCCGGACTGGGAAAAAATTCGCGGGACCGCGGTCACGCCTGGGTGAAGTTTTGGGGACGCTTGCGGATGCGGTCGCTATTTATTCACGGGATCTTGTTTTTCTCGGACTTTGGAACTTGTATGTACTTCCTCATCCTGTCGAATTTTTCATCGTAAACCAGCACAACGTCCCTCTGTTCGGGCCGCAGAATTCTCAAGCTGTTGTACCTGGTTTCCACTTTCTCTTCAGTGTTCATAAAAATCTTGTGATCCCACCGCTCTTCCGGGTCTTTATAAACAGTTTCGATGATGACCTTGCCTGGGAAAACTTCGTTAAATGCGATGTAGTACTCCGGATGAAGGGAGGGATCGTTCTTTCTGAGGAGTACCAGGAGGAGGTAGGCATCGTTCAGTCCTTCCCGCGTGTCCTTGAGCAGAATGGCGATTTCTTTCTTGTCCTGGCCGCTGAAATCGCCTTCCCTTAACAGGCTTGAGTATTTGAGATTTCCGGAATTCACGAACCGATAGGCCGCTCCTTCATCGGATGAATAGAAATCGAGAAGCTTTTCCTTGACGCCGTACGGCAATTCCTTGAGATAAAACGCATCGAAGTCGCTGCCGTATTTTCTGCTGAAGTCTTCTGCTGAAATCAGGTAGTTGTCATTAAGCAGGGCGGGCAGCAGGGTGGGGTATTCGACAGCCCCTTTCATCGCGAGCTTTAAATACGCTTTCCAGTTTTCCTGGCCGACCTTCGGTTGATACTTTTCCAGATCCTGCAGCGTATTTGTTTCAATCACGGAGTACCCGCGTTGCTTTTCGCCTTTGCCGTCTTTGCAGGTAGCGCAATAAATGGTTTCACCAAAACTGAGGGTGTGGAGTTTTTCAGGAAGCTGGTCGTACTCTTTTTTGTAGCTTGCATCCAGGAGCTTGCCCTTGGTGATATGACCGGTATCACCGGTAAAAATGGCAAGTGTCTTTGACTCGGCGACAGCCCTTGCCGCCGCATCTCCCGTTGTATTTCCCGTTGTATTTCCTGTCGTATCCGCCAACACGGCATATCTATCCGCTTCGTGCGTAAAGTCGTAGACGTAGTGTTTGAAATATTCAAAATCGTTCTTGGCAAAAAAACAGGCGAGCGCAAACACAAGCAATGCAAGCGCCGCTAAAGTCTTTTTGGTCCTGGATAGCGTCGAAAAATTCATGGATCAGATGGGTGCAGGTATTTAAGGCAACAGACGAACAAGTCTGCTGATGGAAGGGCAGCTATCGTGAAATACAGTCAAGAATTGAAACGGACCGCCGAAGTATCGCTGACTATTTTGACTGGCACAACGGGACAGGATTGCGTTCAAGCATGGATCGAATCACCCTAAAGCAAAGTCGGCGCTCGAGGTTTCCCCCCCGACTCGCGTCATCCTGGATGATGCATTGCAATGGTAKATCGACAATGAAAATGGCGATTTCTGGAACGCTTTGTTATGGTATTTGCTATAAAAATAGTAGCTGCTTGCGCACGTCCTGCAAAGGCTCTGGCTACTATTCTTACGGATTTCCTGAAAATCCGTGCGCAGCTTCCATATCTGGGGAAACAACACGACATCCGGCATCTTGCGCAGGTAGCTGACGCCGCCGATGCCGCTGCTGGTGGTGGCCTACGCCATTGCCGGCACGCTGATTCGCAACCTGATCGGGTGCCCGCCAGCATGCCGTGGGCCGCGGGATGGTGCGATGGGGCGGGATGTGGCGATGAAGGTGTTGGGGGAGAAGATGTTGGATTTTCTTCGGTTGTTATGGATTACGTTTCCGGCCAGCCCTAGTCCGCGTACGCCCCTGCTGCCTTGATCACCGGCGTCCAGCGTGCAATTTCGCTGCGCAAGTATTCGCGATGACCCGCGGGCGTGTTGCGCGCATCCCGAACCACATCGATTCCTGAAGCGAGCTGTGCCCGTTTGAATGCGTCCGTCTGGATTGCGCCCAGCAAAGCAGCGTTGATTCTGGTTTGTACCGCCTGAGGCGTGTTCTTCGGCGCATACAAGCCGTACCAGACGCCAAGCCGGACGGAGGGAATCCCGAATTTCTCGAGCGTCGGGATCGCCGAGGCACCGGGAACGTTGAGCGGCTTGGCTGATGTCACGCCGACGGGCCTGGTTTTTCCGTTAAATACATGAGGGAGCACATTGGCTGTCAAATCGCACATCAGGTCTACATGGCCCCCCAGTAAATCCGCCAACGCCGGAGCGGTCCCACGATAGGGAACGGTGGTCATGCCGATGCCCAGCGAAGACTGGAGGAGAAGGCCGCACAGATGTGACGCCGACCCAATGCCGCCGTTGGCAAGCTTGACCTGTGGTTGCGTGGCTATCCACCGCACCAGCTCAACCGCTGAGCCCGTAGCTATCTGTGGACGCGTCACCAGCATCAGCGGCGATTCAGCCATGATGCCCAAAGGTTCGAAATCTGTTTCCGGGTTGAAACCGAGGCGGCGGTATAGCGCAGGGGCTGTCGCCATCCCGATGTGGTTCAACAGCAGGGTATAGCCGTCGGCAGTCGCACGCAAGGCGATGGTACTGCCCAGGTTGCCTCCGGCGCCTGACAGGTTCTGGATGATGACGGATTGCCCTAACTGCTTTTCCAGCGGTAAGGCCAGCTCCCGCGCGAGCTTGTCCATAGGACCGCCTGCGGGGTAGGGAACAATCAATGTCACCGGTTTCGAGGGGTAAACACCTTGCGCCTGCGCGCCCATGCCGCATGCCAGCAAGGCCCAAAAAACCAGTGAAAACAGTTTCTTGCTCATAAGTTTCTCCAGGGTTACCGGTACTTTTCAGGCTGGCATGCGAAGGGCCGCATGGCCGACAGCCGAGGCCCGCAGGGCCCGTCGCGCCTGAGTCGCTGCCAGGCATTTCTCGATGATGGCCGGCTCCGATGTAAAGGGTGTACCACCCGGAAAGGGCGGCTTGGGGTCGTATTCGATCTGGAGCTGGATTTGCTTGGCTGCTTCGTCTCCCATCAGCGTTGCGACGACTTTCAAGGCCATGTCGATGCCGGATGTCACGCCGCCAGCAGTGAAGATATTTCCGTCCACACACATGCGCTCTCTGGTGACGATGGCACCGAACGCCGGCAGAAAATCAATGGCCTGCCAGTGGCAGGTGCTTCGCCGGCCCTTGAGAAGGCCCGCGGCGCCGAGCAGCAGCGAGCCCGTACAGATGCCGAAGATGTACTTCGCCGACTTTGCTTGCCGGCGGGTGAAATTGACCCACTCGGCATCCAGTATGGCGTCGTCGGTTCCAGGTCCCCCCGGCACCACCAGGAGGTCGCAGGGCGGTGCGTTTGCGATGGTCGTGGTGGGTATCAACATGAGGCCGCGGTCCGAGCGGACTGGCTCCAGTGACCTCCCTACGAGCTCGACATGCACCCCCGGCACACGTGCCAGGACTTCAAAAGGCCCTGTCAAATCAAGTTGTGTCAAGGCATTGAAGAGAATAATATTAACTTTCATGAACACCCTCCTTAAGACGCTGACGGTAAGGCCAGGTGCTGCAGGGCAAGTGCCAAAAGCGGGCGAATGTGCGCCAAAATGGGTGGCATTTCTTTTGTTTGACGGCTTCCAGCCCATTGACCTCGCCGGGCCGTGGCAGGCATTTGCCACGGCAAATGAAGAGGTGGGCGTTCCGGCGTATCGCCTGATCACCGTGGCACAAAAGGGCGCTGTAACGAGCGCCGATGGTGCACTGAAAATCCATGTGGACCATGATCTGGAGGGTACCGCGGCATTGCCGATCGATGCGATGGTGGTGCCGGGCGGTGGCGGTATCCATGCGGCATGTGCCGATCTTCAATTGGTCAACTGGCTGCGGGAAAGAGACCAGGCCACACGTAGAACCTGCAGCGTTTGCACGGGGGCCTTCCTGCTCGCCGCCACCGGGCTGTTGAGTGGCCGGGAGGTCACCACCCACTGGCGATCCGCCGAGAGATTGCAGCGGGACTTCCCGGACCTCAGGGTTAACGACGACAAGATCTACTGCGAAAGCGGCAAGTACTGGACCACGGCGGGTGTTACCGCCGGTATCGACCTCGCGCTGGCCCTTATCGAGCGCGACCATGGCGCCGACATCTCGCAGCGTGTTGCGCGGCGGCTGCTTGTCTATTTACGCAGGGACGGCGATCAGCGCCAGTACAGCCAGGCCCTGAGGATTCAGGATCGGGCCGTTGCACCATTTCGCCAGTTGATCGAGTTGTTGCAGGCCCGGCTTGATCATGAATGGTCCGTCGACGAGATGGCGGATATGTGCAATATGTCCCGGCGCACTTTTCAGCGCAAGTTTGCGGAAAACTTCAGTATGGGCCCCATAGCCGCACTCAACAGCTTGCGGTGTGAACAGGCGGAAATCCTCGCCAGCTCAGGGCGTCTGTCGGGGAAGGAAGTCCAGAGGCATACCGGATCGACCCGGGGTATTTCCAGGACAGCGGCCGCAGCGCGTAATCGCGCCAGCGGCGCTTGCTGATCACCAAAGCCCCGGGTCCCCCACCTGTATCCATCGCGCCTATAAGTCAGTCCGTAACTTCCAGATCTCCGGGAACAGGACCACATCCAGCATCTTGCGCAAATAACTCACTCCACCGGTCCCACCGGTGCCGCGCTTGAACCCGATCACGCGCTCCACCGTGGTCACATGCCGGAATCGCCAGAGCCGGAAGGCGTCTTCCAGGTCGGTGAGTTCTTCGCCGAGTTGGTACAGGTCCCAGTACTTCTTGGGGTCGCGATACACCATGAGCCAGGCCTGCTCAACCTCATCGCTTTCGGCATAGCCTTGCGTCCAGTCGCGCTGCGTGTGGCTGGCCGGCACGGCCAGGCCGCGGCGGGCCAGCAGGCGCAGGGCTTCGTCGTAGAGCGATGGAGCTTCATACGCGGCTTGTACCTGTGCGAGCAGGTCGGGCCGGTGCGCATGGGGCTTGAGCATGGCGGCATTCTTGTTGCCGAGCGCGAATTCGATGCAGCGGTACTGCGCGCTTTGAAAGCCGCTGGAGTTGGCCAGGTAAGGGCGTATCGCGCTGTACTCGGGCGGTGTCATGGTGGCCAGCACGTCCCAGGCATGCACCAGCTGCTCCATGATCCTGCTCACGCGGGCCAGCATCTTGAAAGCGGTGCCCAGCTCGTCTTTGGCCACATTGGCTATTGCCGCACGCAGCTCGTGCAGCATCAGCTTCATCCAGAGCTCGCTGGTCTGGTGCTGGATGATGAACAGCATTTCGTTGTGGTCGGGCGAGAGCGGCTTTTGCGCGCCGAGGATCGCGTCGAGCTGCAGGTAGTCGCCATAGCTCATCGACTGACTGAAGTCGAGTTGCGCTTTTTCGTCGCGCACGATGTCTGCCGGCCGTTGTGTGTTCATGGATGATCTTTCACGGAAAAGCAATCTGGGTATTGAAACAAGCAGGGGCCGCGGAACCGGCTTTGCCGGGCCGCAGGCGCAGCGGTCCCTCTTGTGATGAAAGGGGCAGGGAGAAGCCGCAGACTGCACGCAGTGGACGACCATGGGGCCCATGTCATCATGTGACCGCGTGCTTCTGATTGAACTGGGCTTGTTGCCATTCGGCGGTTTCCAGCACCTGCTTTAGATGCTCGACCGCGTTCCAGACGTCCTCAAAGCCGATGTAAAGCGGTGTGAAGCCGAAGCGCAGGATGTCGAGGTGCTTGCCGACATCGCCGTCACCGGCGCGGAAGTCGCCGATGACGCCGCGCGCGATCAGCGCCTGCACGATGGCGTACGCGCCCTGAGTTCTTGTCAGGCAAACCTGCGAGCCACGCATTGCGTGCTCACGTGGCGTGGCCAGACCCAGGCCGTGGCCTGCGCAGCGTTCCTCCACGAGTTGAATAAACAGATCGGTCAGTGCCAGCGATTTTTTGCGCAAAGCCTGCATGCCGCCCATCGCTTCGGCAGCCAGCACCGTGTCCAGCCCGCATTCGAGCGCCGTCATGCTCAGGATGGGCTGGGTGCCGCAGAGATAGCGGGAGATGCCTGTGGCGGGCCGGTAGTCGGGCGTGAACTCGAATGGCGCCGCATGGCCCCACCAGCCGGCGAGTGGTTGCCAGAAGCGGTCGGCGTGTTTGGGGTTGACCCAGACAAAGGCCGGCGCGCCGGGGCCCCCGTTAAGGTATTTGTAGCCGCAGCCAATCGAGAAATCGGCTTTCGCCGCATTCAGGTCTACCGGCACGGCGCCCGCGCTGTGCGCCAGGTCCCAGACGGTGAGTACGCCTGCTGCATGCGCTGCGGCGGTGACGGCGGCCATGTTGTGCATGGCGCCGGTGCGGTAGTTCACGTGGGTCAGCATCAGCACGGCCACTTCGCTGGTGAGCGCGGCGGCAATCTCTTCGGGCTCGACCAGTCGCAGCCGAAAGCCGCGTTCACGGCACAGGGCTTCTGCGATGTAGAGGTCGGTCGGGAAGTTGCTGCGCTCGCTGACGATGATCTTGCGCGTGGGCGCGTCCTGGGCCGCGATGTGCAGTGCAGCGCTCAGCACCTTGTAGAGGTTGATGGAGGTGCTGTCGGTGGCCACTACTTCGCCGGGAGCAGCACCTATCAGCCGGGCAATCTTGTTGCCCAGGCGTTGCGGCAGCTCAAACCAGCCGGCACTGTTCCAGGAGCGGATCAGGCCTTGGCCCCATTCGGCCGTTACGGCTTCAGCGACGCGAGCGGCGGCTGTTTTGGGCAGCACACCCAGCGAATTGCCGTCGAGGTAGATCACATCTTCGGGCAAGGTGAATTGCCGGCACAGCATGCGCAGCGGGTCTTGCGCATCGAGGGCGCGGCAGTCTTGCAGAGTAGTCATGGAGTGGTCTTCATGGAAGTTCACGCAGGACTGCGCGAACGGGTGAGGCGTCGGCCCGGGTGAGTTTGAGCGGCAGGGCAATGAGTTCGTAGTCGCCTTCGGCCACGTCGTCGAGCACCAGGTTTTCGAGCACTCGCAGGCCGTGCGCCAGCAACTGGTGGTGGCTGGGCAGATCCTGGCTGGTGGCGGGGTCCACGCTGGGCGTGTCAATACCGACAAGTGCTATGTTTTTGGTAGCTAACAGAGCAAGCGTGGCGGGGGCTATGGCCGTAAATGATCCCCATGACTGACTGGCTGCCGCTGAGGTACGCAGCAGCACGCGGGGCGGCAGGTTTTCCAGCGCATGGGCGATGTGTTCCGGCTGCACCAGCGGGCCGCAGTCCATGCAGTGGATCACGCGGCACGGCCCGAGGTAGGGCGCGAGGTCGAGCTCGCCGACGCTGGTTTCACCGTTGGCATAGTGCAGCGGCGCATCGGCATGCGCGCCGGTGTGGGGCGATAGTGTGATGCTGTTGACGTTGACCGGGCAGTCCGGCGCCAGTGAAAAATGCAACTGCTGCGAATAGGCCGTGTCGCCGGGGAACACCGCGGCGTTTTCATCCACCGACGGTGAGATGTCCCAGAGTTTTCGCGGTGGTGAAGTGGTGGAAGCGGAGGTGCGGGCTGTCATGGGTGCAAAGGTAGCACCGGCAAAAAAGCCGTGGTGTCGGTTATTTCCAACAATCTCAAAAATAGTTGAAACCTAAAGTACCTGGCAAAAGCGGGCCGCGCAGTCGTCGGGTGCGGCCTGTGGAACCCGTCAGCCTCGGGCACAATTAAAGGCTGTAGCGCTCGTTGCGGCACCGATTGACCAGAGCGCCTTTACAACCCCTTCAAAGAGACAAAGGCACAACATGAATTCCGAGAACAAGTTCAGCGGCAAAGTCGCACTCGTCACCGGCGCGGGCACCGGCATTGGCAAGGCTGTGGCCCTGGCCCTGCTGCGTGAAGGCTACAGCGTGGCGCTGGTGGGCCGTCGCGCCGAGCCGCTCAACGAGGTTGCCAAAGAGTCGGGCACAGACCGCGCGCTGGCTTTGCCGACCGACGTGAGCCAGCCCGACTCCGTGGCGGCGGCATTCGCCAAGGTCAAGGAAAAGTTCGGCCGGCTGGACTTGCTGTTCAACAACGCTGGTGTGGGCGCGCCGCCCGTCAACCTCGAAGACATCACGTTTGAGCAGTGGACCAATGTGGTCAACATCAACCTGACCGGCTCCTTCCTCTGCGCGCAGGCCGCCATCAGGTTGATGAAAGACCAGTCGCCCCAGGGCGGCCGCATCATCAACAACGGCTCGATTTCCGCCCACGCGCCACGGCCTAACTCAGCGCCCTACACCTCAACCAAGCACGCCATCACGGGCCTGACCAAGTCGATCTCGCTGGACGGGCGCAAGTACAACATTGCCTGCGGCCAGATCGATATCGGCAATGCCCTGACGGAGCTTGCGGCCCGCATGGCCAAGGGCGTGCCCCAGGCCAACGGCGAGATCGCCATTGAGCCGATGATGGATGCGAAAGAAGTGGCCGATGCGGTGGTGCACATGGCATCGTTGCCGTTGTCAACGAATGTGCAGTTCATGACCATCATGGCCACGAAGATGCCGTTTGTGGGCCGCGGTTGAGGGATGTTGTGTTGAGCCCGGCGCATATTGCTCAAGGTATGCATGGCGCATAGCCAGGGCAATTGAGGGTTGCGTGAAATGTGTTGTATTGTATGTGTATGAGCAATACAGCATCTGATCTGGAACAGTACCTCGAAGAGTTGGCACGTACTGCCCACCCCGGGGATCGCCTTCCGACCATTCGGGATTTGATGCGCCGGTTTGCCGTCTCCCAGATTGTGATTCAGCGCGCCTTCCAGGGCTTGAAAGCCAGGGGACTGATTGCATCGCAGGTAGGCCGTGGCACCTATTTTCGCGTGGAGGGTGGAGCCACCGGAGCCGGTCCGGGCGCCCAGCCATCGGCCGGCAGATCCGTGTTGCTGCTGCGCCGTTCCATCAGCATTGCCCGCGGCCGTGTGTTGATAGAAGGGCTTCAGCGCCGCTTTACTGCTGACGGCCACCGCGTACTTGAAGTTTCCTACACCGATCCCGCCCACGCGCGGACCATCTTGAAGGGTTCACCCCGCTTTGACGCCTGCGTGGTTCAGTCGAGCTACAAAACCATCACGATTGATTTGCTCGCAGCGCTGAAAGAGAAATGCGATGCATTGGCCGTGGATGGCGCGGCGCTCGCCGGGGCCGATGTCGAGGTGGTCGGCATGGAATGGGGGGAGCCGCTGGCTGCGGCGATCACGCTTTTGCAGCAGCAAGGTCATCGCCGCATTGCATACGCAACAACGTCGTACCCATTTCTGGCAACCCAGATGGGACGGCGACGGTTCGACTACCTGCAGACCACCCTGACAGGAATTGAGCTGCAGGCGATCACCGTGCCGCACCTGCCTGATGAGAACTACGAAGCGGTGCTTGTGGGGATGGTCAAGGCCAGTCTGGATGCCTCGGGGCAGCTACCTTTCACCGCGTTGGTGGCATGGGGCATCGAGGATGGCGCCAGATTCCGGGAGCTGCTGCAAGAGGCCGGCGTTGGCATACCCTCACTGCTGAGTGTGGTGTTGCTGGGACGTACGGATCTTGCGAACGAGCACGCCAACTTCTTTGACACGATCGGATGCAGCGTGGCCGATCAGATCGACTATTTGTATCAGGCCATCAATGCACGATGGGCCGACCCTTCAATGCCCTATGGCGTACGCCTGATTCCTGTCACAACTTACGCCGGCCAATCGTTCGCCGCCCTACCGATGACCGGTGAGCCGCACGAGCAGGATTTACGGAAGTCCGTTAAAACTCGCAGCCAGGCGCTTGTCATCGGTTCCTGATTATTTTGCCGAACGCGTGCTGTCACGCTTGGAATCCGATGGCAGAAAAGGGCATTGTGGAACCCTCTCGCGCACTCCGCAGTCCCAGCTCAATCAAACCGATGACCTGCATCGCCTCATGGGCCGTGACGGGGTTGATGCCCTTGCCGTGGATGGCATCGCGTACTGCGCTGTAGTAGGCAGGGTAGTCACCCGCAACGCAGTTTATTTCGCGCCTTGCGCAAGCGCCATCAGTCCAAACTGAAACCTCGGCAGGCAAGTGATCAACTCCCCAGTCCAGGGCGGGCGGACGCTTTCCGGCCTTCAGCGCATCCTCTTGTGGATCAAGCCCCATCTTGATGAAACTGCCCAGGCTTCCATGCACTGTGAAGCGCGGCCCCGGGGTCAGCGCCAGGGCACTGCCATGCAGAATGATCCGGCTTTGGCCATAGCGCAACACGGCGTGAAACCAGTCGGGAGTCTTTGCACCATCGCGTTGCTGTGCGAGGTCGAGCGCAATCGATTCGGGAAGCCCGAATAGCTGCAGCGCCTGATCCAGCAAATGTGCTCCAAGGTCGTACCACAGTCCGCCGCCTGTATCGGCTTGTTCACGCCAACGGGCAAGAACTTCCGGCCGGTAGCGATCGAAGTGGGATTCAAAATGAACGATTTTCCCCAGCTCACCGGAGGCAATGACCTGGCGCAGCGTCAGGAAGTCTGCATCCCAGCGACGGTTGTGGAAGACCGAAAGCAAGCGCCCAGTGGCTTGTGCTTTTGCCTGCAATTGCCGCGCTTCGTCCAACGTTACCGTAAAGGGTTTGTCGACCACCACATGCTTGCCTGCGGCCAGCCCTGCGCAAGCGAGCGAAAAATGTGTGTCGTTGGGTGTTGGTATCACCACAAGGTCAATGTCCGGACGCGCAAAAAGCCGCTCTGCAGTTGCCTCGACCTGCACGTCGGGCCAGTCGGCATACACGTTGGAAGGATTGCTGCTTGAAATCGCGGCAAGTCTGAGCCCGGGGACTCCAGCTATCAAAGGCGCATGAAACGTTTTGGTCGCGTAACCGTAACCGACGATGCCAACGGAGAGAGTTTTAAGCACTAGGTGCCCCTTTTAGGTTGACCGCTTATCGAGGTTGCGTCACGCGCTCGACCGTCTCAATCGTGATTGCCGCCGATTCGCCCACGTAGTTGCTCGCTACAAGTGCCTGGGCCAGGCCCTCGGGAAGCCCATGTTTTGCAAACATCGGATGCTCACCGATGCTTGTTATAAACGGAACCCCTTCCGATTGGGACCGTTGTGCTGCTTCGTAGAGCACCTTGTGCGCCTCGTGGCGTCCCATCAGCCTGGTCAGCCGCATCATGACGGCTTCCGAAGCGATCAGGCCATTCGATAGTTCAAGATTGTGCCGCATCGCCTCAGTGTTCACGGTAAGACCCTTTGCCAGCCTGGCAAGGGTCTCGGCAATGGACGCCGAGATGATGGCGATTTCTGGAAGCAAGGTGTCGGTCACGTTGGTTGCCGACGAATCGCCTTCATCCATGCGCACCATGGCTTCAAGGGCCGCAGGCACCCGCATCCGCATCATGCGCGCAAGGCTGACCAGCAGCAGCGCGGTGGAAGGGTTGCGTTTCTGCGCCATGGTCGAGCTGCCTACCTTGCCCATGTGAAACGCTTCCGCAACCTCCCCGATTTCTGTGCGCTGCATGAATACGATGTCTTGCGCGATTTTCTGCGCAGTACCTGCAAGCAATCCCAGTGCCGAAATGTAGTCGCACACGCGGTCGTAGGACGAGCGGCTTGGCAGTCCGGCTGCAGGTAACCCGAGTTGCTCAGCCATGCGGGCTTCCACGGCCCGGCCTTTGCTGCCCATCGCCGCGAAAGTGCCTATCGCACCGCCCATGGACGCGACGAACGACGACGCCAGGCGCCGCATCAGTCGGTCGCGGTCCCTGTCCAGTTCGTCAATCCAGCCGGCAAGCTTGAAGCCGAACGTCATTGGCAACGCATGTTGGCCGTGTGTACGGCCCGCCATCACTGTTGCCCGGTGTTCCTGCGCCAGCCAGCCAAGTGCGGCGATGGCTGCATCCAGATGACCCGTCAACAAGTGGTGTGTCTCACGCATCTGCAGTGAACTGGCGGTATCGAAGATGTTCTGGGTCGTCGCCCCCCAATGGATATAGCCCGCGGCTGGTTCACCGCACAGTTCCTCGAACTGGGACAGGACGGGAACGAGTGGATGTTGTGCAAACGCGATGTCCCTGGACAGGCGATCCAGATCGAAGAGCCGGGCATCGGCCTTCTTCCCGATGATTTGCGCAGCCTCGGTGGGAATGACGCCGAGTTCGGCCTGGGCATGAGCCAGTGCCGCTTCAACATCGAGCCATGCCTGCAACGTGGCCCTGTCGCTCCAGATGCGCTTGGCTTCGCCGCTGAACCAGTGGCCGGTAATAAATGATTCAAACATACTGGTATTCATGGACGCTTGGGTTGTGACGCGGCAAGCCTATTGGCATGCCCGATAAATTTTTATTGATGCATATTGTATTTGTGTAATTCAATGTTTTATATAGGATAAATTTAAAATTAATACAAATTACAATAAATATAAATACAATATAATTTCCCTGCATTCAGCGGATACATAAAACATGGAGACACGTCATGGAAGATCTTTTTGCTCGCCAGCGCGCCGGGCGTCGCAGGCTGTTGAACCAGCTTGCCTTGCTGGGCGCCGGCGCGTTATTACCGGGCATTGGCCGCGCACAATCGGACAAGCCTGTATCGCTGATAGTCGGGTACTCTGCCGGCGGCAGTGCCGACCTGGTCGCCCGCGTTGTGGGTACCGAGTTGTCAAAGCGCCTGGGGCGTCAGGTCATCGTCGAGAACGTTGCGGGCGCCAGCGGCATGATTGCCGCGCAAAAAGTGCTCAATGCGCCAGCCGACGGTAACCTCATCTACATGGGAGGCACGGATACCGTGCTGGTGCCCATGGTCAATCCGAAGACCAGGCTTGATTGGGAGAAGGACCTTCTGCCGGTTGGGCGCATGACCACGGTGCCCCTGATATTCGCTGTTCCCGCGGGTTCGCCCCACGCGACGCTTTCCGACCTGGCAGGCGCGCTGCGCAAAAGCGGGAAAGAAAACTTCAATTACGCAACGCCCGGAATTGCGACGATGCAACATCTCTACGGGTCGCTGATCAATAAGCGGGCGAAGGTGGAAATGCTGCATATCCCGTACCGTGGTGGTGCCCAGATCGTGAATGATCTTGTTGGTGGCCAGGTGGACAGTGCGGTGCTGGTCTTGTCGACGGCGATGCCCTTTCTCAAGGAGGGCAAGATCAAGGCCCTGTCGGTGTCGGATAGTGCACGCGTCCCGCAACTGCCGAATGTCAGGCGCATTGGCGAGGAAGAGGGCTTCAACGGAATTTCACTGCCGCTCTGGCAAGGCCTGTTTGTGAAAGCGGGAACCTCCCCCTCTATCGTGGCCGCTTATGAAAAGGCATTGCTGGACGCCCTCGCGCAGCCCGACGTGCGCACAAAGCTGGCGGAAGCCGGTATCACGGTCGCTCCGATGACCGGCCGTGAGCTTCGTGCGTTCGTCGGCCCTCAGGCCGTGCTGTACCGCGATATTGTGAAGACCGCAAAAATCACCATGGAATGACAAGCGGCTCATCCTGGCCCGGTTGCGATAAAAAAATGACGGCATTGCCAGTCAGTCCTGGCGGTGATGGGAGGCTTTTGGCCGACATAGGCGGGACCAATGCGCGCTTTGCATGGCAGACCGGTGCCGGGGCATCCATCGATGACCTGGTGATATTGCCTTGTGCTGGATATGCCAGCCTTGCGGATGCAATCCGGCATTACCTGGGCGTTGTGAGGCGAAGCCCCCCTCCTGGCTGCGCAATCGCGATTGCCAATCCAGTGCATGGGGATCAGGTGCGAATGACCAACCATCGTTGGACTTTCTCGATCAAGGCGCTGAAAGAGCAATTCGGATTCGCGAAGCTGCGGGTGCTGAATGACTTTACGGCGCTGGCCCTGGCGCTGCCCACGCTGAAGCCAGGGGAGTTGCGTCAGGTTCAGGGCACAAAGGCCGCCCCTTTCGCTGCGATGGGTTTGATCGGGCCCGGTACCGGTTTGGGCGTTTCGGGGCTGTTGCCCGACGGGCAGGGCGGCTGGATTCCGATCGAGGGGGAGGGAGGGCATGCCACTTTGGCGGCTTGCACCCCGCGTGAGCAAGCGGTACTCCATTGGCTAAGCCGCCGCTACGGCCATGTTTCGGCCGAGAGAGCCGTGTGCGGCCAGGGCTTGGTCGATATTTACCTGGCTATCAAAGAAGTTGACGGCTGTGCACCTGACGCCGGGCTTGATGCTGCGACCGTAGCGTCGGCAGCACTGGATGGGGGTGATCCCTGGTGTCGCGAGGCACTCGATCTTTTCTGCGCATTCCTCGGAACGGTCGCGGGTAATCTGGCGCTGACGCTCGGCGCTCGCGGCGGGGTATTTATCGGCGGCGGCATCGTTCCGCGCATGGGAAAAGTTTTCGAGCGTACGGCGTTTGGGCAACGCTTCAAGGCAAAGGGCCGCTTTGCACAGTTCCTGGCAGACGTGCCGGTGTACGTCATTCAGTCCGGGCAATCACCTGCGCTTCGCGGTGCCGCAATTGCGTTGGACAGTCCGCCCGCTTCAGCGCCTGGTGTTCCGCGAGACGGGTGACGCGGCTCGCGGTGCCGATGGAACTCACGCTTTATCGTTGATCTCTCAGCGTTTACGCGAGCTGCCCGAGCAAAAGGAACTCCATGAGTGCCTTTTGTGCGTGCATCCTGTTTTCAGCTTCATCCCACACCACGGACTGCGGGCCGTCGATCACGTCGGCTTCGACTTCTTCTCCGCGGTGGGCAGGCAGGCAGTGCATGAAAAGCGCATCAGGCTTGGCTGCGGCCATCATCTCGGCGTCCACACACCAGTCGGCAAAAGCTTTCTTGCGTGCTTCGTTTTCGGCCTCATAGCCCATGCTGGTCCATACGTCGGTGGTGACCAGGTCGGCACCAGCGCACGCCTGCATCGGGTCCTTGAAGACCTTGTAGCTTTCGGCCGAACGGATGCCGGCGATGGACTGGTCGACCTCGTAGCCGCCCGGGGTGCTCACATGCACCTTGAAGCCGAGGATTTCGCTGGCCTGCAGCCAGGTATTGGCCATGTTGTTGCCGTCGCCCACCCACGCCACTGTCTTGCCCTTGATGGAGCCGCGGTGCTCGATGTAGGTGAATATGTCGGCCAGGATCTGGCAGGGATGGAATTCGTTGGTCAGGCCGTTGATGACCGGCACGCGTGAGTGCTCGGCAAAGCGGTCGATCTTGGTTTGCTCGAAGGTGCGGATCATCACCAGGTCGACCATGCGGCTGATGACCTTGGCGCTGTCTTCAATCGGCTCGGCACGGCCCAGCTGGCTGTCGCCGGTGGTCAGGTGCACCACACTGCCGCCCAACTGGTACATGCCGGCTTCAAAGCTCACGCGCGTGCGCGTCGAAGCTTTTTCGAAAATCATCGCCAGCGTGCGGTCGACCAGGGGCTGGTGTTTTTCGTAGGCCTTGAACTTCTTCTTGATGATGGCGGCGCGCTCGAAAACATAGGCGTATTCGGCCGCGTTCAGGTCGCTGAACTGCAAATAGTGCCGCACGGCAGCAGGCGTGGAGGGGATCGCAGTGGTCACGCGTTTTTCTCTTTCAAAAGCTGCTTGATCAGCGGAACCAGGATGGCCACCGCTTCGTCGGCTTCAGCCGTGGTCATGATCAGCGAAGGCACCATGCGGATCACGGTGTCAGCGGTCACGCTCAGCAGCAGGCCGTTTTCGGCGGCGCGGGCGAGCAGCTCGCCGCACGGCACTGTCAGCTCAATGCCCAGCATCAGGCCGCGGCCGCGGATTTCTTTCAAACCTTTTTCGCCGGCCAGCTCGCGCGTCAGCGCCGCGCGCAGGTGGTCGCCCACCTTCACGGCGTTGGCGAGCAGGCCATCTTCTTCCATGATGCGGATGGTTTCCACCCCCGCACGCATTGCCAGCGGGTTGCCGCCAAAAGTGGTGCCGTGGTTGCCGGGGCCAAAGATATGTGCAGCCTTGGGACCGGCCACCACCGCGCCAATCGGCACACCCGAGCCCAGGCCCTTGGCCAGCGGCATCACGTCGGGCATGATGCCCGACCATTGGTGGGCAAACCATTTGCCGGTGCGGCCCATGCCGCATTGCACTTCGTCGATCATCAGCAGCCAGTCGCGCTCGTCGCACAGCGCCCGCACGTCGCGCAGGTATTCGTCCTTCATGCTGTTGATGCCGCCTTCGCCCTGGATGGCTTCAAAGAATACGGCGACCACATTGGGGTTATTGGCCGTAGCGGCTTTCAGCGCATCGATGTTGTTGAGCGGTACGCGGATAAATCCCTCCACCAGCGGGCCGAAGCCGGCCTGCACCTTGGGGTTGCCGGTGGCGCTCAGGGTGGCGATGCTGCGGCCGTGAAAGGCTTTCTCATAGACAACGATTTCGGGACGCTCAATGCCCTTGTCATGGCCGAACTTGCGCGCCAGCTTGAGCGCGGCTTCATTGGCTTCCAGGCCCGTGGAGCAGAAAAACACGTTTTCCAGGCCCGACAGCTCCACCAGTTTGGCCGCCAGGGTTTCCTGCAGCGGCACATGGTAGTAATTGGAGCTGTGGATGAGCTTGGCGATCTGCTCCTGCAGGGCCGGCACCAGCCTGGGATGGTTATGGCCCAGCGTGTTGACGGCGATGCCGCCCAGTGCGTCGAGGTAGGCCTTGCCGTTAACGTCCCACACGCGGCAACCCTGGCCATGGTCCAGCGCGATGGGCAGGCGGCCGTAGGTGTTCATCACGTGAGGGGAGGCGGCTTCGATGTGCTTGGGAAGGGCTGCGGTCATGGAGAACTCCGGAACAAGGGCTGTAACAGGGCTGAAAATCGGAGGCCCGCAACAAGTGAAGCAGGCCTGGGCTGATTTTAGGCGCAGAGTTTGCAGGCTTTTGTGACGATCCTGCATCACTGCAATGCAGGCGCCTGGCGTCTGCGGATGTTGAAAATGAAATGCCAAGTCTTATATAAGAGTCGCAAATAAGATAGAATTGTTGTGCGGTGCAGCATGGGTTGAATACGATCCCCCTCCCACGTCAGGCGCCGCAAAAAACCCTCCATCCGATGGTCTCCAACACCGCCAAAGAAGTCTTCATTCAGGGTATTACCCGCGACGGCAAAACCTTCCGGCCCAGCGACTGGGCTGACAGGTTGTGCGGCGTGATGAGTCATTTCCGCCCGGGCGGCCCGCAGCCTGGCAGCCACCTGACCTACTCCCCCTGGTGCGTGCCCACCGTCATCAACGGCGTGAAGTGTGTGGTCGTTAACTCAGAACTGCGCGAGGCCGAGCCCATGGCCTGGGACTTCGCCATCAACTTTGCCAAAGACAACGATTTACAGGTAGCCGAAGCCTGTTTAATTCCGGATCCCCCGCGCAAAGACTGAGGTTTTCGAAGCGCCCAACAAAAAAGCCGTCTTTCGACGGCTTTTTTGCTTTGCTGCAGCGCACCCTACAAAACGGCGGACGGTATTTTCAAGATGCCGTCCGGGCGATTTGCCTGATTGCTCAGGCGGCCTTTGCGGGGGCCAGTGCCAGGGCTTTCACCTTGGCGGACAGGCGGCTCTTGTCGCGCGCTGCCTTGTTCTTGTGGAAGATGCCCTTGTCGGCAACCGTGTCCACAATGCTTTGGGCCTTGGCGAATAGGTCCTTGGCTTTGTCTTTGTCACCGGCTGCAACGGCTTTTTCGACGTTTTTCACAGCGGTGCGGTATTTGGAGCGCAGCGAGGTGTTCGCAGCGTTGAGTTTGACGTCCTGGCGGACGCGTTTACGGCCCGACGCGAGGCGGGGGTTCTTTTTCTTGGGTTTGGCGGTAGCCATATATAAATTCCTTTAATCCTGGGGAGGAGTCTGTGGATGTTGCAGCAAAGCCCATGATTATATACCCCCACGGTCGCTCACTGCGTGTAGCTCCCTGCCCCCCGAGGGGGCCGCTGCGCCTGCGGCCCGGCAAAGCCGGTTCCGCGGCCCCTGCTGGTATGGGAGGGGGCTGGGCGACTGGCGGGGGCTAAACTCCATGCGTGTCACTTTTCAAATCCGCTTCTACCGTCTCCCTTCTGACCCTGGTCTCCCGAATCACCGGTTTGGTGCGGGAACTGCTGATTGCCTCGACTTTTGGCGCCAGCGCCATGACGGATGCTTTCAATGTGGCATTTCGCATTCCCAACCTGTTCCGGCGGCTGTTTGCCGAAGGGGCTTTCAGCCAGGCTTTTGTGCCGGTGCTGGCTGCCAGCAAGGCCCAAAACGGCGACGCCGAGACCAAGCTGCTGATAGACCGGGTCGCCACTTTACTGGCCTGGGCGCTGCTTTTGACCTGTGTGGCCGGCGTGGCGGCAGCCCCGGTGCTGGTCTGGGCCATGGCCAGCGGCCTGAAGCAGGAAGCGCGCGGCTTTGAGGCTGCCGTGTTCATGACGCGCTGGATGTTTCCTTACATCGGCTTCATGTCGCTGGTAGCGCTGTCCTCGGGCGTGCTCAACACCTGGCGCCGGTTTGCCGTGCCGGCTGCCACGCCGGTATTGCTCAACCTTTCCATGATTCTGGCGGCCTGGTTGGGCGCTCCCTGGTTCAAGGCACACGGGATCGAGCCGGTTTACGCCCTGGGCGGCGGCGTGATGGTGGGTGGCATCCTTCAACTGGCGGTGCAGGTGCCGGCGCTGTTCCGGCTGGGGCTGCTGCCGCGCATTGGCTGGAACCCTTCTGCGATCAAGGCGGCCTGGGCCGATCCGGCCACCCAAAACATCACCCGGCTCATGGTGCCGGCCCTGCTGGGTGTCAGCGTGGCGCAAATTTCGCTTCTTATCAATACGCAGATCGCCTCGCACCTCACGCCCGGCAGCGTGAGCTGGCTCACTTATGCCGACCGCCTGATGGAGTTCCCGACCGCCATGCTGGGTGTGGCCATCGGTGTCGTGCTGATGCCGCAGCTGTCGGCTGCCAAAGCCGCCGGCGATGCGGCGCGCTATTCGGCCATGCTTGACTGGGGCCTGCGCATTGTGGTGCTGCTGGCCGTTCCCTGTGCCGTGGCCCTGATGACGTTTGCCCAGCCCCTGGTGGCCACGCTTTATCACTATGGCGCTTTTACCGACCGCGACGTGCAGCAGACCACCACGGCCTTGATGGGCTACGGCGCGGGCCTGTTGGGACTGGTGGCCATCAAGGTGCTGGCGCCCGGTTTTTATGCCAGCCAGGACATCAAGACGCCGGTGCGCATTGCGGTGGTCGTCCTGGTGGTGACACAGCTGCTCAATCTGGCGCTGGTGCCGTTTTTGCAACACGCGGGGCTGGCGCTGGCCATCGGTATTGGTGCGCTCATCAATGCGCTCTGGCTGCTGTGGGGGCTCAAGCGGCGCGGCAGCTACACGCCGGCGCCCGGTTGGGGCATGTTTTCGGCACAGGTGGTGGGTGCCAGTGCGTTGCTGGCGGTTTTCCTGCTGTGGGCGGCCGGGGCCGTGAACTGGGTCGGCCTGAAAGGCCAGTACCTGGAGAGAATAGGGCTGCTGGCGCTTGTCCTGATTGCATCGGGCGCTATTTATTTCATAGCGTTATGGGCGTCGGGCCTGAAGGTGCGAAAACTCCTGAAACACTGAATTGTCGCCTTTTTCAGACTCTTCAAGGGCATTCCTTGATTCCCTTTTTGCGCCGGTTTATGAGACAGTAGGGTATGCAATTAAATCTGACCGTACCGTCTCCATTGCAGTATTTCTCCAGCCTTGTGGAAAGCGACGAGCATTTCCCCCTGCTGGAGGCCGCCGTCAGCCTGGCGCAGGACGAATACCCCGACCTTGATGTACAGCAGGTGCTGGGCGACGTAGACCAGCTGCTGGCCCGCCTCAAGCGCCGCCTGCCTGCCGATGCTCCCGCGCTGCAGCGCCTGCGGGCACTGAACCAGTTCTTTTTTCACGACCTGAACTTTGGCGGCAACGTCAATGATTACTACGACCCCGACAACAGCTACCTGAATGCCGTGCTGCGCACACGCCGCGGCATTCCCATCACGCTGGCGGTGCTATGGCTTGAGCTGGCCCTGGGCCTGGGCCTCAACGCGCGCGGCGTGGCCTTTCCCGGGCATTTCATGGTGAAGGTCAACCTGCCCAAAGGCCAGGTTGTGATTGATCCGTTCAGCGGCCAGTCGCTCAGCCGCGAAGAACTGTCCGAGCGGCTGGAGCCTTTCCGGCAACGCAGCAGCGCCGACGAAGAGTTTGAAGTGCCGATGGGCTTGTACCTGCAGTCGGCGCCGCCGCGCGAAATCATCAGCCGCATGCTGCGCAATCTCAAGGAAATCCACAAGACTCAGGAAGACTGGCAGCGCCTGATTCCCGTGCAGGACCGCCTGATCGTTCTGCAGCCCGAAGCATGGACCGAATACCGCGACCGCGGCCTGGCCTGGGCCGCGCATGGCGAGCCCGAGCGTGCCATTGCCGACCTGGAAATCTATCTTGCCAACGCCGAAGACGCGCTTGACATTGACACAATGGCCGAGCGGCTGACCCAGCTGCGCCAGAGCCGCCACTGAGTTGCCCTGCTGCGTCCCCGGTTTGTCTGCTCCGGCATTGCTATTGATTTAATAGCTGCTTGCGCCCGTCCACAGGGCGCTGCAGGCACTTTTCTCAAAGAAGTTCGATCTCGCTGAGCGTGAGAAAGCAGCTTTCCCGTGTGATCGCCACAAAGTCTTCCAGCCAGGGCCGGCCTGACATGGCTTGCGTGCACGCGACATAGAGGCGCCCAGTCAGGCCCTTTTTGCCGATCGGCCTTGCGCTCACGTAACCTCTGTCCAGGTAACTTTGCACGGCCCATTTGGGCAAGGCTGCGATACCGCGGCCGCTGGCTACCAGCTGCAGCATGGCAATTGTCAGCTCTGTCGTACGGCGCGCAGGCCTGACGCCGGCCGGCTCCAGCACCTGGCGCACCACGTCGAGCATTTCGTCGGGTACCGGGTAGGTGATCAGGGTTTCGTTGGCGAAGTCCCTGGCCGTGAGATGCGTTTTCGCCGTCAGCGCATGCTCATTCGCCAGCAGCGCCATGATTTCAAAGCGGAACAACGGGTGGAAATCCACCGCTTCGCTGGCGTCTTCTTCCGAGACGATGGCGATGTCGGCGCGGTCCTGCAGCACGAGTGCAATCGGGTCGGGGTGAAAGCCCGAAACAATGTCCAGCTCCACCTCGGGCCAGCGTGAGCGAAACGAATCCATGGCCGGCATCAGCCAGTCAAAACAGGTGTGGCATTCCACAGCGATGCGCAACTGTCCTGAACGCCCCGTGGCCAGCCGCGCTACATCGCGCTCGGCTTCCTCGACTTGCGGCAGCACCGCGTCGGCCAGCGCCAGCAGCCTGAGGCCCGTGGTGCTGAACTGCGGGGGGACGGACTTGCGCTCGAACAGCGGCGTGGCGTAACGCTCTTCAAGCAGCTTGACCTGATGCGAGAGTGCCGACTGCGTGAGGTTGAGCAATTGCGCCGCGCGCACCAGGCTGCCGCTGTCGCGCAGGGCGGTCAGCGTGCGCAGGTGGCGCAGCTCAAGGATGGACGGGCTCATCAGTTGTTCCCTGCAGATCAATTAGCAAATTAATCGGTGAATCAATTATTTTCATGTTGAAAGGCAATTTCTTTCGTTTGAATAATAGTTGAATCTGGCCGACCATGCGTTCTTCTGTGATTCGCATTGGGAGATAACTGGATGGTCCACACACATACCCTCGGTTTTCCGCGCATGGGCGCGAACCGGGAACTGAAATTCGCGCTGGAAAAACACTGGCGCGGCGAGATTGACCTGGCTGCGCTGGAAGCCACCGGAGCCGGCCTGCGCGAGCGGCACTGGGCCGTGCAGGAAGAAGCCGGGCTGGACTTTGTCACGGTAGGCGACTTCGCTTTTTACGACCACGTGGCCAATCACATCCAGATGCTGGGTTGCGAGCCGGCGCGCTTTGGCTTCACCGGTCAGGAGTCTGCCCTCAGCCGCTACTTCGCCATGGCGCGCGGCGTTAATGCGCACAGCGACCATACACACGGTGCCGGCTGTGCGTGCGCGGATGGCAAGGCGGGCGGCGGCAGCTTCGCGCTGGAAATGACCAAATGGTTTGACACCAATTACCACTACCTGGTGCCCGAATTCAATGCAGGGACGCAATTCAGCCTTGCTTCGGAGCGCCTGTTCGATGAAGTGACGCAGGCCCAGGGCGCCGGCCACCGGGTCAAGGCGGTGCTGCTCGGGCCACTGAGCTTTCTGTGGCTTGGCAAGGAAAAGACAGGCGGCGATGAGCCCGGCTTTGACCGCTTCAGCCTGCTCGACAAACTATTGCCGGTGTATGCGCAGATTCTCGGGCGGCTGAAGGCGCAAGGTGTGGAGTGGGTGCAGATGGACGAGCCCATCCTGGGCCTGGATTTGCCCGAGCAGTGGCGCTACGCCTTTGAGCGCAGCTATTCACAGCTTGCCCGCAACGCACCCCAGCTGCTGCTGGCCACCTACTTTTCGTCGCTGGCCGACAACCTGAGGCTGGCTTGCCAGCTGCCGGTGGCGGGCTTGCATGTCGATGCGGTGCGTGCGCCCGAGGAACTGGTGGGGGTGGCCGACTGGCTGCCTGCGCACAAGGTGCTGTCGGTGGGTATTGTGGACGGCCGCAACATCTGGCGCACAGACCCCGACACGGCGCTGGCAAAGCTGCGCGCGGTCACTGCCAGGCACCAGGGCGAACTCTGGATCGCGCCCTCCTGCTCGCTGCTGCACGTGCCTTTCAGCCTTGCAGCCGAGAGTGCGCTGGATGCGGAACTGCGCGCCTGGCTCGCCTTTGCGGTGGAAAAACTGGGCGAGCTGCGCATGTTGCGTGCGGCGTTCACGGGAGAAGAGTCTCTGGTTGCCAGGGAGCTTGCTTCAGCCCGCGCAGCTGTTGCGGCGCGCCGGCGCAGCCCCCGTGTGCACCGGGCCGACGTGGCGTTGCGTCTTGCACGCAGCGTTGCAGGCGACGACTGCCGCAGCTCGCCTTTTCCGGTGCGCCAGGTCCTGCAGCGTGCCCGCCTTGCGCTGCCGCCGCTGCCCACCACCACCATCGGCTCGTTCCCGCAGACCCCGGAGATCCGCGCTGCGCGCGCAGCGTTCAAACGCGGCGAACTCGGCGCGGCGGGCTACCGTGAAAAGATGGAAGCCGAGATTGCGCTGGCGGTACGCAAGCAGGAGGCACTGGGCCTTGACGTCCTGGTGCATGGGGAAGCCGAGCGCAACGACATGGTGGAGTACTTCGGCGAGCAGCTTGACGGCTTTGCCTTCACCGCCAACGGCTGGGTGCAGTCCTACGGCTCGCGCTGCGTCAAGCCGCCGGTGATCTTTGGCGATGTGGCGAGACCTGCACCCATGACGGTCGAATGGACGGCGCATGCGCAGAGCCTGACGAAGCTGCCGATGAAAGGCATGCTGACCGGCCCTGTCACCATCCTGCAATGGTCCTTTGTGCGCGACGACCAGCCGCGCAGCCTGACCTGCGAGCAGATTGCCTGGGCCATACGCGACGAGGTGGTGGACCTTGAGAAGGCCGGCATCGGCATCGTCCAGATCGACGAGCCGGCCATTCGCGAAGGATTGCCGCTGCGCCGTGCGAGCTGGGCCGCGTACCTGCGCACCGCCACGCGGGCTTTTCGCATCAGTGCCTCGGGTGTGCGCGACGAGACGCAAATCCACACCCACATGTGCTACGCCGAATTCAATGACATCCTGCCGGAAATCGCAGCAATGGACGCCGATGTGATCACCATCGAGACCAGCCGTTCCGACATGGAACTGCTGCGGGGATTTGGCGCCTTCAGGTATCCGAACGAAATCGGGCCGGGTGTGTATGACATCCATTCACCGCGTGTTCCGACCGTGGACGCCATGGTGCGCTTGCTGCGAAAAGCTGCCAGCGTGATCCCGGCGGAAAACCTCTGGATCAATCCCGACTGCGGGCTGAAAACGCGGGGCTGGCCGGAAACCGAAGCGGCGCTCGGCAACATGGTGCGGGCCGCGCAAGAAGTGCGTAAGGAGCTGGCGGCTTTCTGACTCGGTGCGCCGGACGCCGGGAGGTAGGGCGAGTCAGGTGCCGCGCTTGAGGAAATGCGGAATCTGCATGCCGTCAGGAGAGTCCACATTGCGCGACATGGCCGGCGCCGTACTGACCTGCACAGGCCGGCCGACTGCGCGTGCGGTGCTTTGTGCGGACATGCGCGCGCCATGCACCAGGGATTCCTGCGCGGGCATGAGGCTGTTGGGGAGCGAGCTGCCCAGGCGCGCGGACGCGGCTTTGGCAGCGGGCGGTGGGTTGAGCAGCCGGGCACCCAGCGTTGCGGCGGTCGAGGGCAGGGGCGCGATCATCCGGACCGGGGCTTTGGCCGGCACCGTCGCGTGCCCCCTTTCGGGCGCGTCGTTGGCGGCTTGCGGCGGATACAACGTGGGGCGCAGCCACTCCAGGATCGGTTGCCATTGCTGCAGGTCTTGCGTTGCGGCGCTGGCCGGCAGGTCAAATATCGTCATGCCGCGCTCCAGGCTGCGTACATACAACTGGGTTTCGCGCAGGGCACCCAGAAAAGGTATGCCAAGGCTTTCAGACCACGCCTGCAGCGTTTTTGCGGCACTGGTGCGCCCGTCGATGCGCATGCCCACCGTGGCGAGCCGGCAGCGGCCGCTGGCCACGCGCGGCATGGCCATCAGCTCGGCGTGGCACTGCGCGGCCGATTCACGGTCAAACATCGAATTGCACACCGGCATGACGATGACATCGGCAAACATCACCACGCGCGCCAGCTCAAAGCCGTGCATGCCGCCCGGCGTGTCAAGCACCACGTGCGTGATGCCGGTGGGCACACGCAGCATGTTTTTCTGGTCGACGGCCCAGGGCGCGATGGCGGGCAGCGCGGGGTCCCGGCGCTTGAGCCAGCTTCGCGCCGACTGCTGGCGGTCTACATCGCCCAGCATGACCGAGCTGCCATTGCGCGCGCACCAGGCGGCGATGTGCGCGGCCAGCGTGCTCTTGCCACTGCCTCCCTTGCGGTTGACGACTGCGATAACCGGCATGACTGCTCCAAAGACGGATCGATGGAACAGTTTGATACATAACTAACAAAAAGTCCAGTGACCCCAAGCGCCATGGGCGCACGCAGCTAGTGTTTTTGTAGCAAAACGGCCCGACCGAAGGAGCGGACGGCCCCGGATCGTGGGGCGCGAGAGGGCGGTTGCGGCAGATTTAACCGACGGTGACGGCGGCGCCGTCGCCCTTGGGCGCGATCACACCGATTTCATACACCTGCTCGCCGGCGTCACGCAGGGTTTTGGCTGTGGCTTGCGCATTGGCGGCGTCCACCACCACGACCATGCCGATGCCGTTGTTGAAGGTGCGGTTCATCTCGAAGTCGTCGATACCGGCGGTTTTCTGCAGCCAGGCAAACAGCTCGGTTTGTGGCCAGCTGCCCTTTTTGAGATGGGCGGCCGTGCCTTCGGGCAGCACGCGCGGAATGTTTTCGAGCAAGCCGCCGCCGGTGATGTGGGCCAGCGCCTTGATCGGGTGGGCAGCCAGCGCGGCCAGCACGTTCTTGACGTACAGGCGTGTGGGTTCCATCAGGGCCTGCTTGAAGGGTTTCCCGTCCAGCTTTGCCGGAGCCGCAGCGCCGGCGCGTTCAATGCACTTGCGCACCAGGCTGAAACCGTTGGAATGCACACCGCTGCTGGCCAAGCCGAGCACCACGTCGCCGGGCTTCACGTCCTTGCCGGTCAAAATCTTGGACTTTTCGACCGCGCCCACGGCAAAGCCGGCCAGGTCGTATTCGCCCGCGGGGTACATGCCGGGCATTTCGGCGGTCTCGCCGCCAATCAGGGCGCAGCCGCTCAGCTCACAGCCCTTGGCGATGCCGCCCACCACAGCCGCGGCCGTGTCCACATCCAGCTTGCCGCAGGCGAAGTAATCGAGGAAAAACAGCGGCTCGGCGCCTTGTACCAGCACGTCGTTGACGCTCATGGCCACGAGGTCAATGCCCACGGTGTCGTGCATCTGCCATTCAAAGGCCAGCTTGAGCTTGGTGCCCACGCCGTCCGTGCCGCTGACCAGGACGGGCTCCTTGTAGCGCTTGGGCACCTCAAACAAGGCGCCAAAGCCGCCAATACCTGCCAATACGCCCTCCCGCATGGTTTTTTTGGCCAGCGGCTTGATGCGTTCGACCAGCGCGTCACCTGCGTCGATGTCGACGCCTGCGTCTTTGTAGCTCAGGGGGGAAGTGGAGGAGGTGGTCATGTGTCGGCTTTGATGCAGTGGGAGGGCAGGCGGTCAGAAGGCGGATTTGCAGCCCGGAAGCGGCCTGCAAGCCCGATAGAATTCAGCCTGAGATTCTAAAGGCTGCCCATCAGGCGCCTTTCGGGCCTTTCCAGGGACATTTTCCAAGGTTCCTTCCGGCAAGCTCAACCCAAGGCTGTATGCAATTCACCACCACCCAAAAACGCGCCACCGCCTGGTGCGCCATCGCCGCGCTGGTCATCCTGGCGCTGTGGCTGCTGGGGCCGGTGCTGGCTCCCTTTGTCATTGCAGCCGTGCTGGCCTATGCGTTGACGCCGCTCGTGAACCGGCTGGACGACATGGGCAAGGGCCGCCTGCCGCGCGTGGTGGCGGTGGTGCTGGTGGAGTTCCTCTTCATCGTGGCGCTGCTCGGCCTCTTTTTGCTGATTGTGCCCATCATGGCCAAGGAGCTGCCCGTGCTGCGCGAGCAGGTGCCGCTGCTGGCCGACAGGCTCAACACCAGCCTGGCGCCGTGGCTGGCGCAGTTCGGCATCCATGTCGCGCTGGACGTGGGCAGCATCAAGGCCTTTGTACTCAAGTACCTCAATGCCAATTTTGAAGACCTGTTCGGCTCGCTGATGTCGTCACTCAAGCTGGGCGGCAGCGTGGCGCTGGCCATCATCGGCAATGCGGTGCTGATTCCCGTGGCGCTGTTTTACCTGCTGATGGACTGGGACAAGTTTGTCGCTCGCGTGCTCGAACTGGTGCCGCCGCACCTGCGCGCGGGTTTTGACAGCTTCACTGACGAAGCCGACTCGGTGCTGGGCCAGTACCTGCGCGGCCAGTTGCTGGTCATGCTGATCATGGCGGTGTTCTATGCCGTGGGGTTGGCGCTGTTCGGCCTGGACCTGGCCCTGCCCATCGGTGTTTTTACCGGCCTGGCGATGTTCATTCCTTACCTGGGCTTTGGCCTGGGCCTGATGCTCGCGGTGCTGGCCGGCCTGCTGGAGTTCGCTTCGCTCAAGGCGCTCGTCATGGTCGCCGTGGTCTACGGCATCGGGCAACTGGTGGAAAGCCTGTACCTCACGCCGCGGCTGGTGGGCGAGCGCATCGGCCTGCACCCGCTGGCGGTGATTTTTGCCTTGCTGGCTTTCGGCCAGATGTTCGGCTTTGTCGGTGTGCTGGTGGCGCTGCCGGCCAGTGCGGTGCTGCTGGTGGGCATACGCCGCATTAAAGCCAGCTATATGGCCAGCCGGCTTTACAACAAGGCCGGCTAAGGCTGAACAGGGTCAGGATGAACGCATGGCGGGCATGAAACAGATTGCGCTGGACATCGGGCTGGCTTCAGCCCCGTCGTTCGCCAATTTTTTTGGCGGGCCGAACGAAGCCGCGCTCCGGCATCTGGAACTGTGGGCCGGCAACACGCTGCGCTCGCCGGTGCCTACCTACCTCTGGGGTGAAGCCGCCAGCGGGAAAACCCATTTACTGAAAGCCGTGCGCGAAGCGCTGCGCGAGCAGGGCGCCGCCAGCGGCTGGATGGACGCCTCCATGCTGGAGCCGCCCGAGTTCAACGAATCCTGGGCGGCCGTCATCCTGGACGACTGCCATCTCTACACCGCGGTGCAGCAGCAGGCGGCCTTCAACTGGTTTGTGAATGCGCTGAGCGCGCCCGACGGACGTCCGCGCTGGGTGCTGGCCGCCGGCCAGATGCCGCCGGCCGACCTGGCGCTGCGCGAAGACCTGCGCACCCGCCTGGGCTGGGGCCATGTGTTTGCCCTGCAAGCCCTGACCGAACCCGAGCGGCGCGCCGTGCTGCGGCGCGAGGCCGATGCGCGCGGCGTGTTCCTGAGCGACGAGGCCATGGATTTCATGCTGACCCGCTTTTCGCGCGACCTGGGCAGCCTGATGCAGCTGCTTGACCAACTGGATGCATACGCCCTGCAAACCAAACGGGCTATCACGATTCCCCTGATCAAATCGATGCTGGAGAGTGAATAAGTGACTGTGACTGCGAAATGACTGCTTCCCGCAAGATTGCTTTATTTGACCTGGATCACACGCTGATCCCCATCGATTCCGACTACGAATGGGGCGAATTCACCATTGCGCTGGGCTGGTGCGACAGCACCGAGTTCAAGCGCCGTAACAATGAATTTTTTGAGCACTACCGCGCCGGCACGCTCGACATCCACGAATACGTGCGCTTTGCCACTGAAGCCATCCGCAAGCAGGGCGCTATCAATTCAGGAGCTGGTCACGCCCGATTCATGCGGGACGTGGTGCAAAAAGCCATCACAAAACAGGCGCTGGCGCTGGTAGATGGCCACAGGGCCGCGGGCGATGAACTGGTCATCGTCACTGCCACCAACGAGTTCGTCACGCGGCCCATCGCCGACGCTTTCGGGGTGAAAGAGCTGATCGCGGTCGAGCTGGAGCGCGACGCCGACGGCTGGGTGACCGGCGAGATCAGCGGCACGCCCTCGGCGCGCGAAGGCAAGGTCACCCGCGTGGAACAATGGCTGGCGGCCCGAGACCTCGGCTGGAACGACGTGGAAACCACGTTTTACACCGACTCCCTGAACGATATTGCCCTGCTGGAGAAGGCCACCCACCCCGTCGCCACCAACCCGGACGCCCGCCTGCGGGCCCTGGCGGCAGAGCGCGGATGGCGCATACTTGACCTGTTTATCTAGTTATCCATGATCAAAAAATTTATCGACAAGCTGTTTGGCAAATCAGACGGCACAGAGTCCGGCACCAAGCGGGTCAAAAAATCACCTTTCGGTCAGCGCCAGGATGTCACCGTCAAGGAACACGGCATTGACGTCTCGCTGGTGGACGACCGCGCCATGGACGTGGTGCGCACGCTGAAAGACGCCGGCTACGAGGCCTACATCGTGGGCGGTGCGGTGCGTGATTTGCTGGTCGGCCTGCGCCCCAAGGACTTTGACGTTGCCACAGACGCCACGCCCGAGCAGGTCAAGTCGCTGTTTCGCCGCGCCTTCATCATCGGGCGGCGCTTTCGCATCGTGCACGTCATCTACGGCCGCGGACGAGAGCATGAAGTGATCGAGGTCTCGACCTTCCGCGCGCACCTTGACAGCAGCCTGGCCGAGCAGGTTGGCGGCAACGAGCGCACCAGCAAGAGCGAGCTCGCCGGCATGAAGCATGCGGTTGACGCCTCCGGCCGCGTGCTGCGCGACAACGTCTGGGGCCCGATCGAGCAAGACGCCGCGCGCCGCGACTTCACCATCAATGCGATGTACTACGACCCCGAGACGCAGGTGGTGGTCGACTATCACAACGGCATCAAGGACGCGAAGAAAAAGATCATCCGCATGATCGGCAACCCGGCCGTGCGTTACCGCGAAGACCCGGTGCGCATCATCCGGGCTGTGCGCTTTGCCGCCAAGCTCAGCGCGCTGGGTTTCAAGTTTGAAGACAAGACGGTGGCCCCTCTGCGCGAGATGAAGGGCCTGCTGGCTGATGTGCCGCAGTCACGCCTTTTTGACGAAATGCTCAAGCTGCTGCAGACCGGCCATTCACTGGCCAGCATCGCGCAGCTCAAATTCCTCGGGCTGGGCACCGGCATTTATCCGTTACTCGACGTGGTGGTGGAAAACGCTGACGAACCTTTTCTGAAGCTCGCCCTGCAAGACACCGACCGCCGCGTCGGCGAAGGCAAGCCGGTGGCGCCCAGCTTCCTGTTGTCGTGCGTGCTGTGGTTTGACGTGCGCGAAGGCTGGGAGCGGCGCAAAAAGCGCGGCGAACACCTCATGCCGGCTTTGCAAGACGCGATTGACGATGCCTTCAACGCCAAGATCGGCGACGTGTCGGGCCGCGGCAAGCTGGGCACCGACATGCGCGAGATCTGGACCATGCAGCCCCGCTTTGAAAAGCGCACCGGCAGCGCGCCGTATTCGCTGCTGGACCAACCCCGCTTTCGCGCCGGCTTTGACTTTTTGCGCCTGCGCGCGCAGACCGGCGAGATCGAAATGGAGCTCGCCGAGTGGTGGGAAAAATTCAGCACCGCCTACGACGACGAGCGCCACGCCATGATTGAAGAGGCGCGCCAGGCGCAGCAGAACAAGCCGCAGGCACCGCGTGTGCGTGTCAAGCGCCCGGATGCCGAGCCTGGCTCAGCGCAAGCCGAACGCACCACGCCCGATGCGGCGGATGTCTCTGGCGAGCAGGGCGACGCCGCCCCCGCCAAAAAGCGCCGCCGCCGCCGCAAGCCAGCCAACCGTGGTGGAGCAGGCGGGGCCGGAGGTGCAGGCGGCGATGCTGCTGCTTCGCCTTCATCGGACAGCACTCCCAACGCCTGATAGCCGCATGGTTCGCGCCTACGTTGCCCTGGGCGCCAACCTCGGTGATGCTGCGGCGGCCTTGAGGCAAGCCGTTCAGGCGATAGGCCAGCTGCCGCTCACGCAGGTCCGCCAATCTTCCAGCCTCTATCAAACAGCGCCGCTGGATACCGATGCGGACGAGGAATCTGCGGCCCCCGGCAACGATTACCTCAACGCCGTAGTCGAACTCGAAACTGGTTTGACCGCCCCCGCATTGCTGGATCACTTGCAACACATCGAGCAGGAGGCCGGCCGGGAAAGACCGTACCGCAACGCACCCCGCACACTGGATCTGGATCTGCTGCTCTACGGCAGCGCCCGTATGGAGTCAGAGCACCTTACGCTGCCGCACCCGCGCATGAGGCAGCGGGCTTTTGTACTGGTGCCATTGGCGGAGATCGCGCCTGAATGGGTCAGCGCAGAGCAGTTGGCGGGAGTGGCGCATCAGTCCATAACGCGGCTGGACCACCTAATTGACCGCACCTAAGCAGGTAGATGGTTTGACATTTACAGATGCTGGAGATACTTGGCCCAAATCATTCCCATACATCCAAGAATGGCGCCGAGCAGAGTGGCCAACATTAGCGCATCGCCAGACCAGTTCCAGAGGAAGGCTAAGGCTGCGCCTGAGGCAGCGCCGATAAGAGTGCGCGCGAATGAATTCTCTTTGACCTTGCATGGGGACTCAGGGTCGAATGCAAGAATGCCGCCCACGAGAAACCCAAAACACCCGGAAGTTGCAATCCACATGAGCAGGCCACTGAAGGGGCCGCCGTGAAGAAAAGTCTGCAGGAGGGTATGCAGAGCAAACACTCCAGCTCCGACGGCCGCAACAAGAAACCCCTTTGCGATCCACTTCATTTCAGCCTTAGGGCGCCAGCCGTTCGCGCAGCCAGTTCGCGTCATCCTGGAGCGTATACCGCAGCCGGTCATGCAGCCGGCTTTTGCGGCCTTGCCAGAACTGCCAGTTGTCGGGTTTCAGGCGGTAGCCGCCCCAGTGCGGCGGGCGCGGGGGTTGCAGCAAAAATTTGGCGCCGTATTTGGCCGCATTGGCCACCAGCACGCTGCGTCCGGCGATCACTTCGCTTTGCGGGCTGGCCCAGGCGCCTATGCGCGAATCCAGCGGGCGGGTGCTGAAGTAAGCGTCGCTTTCTTCGGCAGAGACTTTTTCGACCACGCCTTCAATGCGAACCACGCGTTCAAGCTCTACCCAGTGAAATTGCAATGCCGCATACGGGTTGCCGGCCAGTTCCTGGCCCTTGCGGCTGTCGTAGTTGGTAAACCAGCTGATGCCGTGCTCGTCATAGCCCTTGATCAGCACGATGCGGGTGGAGGGGCGCAGGTTGCTGGCCACGGTGGCCAGTGTCATGGCGTTGGGCTCGGGCACTTCGGCGGCGATGGCTTCTTTCAGCCACTGGTCGAATTGCTGGAGCGGGTCTGCGGCTGATGCGTCTTCGTTGAGTTCGGCGCGTTCATAGCTTTTGCGCAGGTCGGCAATGGAGAGGGTGGGCTGGCTCATGGCTCTGATTGTGCCCGCACAGGCCAATTCCTTGTCTGCGGCAGGTTCGCGTCGCCGGGTAGCTTGATAGCGAATTAATATTCGTTTATATTCACACCCTTCCATGAAGCCCAAAGACGACGAAAAGCAGCGCGCCATTGCCGAGGCCACCTTCAACCTGGTGGCCCAGACCGGCCTGAGCGGCCTGACCATGGCCGACATTGCCCGCACGGCCGGCATCGCCACCAGCACGCTGTACGTCTATTACCCGTCCAAGGACGAGCTGATCAGCCAGCTCTATGAAGAAGCCAAAACCGCGACCATGCTGCGCCTGATGGATGGTGTGGTGCCCGGGACCCCCTTGCGCAGCCGGGTACGCCGACTCTGGGGCAACCTGCTGCGGCACCGGCTGGAGCGTTATGCGGAGGTGGTGTTCCAGGAGCAGTACTACAACTCTCCCTGGTTCACGCAGGGAAACCGCGAGTTGTCGACCCGGCTGGCGGCGAGCTTCTTTGCATTGATCGAGGAGGGCCAGAAGCAGGAGATTTTCAAGCCTGTGCCCTTGCCGTTGTTAACGGCTACCCTGGTGGGCTCGGTGCGGGAAACTGCCAACCTGATACGCACCCAGGTGCTGCCCGATGACGAGGCGGTGCACCAGGCGGCTTTTACCCTGTGCTGGGATGCCATCAAGGCCTGAATCTTTGAAACGCCTCTGAAAGGCAATACCCCTCATTTCTGCATGCCCAAGTTTTTACGGATAAAACCCTGATTTAAGCGAATATAAATTCGACAAGTAGCGCTCCCTTTTTCTCCCTTTTGATTTCCCCCTAACAAAAACCGCAAGGAGTTCCACGATGCCCACCCTCAACATCAACGGCAAGGACGTATCCGTCAACGCCGACCAATCGACCCCCATTCTCTGGGCCCTGCGTGACACGCTGGGCATGACCGGCACCAAGTTCGGCTGCGGTGCGGCGCTGTGCGGCGCGTGTACCGTGCATCTCAACGGCGCGGCCATACGCTCGTGCATCACGCCGATTTCTGCCGCTGCTGGCCAGAAGATCACCACCATCGAAGCGGTTGCCACCGACCGCGTCGGCAAAGCCGTGCAGGACGCCTGGGTCAAACATGACGTGGCGCAGTGCGGCTATTGCCAGAGCGGCCAGGTGATGAGCGCCACCGCCTTGCTCAAGTCCAATGCCAAACCGAGCGATGCCGACATCGACGGCGCCATGGCCGGCAACATCTGCCGCTGCGGCACCTATGTACGCATTCGCGCCGCCATCAAAGACGCCGCCCAGGCACTGGCTTACCTGGTTTAAAGAAGGAGAACAACATCATGTATTCCAATTCCCCAGACACCTTTGATATCGCTTCTCAACTGCCAAAAGGTCTTCAGGCCCTTATGAATCGGGCGCAAGCAGCTACCAAAACAATAGCAGATGCTGAGCTGCCGCGCCGCAGCTTCCTCAAGGTTGCGACCGCCGGTGGCTTTGCACTCGGTGCTTTTCCGATGCTGACGCAAGCGCAAACCATGGCCACAGCGGGTGCACCGGCGGCGTCCAGCCTGAAGCCGACCCAGCAGCCCTCGGCCTTTGTGCGCATCGACAAGGACGGTACGGTGACCGTCACCATCAACCGGCTCGACTTCGGGCAGGGCGTTCAGACCGGCTTGCCGATGATCCTGGCGGAAGAGCTGGATGCAGATTGGGCTTTGGTCAAAAGCCAGCATGGCAATGCCGACCCGGCGTATGTGGATCCGGCTTTCGGCATGCACCTCACGGGTGGCTCGGGCTCGATCAAAAACTCGTACACGCAGTACCGCGAGCTGGGCGCGCGCACCCGCGCCATGCTGGTCTCGGCAGCCGCGGCGCAGTGGGGCGTTGATGCCGGCAGCCTGCGCACCCAACAAGGCGTGGTGATTGGCCCCGGCGGCAAGCGCCTGACATACGGCGAGCTGGCCGAAGCGGCCATGAAGCTGCCGGTGCCGGAGGCCGTCACGCTCAAGGACCCGAAACAGTTCCGCATCATCGGCAAGCCTACAGGGCGCTTGGATGCACGCGCCAAATCCACCGGCAACCAAAGCTACGGCATCGACGTGCGCCTGCCCGGCATGCTGACGGCAGTGGTGGCGCACCCGCCGGTGTTTGCCGGCAAGCTCAAGTCACTGGACGACACCGCGGCCAAAGCCATTCCCGGCGTGAAGGCCGTGCTGCGCGTGCCGCTGGACCGCGGCGGCGAAGGCGTGGCGGTAGTGGCCGAAGGCTACTGGGCCGCCAAGCAGGGCCGTGATGCGCTCAAGGTCGAGTGGGACACCAGCGGCGTCGAGAAGGTCGACAGCATGCAGCAACTGGCCAGCTACCGCGCGCTGGCGCAGAAAACCGGCGCACTCAAGTACAAGGATGACATCAGCAAGCTGGTGTCTGCACCCAGGAAGATCAGCGCCGAGTTTGTCTTTCCTTACCTGGCTCACGCACCCATGGAGCCGCTCAATTGCACGGTGCAACTGAGCGGCGAGGGCGCAGGCGCCAAGGCCGAACTCTGGCTGGGCACGCAGATGCCAGGCCTGGACACGATGGCCGCTTCCAAGGCGCTGGGCGTGGCGCCGCAAAACGTCAAGATGAATGTGCAGATGGCCGGTGGCGGCTTTGGCCGGCGCGCGATTGCCACCAGCGATTACGTGGTGGAGGCTTGCAATGTGGCGAAGGCGGCGCGCGGCGCAGGGTTGACGGCTGCGGTGCGCACGCTGTGGAGCCGCGAAGACGACATCAAGGGCGGTTACTACCGTCCCATGCATGTGCACCGCGCCGAGATCGGCTTTAACGACAAAGGCGAGATCCTGGGTTGGGACCACGTCATCGTCGGCCAGTCCATCGTCGGCGGCACGCCGTTTGAAGCCTTTATGGTCAAGGACGGCGTGGACGGTACCATGGTTGAGGGCATGAAAGAGCCTTACGACATCCCGATGCGGCTGTCGGTGCACCACCCCAAGCTCAATGTGCCGGTGCTCTGGTGGCGCAGTGTGGGCTCTACCCACACGGCGTATGTCATGGAAACGTTGATTGACGAAGTCGCGCGCAGCAGCGGGCAAGACCCAGTGGCCTGGCGCATGAAGCAGTTCGGCAGCAAGCACCCGCGCCACGCGGCCGCGCTGCAGCTGGCGGTCGACAAATCCGGTTACGGCGAACGCACTTTGCCCGCCGGGCGCGCCTGGGGTGTGGCGGTGCATGAGTCGTTCAACACCGTGGTGGCTTATGTGGTCGAGGCATCCGTCAAGGACAACGTACCGGTGCTGCACGGCATCACCGCAGGCGTGCATTGCAACCTCGCCATCAACCCGACCAGCATTGAAGCGCAGGTGCAGGGCGCGGCGCTGATGGGCTTGTCGATGTGCCTGCCGGGTGCGGCCATCACGCTCAAGGACGGTGTGGTCGAGCAAAGCAACTTCGGCGACTTTCCCGTGCCGCGTATCACCGACATGCCGACGGTTGCCGTCTTCATCGTGCCTAGCGCCGATGCGCCCACGGGTCTGGGCGAGCCCGGCCTGCCGCCGTTGGCCCCCGCCTTTGCCAATGCGATCGCCAAGCTCACCGGTAAACCGGCGCCGCGCGAGCTGCCTTTCAAGCTGGCGTGATGGCAGGCGGCAAGCCCACGGTGCTGGTGCTGGCCTCGGGCCGGGGTGAGCGCTTTGCCGCGTCGGGCGGCGGCACGCACAAGCTGCAGGCGCTGCTGGCCGGCAAGCCGGTGCTGCAGCACACGCTGGACGCCGTGGCTGCCAGCGGCTTGCCCTGGCACCTGGAAGATGCCGGCCACCCGGGCATGGGTGACTGCATCGCGGCCGCCGTGCGGGCCACGCCCGAAGCTGCGGGCTGGTTGATTTTGCCGGGTGATTTGCCGCTGGTGCAGAGCGCCACGCTGCAGGCGGTGGCCGACGCACTGGCGCAGCATGCGGTGGTGGTGCCGATGTTCAAGGGGACGCGCGGCCACCCGGTCGGGTTTTCGGCCGCGTGCCGCGATGCGTTGCTGGATTTAAAGGGAAATCAGGGTGCGGCGCCCGTTGTACGGGCGCAAGCAGCTATCAATTCTGTAGCATTCATTGACGTGGCCGATGAAGGTGCAGTCACCGATATCGACACGCTGGACGACCTGCGCCGCGCTGGGGAACGATTCTCCACGCGCTGATTGCGAAGTAAACGCCAGCCCGAGAGACGGCGAACCGCGTGGCGGGCTCATCCAAGCCGGGGCCGCGGAACCGGCTTCGCCGGGCCGCAGGCGCAGCGCCCCCTCGGGGGACAGAGAGCTACGCGAAGCGAGCGAACGTGGGGGCTAGCTTCTAATCACCGCGCAAGCCAGCCGTGGCCCGGAGTTACCGGTGGGCTGGGTTTTGTAGTCGTCGGGGTCGCGGTGAACGATCAGGCCCTTGCCGACGATGTCGGTCGTGCCGTTGCCAACCGAAAGGGTCTTTGATTCAAAGCTGAATTTCGCGACGCCGCTGGCATCGGCTTTCAGGCTGGGCAGGTCGCCGGTGTGGTGGGCCATGTCGGCATGGCTGCCGTGCTGCTGGCCCGTGGGGTTGAAGTGCCCGCCCGCGCTCATGCCGTCGCCGCTGGAGCAATCGCCTTTTTCATGCACATGAAAGCCATGCTCGGCATTGGGTTTGAGCCCGCGTATCTCACCCGAAACCAGTACCTTGTCCCCGCTCTGCACGAAGCTGACGGTGCCGGAGGCGGTATTGCCGGTAGTGCTTTGCAGTTGGGCCACGGCGCGCGGGCCGTTCATGGATGAGGCGCAAGCGGCCAGTACAAAGGCGGCGGCAAGGGCGGTGGCGAGCGGTGCCGGGTGGTATTTCATGATGCAGGTCTCCTGATGGTTGATTCAATGGCTGACTGTAGGGCGCCTTGCCCCTGCTGACAAGGCCGGGGCCTCCGCTGTCTGGACCTATTTGGCCAGCTCCAGCAGCTTGCCCAGTGCGTGGTCGTGAATTCCCAGGGTTTTAAGTTTGTCGTAGGTGAGTTGCGCATATTCGCGCGTGGTGCCGTAGCGCCCGCACGAGTCCGAAAAAATCTGCCGGTAAACGTCTGCGCTGAGCACGCCCGTATGGTTGGGGCTGCGCTTGGACAAGGTGAAGGCCAGCGCCCGCACATTGCCCTCTGCAGTCTGGCAACGCAGCCACTTGGGGTCGTACACGCCGTTGGGCATTTCGCGTTCCCACAGCGCGGGCAGGGCGCCGGCAACCTGCGCCTGCGGTATCCGAAACACCATCCCCTTGCAGCTGCCGCCGTGCAGGAGGCCAAACACCAGGCCCGGGCACTCCGGCGTGCCGCGGTTCAGGCGGCTCCACATCTTCAGGGCGCGGTGGTAGCCGTGGATGGTCGCAAAACGTTCCTCGGCATGTTCAAACTCCGGACGCCAGATGAGCGAGGCATAGGCGAAGATCCAGAGATCGCTTTTACCGCCCCATTCGCGGATGACGGTCTCAAGCATGTGGTCCGGGTTGCGGGAAACGCTGATGCCTGGGCTGGCGGCTTGTTTGGCTGAATTTTCCACAGCCGCACTTTACAATGCGTTGAGTTTTTGTGACGGATTTAGTGACGGGAGTGGGCAATGTTTTCTCAGGACGATGAGGGCCAGCAAGGCTTGGTGTTGGCGGTCGTTCTCGGCCTCGTGGCTTTCGTAATCGCGCTGGTGGTGGGGCTTTGCATGCATCGGCTCAGCCGGGCGCCTTCCGCCGCTGTTGCCCCTGCCCAAATACCCCAGCCTATGCCAGCGCCGGAGGTGGCGCCGATGCCTGCCCTGCCAGCCAGCACCGTGGACGGTGCCGCGAGCATTGCCGGCCAGGCTTCGCAGGCTGCGGCCGACGCCGCCAGCGTGAAGGTGGAGCAGGGCGCGGTGCGGTTTTATTTTGCCTCGGGCGATGCAGACCTTGCGGACGGTGCGGGTGCTGCCCTGGGTGAAGTGGTCAAGGCCGCCAAGGCTGGCCGCACGCTGGTGATCACCGGTTTTCACGATGCCACAGGGGACGCCCAGAAAAATGCAGCGCTTGCCCGGCAGCGGGCCCTTGCCGTGCGCGAGGCACTGAAGCAGGCCGGTGTTTCCGATCGCCAGATCGTGCTGAAAAAACCCGAGCAGCTTGTGGGTGGCGGCAGCGACGCCGAAGCGCGGCGTGTGGAAATTACCCTCCAGTAAAGCCGCACCCACGGGTTGTTTCAGAACTTTGCAGAACAGCTTTTGCGGCTGCGTTTCGTAACCACCTGGTAACCGTGCGGCGGTAAACAGGCCGGTAACCCGTTACCATAGAGTCAGTAATAAAGTTACATACCCAGTGACTTGACCATGACCGGAGTTACAACATGGCCCTTCACCCCGCAGTTTCAAAAATCACCGCCCGCATCGCAGAGCGCAGCCTTCCCACGCGCAGCGCCTACCTTGCGCACCTGCTCGCTGCCGCCAGCCGCGAACCCGGCCTGGACCGCATGGGTTGCGCCAATGTCGCGCATGCCTTTGCCGGCATGCCGCTGGACGACCGCTTCAAGGTGGTGACCGAGCGCAAGCCCAACATTGGCATCGTCACTGCCTACAACGACATGTTGTCGGCGCATACCCCGCTCCAGGCCTACCCGGCCTTCATCAAGGACGAGGCGCGCAAGCTGGGTGCCACGGCGCAGGTTGCGGGCGGCGTGCCCGCGATGTGCGACGGCGTGACGCAAGGCACCAGCGGCATGGAACTCAGCCTTTTCAGCCGCGACGTGATTGCGATGGGCACGGCCGTTGCGTTGTCGCACGACATGTTCGACGCCGCGCTGATGCTGGGTGTATGCGACAAGATCGTGCCGGGCCTGCTGATAGGCGCGCTGCATTTCGGCCACCTGCCCACAGTGTTTGTGCCGGCCGGTCCCATGACGTCGGGCATTCCGAACAAGGAAAAAGCCCATGTGCGCGAGCAGGCCGCGCAAGGCCTGGTCGGCCGTGAGGCCTTGCTTGATTCCGAATTCAAGTCCTATCACAGCCCCGGCACCTGCACCTTCTACGGCACCGCCAACAGCAACCAGCTGCTGCTTGAAGCCATGGGCCTGCACGTGCCGGGCACCGCGTTTGTGAACCCCGGCAACGCGCTGCGTGAGGAGCTCACGCGCGAGGCGGCACGCACCGTGCTGGGCATCGTCAAGGCGAAGCGCTTTGCGCCCATCGGCCAGATCGTCGATGAAAAAGCCATTGTCAATGCCATGGTGGCCCTGCTCGCCACCGGGGGCTCCACCAATCACCTGATCCATTGGGTAGCCGTCGCGCATTCGGCCGGCATCGTGATTGACTGGAATGATTTTTCCGACCTCTCCGACGTAGTGCCGACGCTGGCCCACGTCTACCCCAACGGCAGCGCCGACGTGAACCAGTTCCAGGCCGCAGGCGGCCCCGGCTTCATCATTCGCGAATTGCTGGACGCGGGCTTCATGCATGAAGACGTGCTCACGGTGCGTGAAGGCGGCATCCGCGAATACACACGCGAGCCGGCGCTGGCCGGCGCGGCGCTTGCCTGGCACGACGTGGGCGCTTCCAAAGACGAGGCCATCGTGCGCACGCCAGCCAAACCTTTCAGCGCTACAGGGGGACTCAAGCTGCTGCAGGGCAACCTGGGCCGCAGCGTGATCAAGGTCTCCGCCGTGCCCGACGACCGCCATGTCATCGAGGCACCAGCCCGGGTGTTTGATTCGCAGGAAGCCCTTCATCTGGCTTTTAGTGCCGGCGAACTGGAGCGTGACGTGATTTGCGTGGTGCGCTGGCAAGGCCCGCAAGCCAACGGCATGCCCGAGCTGCACAAACTGACGCCGCCGCTGGCCGTGCTGCAGGGCAAGGGATTCAAGGTTGCGCTGGTCACCGACGGCCGCATGAGCGGCGCCTCGGGCAAGGTGCCGGCCGCCATCCATGTGGCGCCCGAAGCCGCTGCCGGCGGCCCGTTGGCGAAAGTGCGCGACGGTGATGTAATTCGTGTGGATGCCATCACCGGCGAATTGAAGGTACTGGTAAACGATGCAGAATGGACCGCCAGGCCGGTCGACACCATGCCTGCCGATTTGCGCGCGGCCAACGGCATCGGTATGGGACGGGAGCTGTTTGCCGGTATGCGCCGTCACGCGCTGACGGCTGAAGAAGGAGCTTTATCGTGGATGTGAACCTGAACGTCAGCGGAAAACTGAGCCCCCTGCAGATCATGCAGGATGCCCCGGTGATACCCGTGATTGTGCTGACCGACGTGAGCCAGGCGGTGCCGCTGGCACGTGCGCTGGTGGCCGGCGGCATCCGGATGCTCGAAGTCACCTTGCGCACGCCGCAAGCGCTGGCCTGCATTGAGGCCATTGCGCGCGATGTGCCGGAAGCCGTGGTGGGTGCCGGCACTGTGCGCAGCGCCGCCGATGCCCAGGCCTGCGCCATGGCCGGTGCACGCTTTGCGGTGAGCCCCGGTTACACCCGTGCGATGGGACAGGCCTGCAAGGATGCCGGCCTGCCGCTGCTGCCAGGGGTGGCTACCGGAAGCGAGATCATGATGGCGCAGGAGGACGGTCTGACGGAACTCAAGTTTTTCCCGGCCATGCAGGCGGGCGGCCCGGCCATGTTGAAGGCCTGGAACGGACCGTTCGGCGACGTGCGGTTTTGCCCCACGGGTGGCGTCACGGTGGCCAATGCACCTGAGTTTCTGGCGCTGCCCAATGTGGTGTGTGTGGGCGGTTCCTGGTTGACCCCTGCGGACACGCTGGCTCGCGGCAACTGGTCACACGTGACCGCGCTGGCTTTTCAGGCCTGCCAGCTGGCACGCAATGCTGCCTGAGCTAGGCAGCCCACCCGCTATTTATGAGGAAAATGGCGCTGCCAGCCTTTCTGGATGAGCGCAAGCAGCTATTAAAAGAATAGCAGCGGAGCGCAATGAACTAACGCAGGCCAGCGCCCGCAGCGCTTTCATCACGCTGGATCAGCTCAATCTTGTAGCCGTCCGGGTCCGTCACAAAGGCAATCACCGTGGTCCCGCCCTTGACCGGGCCGGCCTCGCGCGTGACGTTGCCGCCCGCCGTCTTGATCTTCTCGCAGGCCGCATAGGCGTCTGGCACGCCCAGCGCGATATGGCCAAAAGCCGTGCCTATGTCGTAGCTTTCGGTGCCCCAGTTGTAGGTCAGCTCGATTTCGGCCTGCGCCGGGTTGCCTTCATAGCCGACAAAGGCCAGACTGTATTTGTACTCGGGATTTTCCGAGGTGCGCAGCAGCTTCATGCCAAGAACCTGCGTGTAGAAGTCGATGGAGCGCTGGAGACTGCCAACGCGCAGCATGGTGTGTAGGAGTCGCATGGTGATGAAGGTGGGGAGTGGCGGACTGCCCATTGTCGCCAATCTTCGCTCCCTGTGCAGGCCGCTTGCGTAGGGATGCAAAGGCGATGGCGATGCATGCTGCGCAATGACCGATGGGGGGCTTCGCGGGGTTGGATTTCTCCCCGGGGCTACCTTGTTGCCGCCAAAGCCTCCAGCATTTTTCCTTGCAGCAACTTCATGTCGCCATTTTTCAGGATGTAGCCATTCATGCCGGCGTTCAAGGCTGTCCTGACATCAAGCTCATCGGAGTTCCCGGAAAGTGCGAGGATAAAAATACCCTGATGCTCCCAATCCCGCGAGCGAATCGCCTGAGTCGTCTGCACGCCGTTCAAACCGGGCATGTTCATATCCATCAAGATCAAATCGACGTATGGTGTGCTGTCCAGGTGGGCCAGAACCTGGCGCCCCCCTTCCGCTTCCAGTACTGTCAAGCCCCAGCTTTTCAAGCGCTCGCCCACCATGATGCGGTTAAGTTCGTCGTCTTCGGCCAATATGACGGTTCTGCCTTCCAGCACATTGCCGGGGATGGCCGGGCTGGCTGCCTGCCGAGGCACTTCCGGCGCTATGGCGGCCTTGCCCATCCCGGTTTGCGGTATTGGGGGGAAGGTCAGCGTGAACTGTGTAAATTCACCGACCACGGAGTCGCAATGAATGTCACCACCAAAGCTTTGCATGGTGCGTTTGCAGTACGACAGCCCAAGGCCTGTCCCCTCGGCTTTTCCGGAGGTCATGAAGGATTCAAACAGGTGTGCCAACACCTCCTTGTCGATGCCTGGGCCCGTGTCTCTGACGGTCACCTTGTGATCGTCTATCGTCAGTACGATTGTTGCGCCGGACTTTTGGTCGAGGTAATAGAGCGCGTTCTTGATCAGATTGAAGAGCACAAAAACATAAGGAGTTTCGTCTCCGTAAAAGGTGAAGTCCTTCACGACATTCACCGTGACACTGTCACGTAAGTTGCCACCATCACCCCGCAGGTGCCGATCGGAAAAACTGTATTCGTCCACCGCCTTCTGAGTTATTTTTGCGGCGGATAAATACTCAAATTTGCTTCGGTCCACCGCGCTGGACTTGAAGGAGCCCAGGATCAGGTCAATCACCTGGTTACCCCTGTGTACAGCGATCTCCCCCATGTTGACAAACTGGCGCATGCGGGAAGTGTGTTCGGCGGAGACCGCGATACCGTTCGCGGGCAGCATTTCCCCGATACTCTCCAGGCTCATCTTGGCCTGTGCGAGCGGGTTGCGCATTTCATGGGCGATCGAGCCGGCAAGGGAGTTTGCGATGCGCAATTTTTCGGCATCTATCTGCTTTTCCGAAAGCTTGAATGCGGCGCCACCGATAAGAATCAGCAGGTAGGCCGGAAGCTGGGCCACCATGTCCATGGGTATTGAAGGGTTGGGCGTGATGGCGACGTACAGCAACGCCGCGCTGCCGCAACCGATCACCAACATGGCAATTGTGTTGCGCCAGTCGGCGATCATGACCAGAAAACTGAGCGCGATAAAACAGTTGGAGATCGCGGGGATGCCTCCGTGCCGTTTCAGCGAAAGAAAGACATTGAAAAATGGCAGGCAATAAATCAATGCCCAATAGGAGTAGGAAAAGTAGTATTTTTTAAGTTTCTGTGGCCAGTGATTTTTCATGGCCAGCACGGTAAAGAGAATTACGACCAGCACCCGCATTCCCAGGTCATCGTAGGGACGAGGATTGGGTTTCGTGAACCGTATCAGGTAAAACACCACATAGGTCAGGGCGCCTACGATGCCAATGTATTTGAGCAACGGCCTTCCATGTGCGTGGTAAGCCTCGTAGTGGCCAAAGAGTCTTTTTAACCAGCCCATATATATTTCAATTCTGTTGGCGCGGGAAAACCATCAACAGCAGCCTCTTCCGGTCTCTGGTGGAGGATGCGGCTGCAATATGAAATATTCCCGTGCATGACTTACTGACAGTCAGACGATTTGAGAATGTCCGGTACCTGTCCATGTATCAAGGCAAACGATTCGTCCGCCCCATCCACCCGTATATTGTTGGCGATGGTGGAAAACCCGAAACGCCTGTACAAGCGGCTCAGCACCGGCGTGCAGGAGGCAAAGAGGTCTTGCCCATCAGTATGCCGCGCAAGATACGAAACACCCAAAAATATGCATCGCTTCACAAGATCGGGGCCGCTTCTGTAATCGGGATTGAGCACAAGGCGCCCGATTTCCCAGCTGTTTCGGCAGGTCTCTGGCTCAATCAATTGTTTTTCCGCCAACAGCTTTTCAAGTGAGGTCAGCCCCTTGTGCATGGGAACCAGCCTCAAGGTGCCAATCACCACGCGTTGGAACTCAAACGCAAACACAAAGCCCAATTCGTCTCTTTTTTTTCTTGTTCAAAAAACCGCGCGTCACGGCATCCGGACGGCAGGTTGATGTGGCCGCGCAGGCTCTGGACCTTTTCCATCTTTAACGGAGTATCCAGATGGCAGAGCGTGATTTCCTCGACGAAGTTTCCCCGGGGAGATGCCGAAATGAAGGGTGTTCCCCCGGTGAGGAAAATGGCGCCTGGAGCATCCATCGGCTGGTGCAGAACCTGAAAGGGGGTTGGCGCATGGTCGTTCGGGGAGGTAATCATTGCGTTGCATTTCCAGGTTGAGTGCTTGTCTTGCCAAATGCTCTTATTCTTCTTTTGATGTTCGCGCAGTCTATGCGCCGTGCAAGGCTGAATCAAGCCTTACCCTGTCAGATATAACAGGGGCTTCCCCGCATATTCCGCTTGAATAGCGGGTCGAATCGAAAAAAGAACATAAATTGTCTGCATGCGGACAGTCGGCCGGGATCTTTGGTCCTGGTGCGAGCCCTTCTTCAAGGATATCTTTCGGTCAGGTCATCGAACCGGCTTTTTGGAGGGCCATGCCGGCCAAGTGGCGTAGTTGCGTGGGGGCTAGAGCCGCCGTCTTTCGAGCAACTCGAAGACCGCCATCCCGGCCAGCATGGCAAGCACAAACACGGCGGCTTTGGGTTCACCCATGCCAAGGGCCACCAGGCCCGGGCCGGGGCAAAAACCGGCGAGCCCCCACCCCACCCCGAAGAGGGCGCTGCCGGCCACCAGCCTGTGATCCACAGGGCCCGCAGCCGGCAGTTTCATATCGGCGCCCAACAGGGAACGGCGCCTTTTTTTAGCCAGCAGGAAAGCGAAGAGGCCCACGGCAATGGCGCCGGCCATGACAAAGGCCAGCGACGGGTCCCAGGGGCCGGCAAGATCCAGGAAGCCGAGGACCTTGGCGGGATTGGCCATGCCCGAGACGATCAGGCCCAGGCCGAACACCAGGCCCGCCAGCAGGGAAGACAGCAGTAGCATGGTCTTTCTCCTAAAGTTTGAACAGATGGCGCGCCAGAAACACCACAGCAAAACCGGCGCCCATGAAGGTCACCGTGGCCACCAGCGAACGCGGCGACAGCCTTGAAAGCCCGCACACGCCATGGCCGCTGGTGCAGCCCGCGCCATAGCGCGTGCCGATGCCCACCAGCAAGCCGGCGGTGACCAGCAGGCCATAACCGGCATCCACCCGCATGGGGGGCAAGGCCAAGAATGCGGCATAAGCCCATGGAGCGCCGACGAGCCCGGCGATAAAGGCTATCCGCCAGCCGACGTCGCCGCGTACCGGTTTGAGCAATCCACCCAGAATTCCGCTGATGCCGGCGATGCGCCCGTTGAGCAGCACGAACATCGCGGCGGCCAGGCCTATGAGCAGGCCGCCCGCCAGTGCGGACCAGGGTGTGAAAGCGTTCCAGTCCAGGGTCATTGCTTGCGTCCTTCAGGGCAATACAGGCGGTAGAGCAGCGCCAGGATTTCCAGCGTCCCGGGTTCGGCCACGCGGTAATAAATGTTCTTGCCGTCCCGGCGCGGGATGATCACGCCTTCATTGCGCAGCACACCGAGCTGCTGCGAGAGCGTGGGTTGGCGTATGCCCAGGTCCTGCTCGAGCTCGCTCACGCAGCGCTCGCCCTGCGAGAGCTGGCAGAGCAGCAGCAACCGGTCTTCATTGGCCAGTGCCTTGAGCACACCCACGGCTTGCGCAGCCGCGTCGCGAAGCAGTCCGGGGTCCAAAACGGGAGGGGATGATTTCATGGCCGTACGTTGGGGCTTCTTGATATTATATGAAAACATATAATGTGGAGAAAAGCCTCTCCGATGAAAGAACAGTCCATGCCAAGCCCGTTGGATCCCCAGGCATTTTTTGATCCCGTGACCGGGACCGTCACCTATGTCGTGGCGGACAGCGGCACAGGGCAGGCGGCCATCATCGACCCGGTGCTGGGGTATGACTTCAAATCGGGGCGCACCAGCACGGAACTGGCCGACCAGGTGCTGGCCCATGTGGCGCGGCAGGGCCTTCAGGTCGAGTGGATCCTGGAAACCCACGCGCACGCTGACCATCTCTCGGGCGCGCACTACCTGAAGGCGCAGGCCGGCGGCAGGACTGCCATTGGCGAACATATACGCGCCGTGCAGGCCACCTTCAAATCGATTTTTAACCTGGAGCATTCGTTTGCGCCGGATGGCAGCCAGTTCGACCACCTGTTCAGGGACGGCGAGATATTCAGGCTGGGCAACCTGGAGATGAGCGCCCTGCATGTACCCGGCCATACGCCCGCGGACATGGCCTACCTTGCGGGTGACGCCGTGTTTGTGGGCGACACGCTCTTCATGCCCGACGTAGGCACCGCCCGCGCGGATTTCCCGGGCGGCGATGCCCACCAGTTGTACCGCTCTATCCGCAAGCTGCTATTACTGCCGGCAGAAACCCGGATCTTCGTCTGCCACGACTACCCGCCTGGAGAACGTGCGCCTCAGTGGGAAACCACTGTGGGTGAGCAGCGCCGCGCCAATATCCATGTGCATGACGGCATCTCCGAAGAGGCTTTTGTCGCCATGCGCGCGGCCCGGGATGCGACGCTGGGCATGCCCACGCTGATCATTCCTTCCATCCAGGTGAATATCCGGGCGGGCAGCTTGCCGCCGCCTGAAGGCAATGGCGTGAGCTATCTCAAGATTCCTGTCAACGCCTTGGGTGTCGCTTAGCCGACCATCGGTGCCGGCACCTCAAACACCAGGCAAGTCGTCGTCGCATGTGCATACAGTTTGCCGTCCGGCCCCACGATGCGGCCCTCGGCGGTGGCCAGCTGGCGGCCGCAGTGGATGACGGTGCCAATGGCGCGCAGCGGCCCGGTCTTGTGTGAGGCGGCGCGCACGATGTTGATGCTCAGCTCGGCCGTGGTGTAGGCCCGGCCCACCGGCATCATGGTGTGCACGGCGCAGCCTACGGCGGAGTCGAGCAGCGTGGCGTACCAGCCGCCGTGCACGGTGCCCAGCGGGTTGTAGTGCTTGAGCTGCGGTGTGCCCTGAAAGGTGGCTTTACCGGGCTCGATTTCAATCAGCGCAAAGTCCAGTGTTTCGGCAATGTGGGGGTAGGGCAGCTCACCGGCCAGCATTGCCTGCATCACTTCCATGCCGGTCTTGCCCGTCACGTCTTCCGGCCGTGCCAGGCCCGGCTTGCCGCCACCGCCGACCATGCGGGCGCGCACCGCGGCGCTTTGTTCCATCCATTGAGTCAATGTGTCTTGCAGGGTCATGGTATTTATAAATGTTGCATATACAATGATTGTAGCTACAATTAAATTATGAGCGAGAAAACCCGCCTGTCAACCCAGGCCGAACTCAAAGTGCAGGGCTGCACCAATGTCAAGCTGCGCCAGCTGATGCGCCGCGTCGCGCACCACTACGACCTTGAAATGATCAAGGCGGGCCTGAAGACAACGCAGTATTCCCTGCTGACTTATGTGCTGAAGCTGGGCCCCATGCGACCGGGCGAGCTGGCGCGTGGCATGAAGATGAGTGCCTCCACCCTCACGCGCAACCTCAAGCCGCTGATCGACGCCGGCTGGATTGAACTCGCAGCAGGCACCGATGCGCGCAGCCGAACCGTGGTGCTGACTGACGCAGGCCGCGCCAAGCGTGAAGAAGCCCGCTCGCGGTGGAGGGCGGCGCAGGAGCAGCTCAACGCGCTGTTGGGCACCGGGCGTGTGCTGGCCTTGCACAACCTGATCAATGAATCTTTAGAGCTTTTGTCCCCCATCGAATCCGGAGTTGATGATGAGTAATCCCGAGCCTTCCAATCCCGCCGCGTCTTCCGCTGTCCTGCCCGCGCGCCGCATCGCGATGTGGCTGGTGCTGCTGGCAGCCGGCGGCACTTTCGCCCTGACGATGGGCGTTCGCCAGACCATGGGCCTGTTCCTGTCGGCGCTGAACACCTCTACCGCACTGGGCATCGGCAGCATCAGCCTGGCCTTTGCTTTCGGCCAGCTCTGGTGGGGGCTGACGCAGCCCTTTGCCGGCGCGGTGGCTGACCGCATCGGCACAGGCCGTGTGATCTTTTTGGGTGTGGTGCTGGTGGCGATTGGCACGATCATCACTCCGTTGATGACCAGCACGGCCGGCCTGATCTTTGCCATCGGTGTGCTGGCCGCGGGCGGCGCCGGCATGGCGGGCCCCTCAGTGCTGATGGCGGCCAGCACGCGTCTGGTACCACCGGAAAAGCGCGGCCTGGCGACCGGCATCGTGAATGCGGGCGGCTCGTTTGGACAGTTTGCGATGGCGCCGATTGCCATCGGCCTCACCGCCGCTGTCGGATGGGCCAGCGCCATGCAATGGCTGGGCGCGCTGATCCTGCTGGCGGTGCCTGCGGCGCTGGTGCTCAAGGGCAATTCGAAAGCGTTGGCGGCGCAGGCCGCAGCAGCTTCAGGCACGAAAGCACTCAGCGCGCGCCAGGCTATCAGTCAGGCAATAGGCACGCCCAGCTATCGTTACCTGGCTGCGGGTTTCCTGGTCTGCGGCTTTCATGTGGCATTTCTGGCGACTCACCTCCCCGGCGTGATAGCGGCCTGCGGTTTGCCGCCTGAAATCGGCGGCTGGTCGCTTGCGATGATCGGCCTCTTCAATATCGTCGGCAGCCTGGCCATGGGCTGGGCCGTGGGGAAATGGCGCATGAAGTCCTTGCTAGCCCTGCTGTACGCGACGCGCGGCCTGGCTGTGCTCATCTTCCTGCTCGCGCCCAAAACGCCGGCCGTGATGCTGATCTTCGCCGCCGTCATGGGCGTGACCTTCCTCTCGACCGTTCCCCCCACGGTGGGCCTGGTCGCCAAGATGTTCGGTACGGCCAACATGGCCATGCTGTTCGGTGTGGTCATGCTGTCGCACCAGGTGGGTGGCTTTCTGGGGGCCTACCTGGGCGGCTATATATTCCAGGCCACCGGCAGCTACGACTGGGTCTGGTACATCGACATTGTTCTGGCTGTCGGCGCCGCGCTGGTGAATCTGCCTATCCGTGAAGCCTTGTTGCCGCGGCAAATGGCCGCCAAAGCGGCGGCCTGAAGGCGCTTGACGAGGTGTCCCCGCTATTGCACTTGAGAGTCGCTGTGACAGAATCCTTGCAAGCAACTTGCGGGGAAACATCAGATGCTCATCAATTGTGTGGTCTACCAGAACGGCACCAAGCTCGCCGATATCCCGGTCACCGAGATCAGCGAGTACATTTGCCGGCCTGACGCGTTCGTCTGGGTGGCGCTGCAAGACGCCACACCAGAAGAGCTCGAGGAAATGCGGGAGGAATTCGGCCTGCATGAACTGGCGGTAGAAGATGCCCGGCACGGCCACCAGCGGCCCAAGATCGAGGAATACGGCGCTTCGCTGTTCTCGGTGCTGCACCTGATCGAGCCTTCCGCCGACAAGCCGGGCGAGCTCAACGTTGGCGAGGTGGATGTATTTACCGGCAAGAACTATGTGCTCTCCGTGCGCAACCGCAGTCAAAAAGGTTTTCTGGGTGTGCGCGAACGCTGCGAACGCGAACCCGAGCTGCTGCGCAACGGTTCGGGGTTTGTGCTGTACGCCCTGATGGACGCGGTGGTCGACCGCTACTTTCCCATTCTTGATGCGCTTGAAACCGAGCTGGAGCTGATCGAGAAGGAAATCTTCACGCCCGGTGCTGCGCGAAAGAACATCGAACGGCTCTACGAACTCAAGGGCAGCGTGATGGTGCTCAAGCACGCAGTAGCACCGCTGCTGGAAGGCGCGAGCAAGCTCTACGGCGGCCGGGTTCCCCAGATCTGCAGCGGCGTACAGGACTATTTTCGCGATGTGGTCGACCATTTGTCGCGCATCAACGCGCTGATCGAAAACATGCGCGACACCATAGGCACGGCCATCCAGGTGAACCTGGCGATGGTGACGATTGAAGAGAGTGAAGTCACCAAGAAACTCGCAGCCTGGGCCAGTATCTTTGCGGTCTGCACGGCGTTTGCCGGCATATGGGGCATGAACTTCGAAGCCATGCCCGAACTCAAATGGCGCTACGGCTACCTCATGGCCATCAGCATGATTGTGGTGGCGTGCTCATTACTCTATTGGCGTTTCAAGCGCGCACGCTGGCTTTAAGTTACGACACGCGAGGCGGGGTAAACGCCGTGCGCGCTGCCAGCGCGGGCTTGCGGCTGGCGCAACCTTCGATGTGGTCATTGACCAGGCCCATGGCCTGCATGAAGGCATACATCGTGGTTGGGCCCACAAAGCTCCAACCGCGTTTCTTCAAATCCTTGGACAGTGCGATGGAGGCCGGAGAAGTCGGCATGGCTTTCACGGCCTCGTGCGTGATGCGTGCGGGCCGGCTCTTGGCCTCGGGCTCCAGCCGCCAGACAAAAGCGCCCAGTGAGCCAAATTCTTTTCGCAGCTCGATGACGCGCTTTGCATTGTTGATGGTCGAGGCGATCTTTCCCGCGTGTCGCACAATGCCCGCGTCATTGACCAGGCGTTTGATGTCACGCTCGCCAAAGCGGGCCACCTGCTCGGCATCGAAGTTGGCGAACGCGTTGCGAAAGGATTCGCGTTTGTTCAGGATGGTCAGCCAGCTGAGGCCAGCCTGAAAACCTTCAAGGCAGATTTTTTCGAAGAGCTGGCGTTCATCGTCCACCGGAAAGCCCCACTCGCTGTCGTGGTAGTTGCGGTAAAGGGGCGTTGCCTGGCACCAGGCGCAGCGCGCGGTGTGGGTGTCATCGATAAAAAGGCTGGTAGCCGGCGAGGGTGCAACTTTGAGGCGCTTGGGCGGGATGGCGGAAGGCATGGGCAATTTTAGGCAAATGCGGGCAGGGCTGTGCGGGTGAGGTGACTCATCTTTTGCCGCCCGGCAGTATCATGAAGCACGCTCCCTCTCATCGATCCACAACTTCGGAACAACGCACCATGTCCATCCAGCTTTGGCTAGCTTTCGTCGCCGCAACCACCGTCCTGCTCATCATCCCGGGCCCGACCATCCTGACGGTCATCAGCTACTCGATGGCGCACGGCAAGCGTGCCAACATTCCGTTGGTGGCCGCCGTGGCGCTGGGTGACTCGACGGCCCTGGTAGTCTCGCTGTTCGGCCTGGGCGCCTTGCTCGCGGCATCGGCCTTCTGGTTCACGGTAGTCAAGTGGGCGGGCGGCCTGTATTTGCTTTACCTGGGCATCAAGCTCCTGCGCGCCGGAATTTCGCCTATGCAGGCGGCAGCGCCCGAGGCGCCGGGCTCCTTGTGGAAGCTGTTCGGTAATACCTACCTGGTCACCGCACTCAACCCCAAGGGCATTGTGTTTTTCGTGGCTTTCCTGCCCCAGTTCATCAACCCCGGCGCCGACGTGACGCGGCAGCTCTGGGTGCTGGCGGTGACCTTTGTGGTGATGGCCAGCCTGAACGCCACGCTGTACGCGGTGTTTGCTGCGTCGGCCCGCACGCTGCTGGCCTCGCCGCGCGCCCAGCGGCGTTTTAATTTCGCGGGCGGCTCGCTGCTGTCCATGGCGGGCGTCTGGGCCTTGTTGGCCAAGCGGCCGGCCTGAATTCAGGCGGCCGGCCTGCCGAGTGCCTGCTGCATCACCGCCGCGCCCTGGGTCATCATCGCGTCGATGTATTCCTCCAGCGCATCGGGGAGCGCGTCGGTAACCCAGGTAAAGCGGGTGCGGTTTTCGCCCTCGGAAAACAACTGCGCCGAAGCCATGTGATGGGTGGCCTTGCCGCCGACCACGGTGTAGCTGAGGCGGTGCATCCCTTCATGGATGCCCACCAGCACTTCGTGCGCAACCATCCCGTTGGCAAAGGTTACGGTCCGGCCGCCTTCGCCGGGCTTGCAGTCGACCACGAAGCCCGGCGCAAGGCGCCGGTGCACCGCGTTGAAGTCGCACAGCGCGTCCCAGACGCTGCCTATGCCCGCGTCGACCGTGAATTCCTTGTAGATCGTGGCCATGGTGACCCCAGTCTGGCTGGCGCCGGGGTGGCGCCTTGTCATTGCAGCATAGCAATCAAACCGGGCGAAGTCAGCCCTGATAAGCGCCGGTTACAAACGCTTTCCGCGCAGCCTCAGCGCATTGCTGATCACCGACACCGAACTCAGGCTCATCGCCAGGGCCGCAATCATGGGCGACAACAACCAGCCGGTGAAGGGAAAGAGCAAGCCCGCGGCCAGCGGCACCCCCAGCGAGTTGTAGACGAAGGCGAAGCCGAGGTTCTGCTTCATGTTGGCGATCGTCGCTTCCGAGATTTTCCGGGCTTGTGCAATGCCGCGCAAATCACCTTTGACCAGCGTGATCTGGGCGCTGTTCATGGCCACATCGGTACCCGTGCCCATGGCAATGCCCACGTTGGCCTGGGCCAGGGCCGGGGCGTCATTGATGCCGTCGCCGGCCATGGCAACGATATGGCCTTCATCTTGCAGGCGCTTGACCAGTGCCAGCTTGTCTGCCGGCTGCACGCCACCGTGCACTTCGTCAATGCCCAGGCGCCCGGCGATGGCTTTGGCTGTGGTCAGGCCGTCGCCTGTGGCCATGATCACGCGCAGGCCGGCGGCTTTGAGCGCCGCCAGCGCCTCGGGCGTGCTGGCTTTCACCGGATCGGCCACAGCGAGCAGGCCCGCAAGCCGGCCGTCGACCGCCAGGTGCATCACGCTGGCGCCCTCGGCACGCAGGGTTTCCGCCTGGGCCAGCAGCGAATCCACTGAAACACCAGCCTGCGCCATCAACGCCGTATTGCCTAGCGCGAGCAGCCGACCAGCCACATGCCCGCTGACGCCGATGCCGCTGGCGGACTCGAAGTTCTCTGGCGTGTCCAGCGGCAGGCTGCGAGCGCGCGCTGCGGCTACTATGGCCTCGGCCAGCGGGTGTTCGCTGCCCTGGTCCAGGCTGGCGGCCAGCTGCAACACCTCATCAGCACGGAAGCCGTCGGCGGGAATCGCGCGGTCGAACGCCGGCTTGCCGGCCGTCAGCGTGCCGGTCTTGTCGACGATCAGTACGTCGACGGTGCGCAGGTGTTCAATCGCCGCCGCATCGCGGAAAAGAATGCCCTGGCCAGCCGCCTTGCCGGTGGCGACCATGATGGACATCGGCGTGGCCAGGCCCAGCGCGCAGGGGCAGGCGATGATCAGCACTGCTACCGCGTTGATCAGGCCGTAAACCCAGCTCGGTTGCGGGCCGAAAAATCCCCATCCCAGAAAGGTCAGCACGGCCACGGCCACCACGGCCATGACAAACCATCCAGCCACCTGGTCAGCCATACGCTGCAGGGGTGCCTTCGAGCGTTGGGCCAGCGCGACCATCTGCACGATTTGCGACAGCATGGTTTGCGCGCCGACGCGCTCGGAGCGCATGACCAGCGCGCCGCTGGTGTTGAGCGTGGCGCCTATCAGCTTGTCGCCCGGACGCTTGCTCACGGGCAGGGGTTCTCCGGTCAGCATCGATTCATCGACGGCGCTGCCACCCTCGGTAACGACGCCGTCGACGGGCACTTTTTCGCCGGGGCGCACGCGCAGGCTGTCGCCCACGTGCACGTGGGTCAGCGGAACGTCTTCCTCGGTGCCGTCGGCCTTGATGCGCCGTGCGGTTTTGGGCGCCAGCCCCAGCAATGACTTGATTGCGGCGGAAGTTTGCGAACGCGCCTTCAGCTCCAGCATCTGGCCGAGCAGCGTCAGGGAAATGATCACGGCCGCCGCTTCAAAATACACCGCTACACGGCCCATGGAGATAAACGAGTCGGGGAATACACCGGGCGCGAGGGTAGCGACCACGCTGTAGACAAAGGCGGCGCCCGTCCCCAGGCTGATGAGGGTCCACATGTTCGGACTGCGGTGGACGAGCGATTGCGCACCGCGCACGAAGAAGGGCCAGCCTGCCCACAATACGACCGGCAGGCTCAGCAACAGCTCGATCCAGCTCTGGACGGCCATGTCGAACCAGCCGAGCTGGTGGCCGAACATGGCCAGCACCGTCACCACCACAGTGAGCGGCAGCGTCCACCAGAAGCGGCGGGTGAAGGAGACGAGTTCCGGGTTTTCGTCCTCGTCAAGGCTGGGCATGACGGGCTCCAGTGTCATGCCGCAGATTGGGCAGTTGCCGGGATGGTCCTGCCGGATTTCCGGGTGCATGGGGCAGGTGTAAAGGGTTTCACCGGTCTGGCCGGCATCGGGTTCGCGCGTTGCTTCGGTGGCGGGCGCTGCCTTGAGCCCGTTGACGTAGGCCGTCGGGTCGGCGGAGAATTTTTTCAGGCAGCCGGCGCTGCAGAAGTAGTAAGGCCTTCCCTCGTGCTCAAGATGGTGCGCGGATGCCGTGGTGACGTCCATACCGCAGACCGGGTCTTTCAGTCCGTCCGGGGTGGTGGGCGGCAGGTGAGCATTTACCTGTGTGGTTCCCGGTGTGGCGTGGGAGGTGTGGTTCATGGAGGGCTTCCTTTGGTGTTCTGCAGACCTGGACCAGGCCCATGAACAAGGGTAGACCTTCCCCCTGTGGGAAGGTCAAGTCCCTCTGGATTGGAGGAGAGTTTCCCCTGCAAGGCTCTGGTGATCTTCAGCGCCTTCCGCGGTGGATTGCATGATCCACGTCAACTGAAAGCGGAAAACCGGCACGCTTTCGCGTGCATGCCAGGCTACACCGGCACGGTGTAGTTCAGCGTCATGCGCCCACCATCGACCACGACGATTTCGCCCGTGATGTAGCTGGCGGCGTCGCTGGCGAGGTAGGCCACCGTGTCGGCGATCTCCGAAGGCTCGCCCAGGCGCTTCATGGGAGTGCGGCTCATGATTTTGGCCTTGGCCTCGTCGCTGGTGAGCACGGCCCTGGCGGCCAGTTCGGTGGCGATGGTGCCGGGGGCAACCGCGTTGACGCGCACGCCCTGGCTGGCCAGCGACAGCGCCATCACGCGCGTGAGCTGGTTAATGCCGCCTTTGCTGACGTTGTAGCTGGCAATGGTGGGAATGGCGAGCACGCCGTTGACCGAACTCATGTTGACGATGCTGCCCTTGCCGGCGGCCGCCATCACGCGCGCCACGGCCTGCCCGACCAGGAAGGATCCCTTGAGGTTGATGCGCAGTACGGCGTCGAAATCGGCTTCCGTCACGTCCAGAAACTCCGCAGCCTTGAATATGCCGGCATTGTTCACCAGCACGTCGATGCGGCCGTGCGCGGCCACGGTGCGAGCCACCAGCGCATCGACCTGGGCCTTGTCGCCCACGTCGCAATGAACGTAGAGGCCGCCGAGTTCGGTGGCCAGCGCAGCGCCGCGCGCGTCGTCGATGTCGGCGATGACGACCGCGGCTTTCTCGCGCGAAAAACGCCGTGCGCAGGCCTCGCCGATGCCTTGGGCACCGCCGGTGACGATGCAGACGCGGCCCGCCAGCCCGAACGATACCTGGGCAGTATCTGTAGATGAAATAATGCTCATGCCCTTATGGTACCAGCGCAAGCAGCTATGAATTCCATAGCAGATTCGGAGACCTGGGCGGCGGAAGAACCTGGTTTGTAGAGTGCCGATCCGATACCGAAACCGTTGGCACCCGCGGCCAGGTAGGGCGCCATATTGGCGGGCGTGATGCCGCCGACCGGTAGCACTGCGGCTTGCGCGGGCAGTACCGCGCGAAGGGCTTTCACGACCGCCGGGGTGATCATTTCGGCCGGGAAAATCTTCAGCCCTGTCGCACCCGCTTCGAGCGCAGCAAATGCCTCGCTGGCAGTCATGATGCCGGGCAGGCACACCAGGCCGAGGCGGACAGCTTCACGCACCACCGCCGGGTTGAAATTGGGCGAAACGATGAGCTGGCCACCCGCTGCGTGCACGTCACGCACCGCCTCAGGAGTCAGCACCGTGCCGGCACCGACCAGGGCCTGCGGAAAGGCGCTGGCCATGGCGGCAATGCTGTCCAGCGGCTGGGGTGAATTGAGCGGAATTTCGATCAGCGTCCAGCCCGTGGCAACGAGTGCCTGGCCGACAGGCTGGGCCTCCGCCGGCGTCAGTCCGCGCAGGATGGCCACCAGGGGCAGGGCGTTGAGGGCCTGGGAAAATTTTTGGTGTGCGTTGTTCATGGTGTTCTGTGGGTTGAGGCGCAATACTGCGCCGGTCAGGCCAGGGTATCGGCGATGGCGCGCAGGCCGCGCCAGGTGGCGCCCGCGCCCACGCGCTTCACGGACACATTGATCTGGGCCAGTGCCTGTTCGTAGCGGGCCGTGAGGACTTCCGCGCCCATCACCACCACAGGCTCGCCGCGCGGCAGTGCCTGGGATTTGAGTTCCTCGCCGATGACCAGGCCTGACAGGTAGCTGGGCAGGGACTCGGTGGTCATCCGCTGGAAGAGCGACAGGGTGCGTGTGCTGAAGGCGGTGTTCAGCAGGCCGGGGCCGGCCAGCGCATGGGCCACGCCCTGATCGAAGGCGGCGGCGTCCAGCGCGGGTTCGTCGTCGGGCAGCATGCGTGCGAGGATGGATTGGCGGCGCAGCAGCGCATAGAACTCGCCGGTCATCCAGGTCGAAAAATCTGTGACCTGCCGGTTTTCGACGGTGACCCATTTGCTGTGCGTGCCGGGTAGCACCAGCCGGGCATGGGTCAGACCCAACAGTTGCAAGGCGCCAAAGATCTGCGTTTCCTCGCCGCGCATGACGTCGGGCACGCCGCCCTTGTCTATGCTCAGGCCGGGCACGATGGCGATGCGGCCGGGCTCCACCCATTCCAGTGCGGCGGCGATCGCGTCAAAGCCGGCGGGGCAGGCGCAGTAGGGCGCTTCGCGCCAGCCCTGTTTGCTGCCGGCCATGCCGGAGATCAGGCACAGCGTGCCAGGCGTCATCCAGTCGGCAAAGCAGCTTGCAAAAACCTCCGGAAAGGTACCGGGAGCGACAGTCAGGATGCCGCGTGCGAAGGAACGCTCGTCCAGGGCTGTGCCGGCGCCGTCGATCAACGCGCCGCGCAGTGAAGAGCTGCCCCAGTCGACTGCCAGAAGGCGGTTCACAGCAGGGCCCTGACCTGTTCGGGACGCGGCAGCGGAGCGACCGCGCCGTAGCCCTGCACCGTGAGGGCGGCCGCTGCATTGGCATAGCGGGCCGCATCAAAGACGTTGTCGCCCGCCGCAATGCGCGCCAGCAGGTTGCCGCAAAAGCAGTCGCCTGCACCGGTGGCATCCACCAGCTTCACGTTGTGCACGGGCACGCGCTCGCGCCGCGTGCCGTCGCTGACCAGCGCGCCGTCGCCGCCGAGCTTGAGCACCACGGTTTTGGCGCCCAGGGCATGGCCCCAGTCCATCACCGCGTCGGGGTCTGTCATGCCGTTGAGGGTGGTGATGTCTTCCAGGCTCGGCAGGAAAATGTCGCACAGTGAAACGGCGTGGCGGGTGCAGGCAAGCGCCCGGTCCAGCGGCCAGAGTTTGAGCCGAAGATTGGAATCAAAAGACACCAGCGTGCCGGCTTCCTTGGCCAGCTTCATGGCGGCAAAAGCCGTATCGCAGGCACCCGCGGAAATTGCCAGCGATATGCCCGAGACGTGCAGGACTTTGGCTTGGCGCACGGCATCGGCCGCGCCGGCCTGCTGCAGCCAGGCCGGTGTCATGCGGCTGGCCGCGGAGCCCGCGCGCAGGTAGCTGAATTCATGGCCTTTGGGGCCATGGGTGACGAAGTACAGGCCGGTGCTGGCCTCGCTGTCCTGCTGGACCGCTTCCGTGGAAACCTTCTCCGCGGTCCACAAGGCCATTAGCGAGTGGCCGAAAGTGTCGCAGCCCAGGCGGGTGAGATAGGCGGTGTTGGCGCCGGCGCGCGCCGCCGCGATCACGGCGTTGCTGGTGTCGCCGCCAAAACCCTGCAGGTAGTTAGGCTGGCCGGCAGTGGTCTGGTTGAATTCCACCATGGCTTCGCCGAGCGCGACGACATCGAATTTTCTGGCTTGCATTGATTGGGTTTCCTGGCTTCTTCCGGCATCCCGGCGCGGGGCTTTTCAGGGAAGAAAAACCTGAAAGCACGTCGCGCTTCAAACCCCCGATGGTACCCGCGGGCCGGGGCGGCCCCGTACCCGCGCTGTACCCGGTTCAGTGGTTGTCGCGCGGCACGAACGAACCGCGCTTGCCCACCAGGAAATCCAGGTCTACGCCTTCATCGGCCTGCAGCACGTGATCGATGTACAGCTTCCAGTAGCCTGAAGACAGCGGTGGCTCGGGTGCTTTCCAGCTGGTCATGCGCCTGGCGAGCTCTTCGTCACTGACATGCAGGTGCAGCCTGCGGTTGGGCACATCCAGTTCGATGATGTCGCCGTTTTGCACCAGGGCCAGTGGTCCGCCTGCCGCGGCTTCGGGCGCTGTGTGCAATATCACGGTGCCATACGCTGTTCCGCTCATGCGGGCGTCGCTGATGCGGACCATGTCGGTGATGCCTTTGCGCAGCACCTTGGGCGGCAGCGGCATGTTGCCGACTTCGGCCATGCCGGGGTAGCCCTTGGGCCCGCAGTTCTTCAGCACCATCACGCAGTTCTCGTCGATGTCCAGGTTTTCATCGTCGATGCGCGCATGGAAATCTTCAATGGTTTCAAAGACCACGGCACGGCCCTTGTGCACCATGAGTGCGGGTGTGGCCGCGCTGGGCTTGATGACCGCGCCGCGCGGCGACAGGTTGCCGCGCAGCACGGCGATGCCGGCCTTGTCCTTGAAGGGTGTGGAGAGCGGCATGATGACATCAGTGTTGTAGTTTTCCGCATCAGCAATGTTCTCGCCGATGGTCTTGCCGTTGGCTGTGATGGCGCTGGTGTGCAGATGCTGCGCTATTTCCTTCATCACGACCGGCAGGCCGCCGGCGTAGCAGAAGTCTTCCATCAGGTATTTGCCGGAAGGCTGCAGGTTGACGAGGCAGGGCAGCTCGCTGGCCAGGCGGTCAAAGTCATCGACCGTCAGCTTGACCCCGATGCGCCCGGCGATGGCGATCAGGTGAATGACTGCGTTGGTGGAGCCACCAATGGCAGCCAGGGTCTTGATGGCATTTTCGAACGCCTCGCGCGTGAGAATCTTCGAGAGTGTGAGGTCTTCGTGCACCATCTCGACAGCACGTCGACCGGCCATGCGGGCCAGTACATTGCGCCGGCCGTCCACTGCCGGATACGCTGCGTTGCCGGGCAGGCCTATGCCCAGCGCCTCGACCATGCTGGCCATCGTTGATGCCGTGCCCATGGTCATGCAGTGGCCGTGGCTGCGGTGCATACAGCTTTCGGCCTCAAAAAACTCGGCGAGTTTGAGCGTGCCGGCCCGCACCTGCTCGCTCATGCTCCAGACGCCGGTGCCCGAGCCCAGCTCCTGGCCGCGCCATTTACCGCTGAGCATAGGCCCGCCGCTGACACCCACCGTAGGCAGATCGACGCTGGAGGCGCCCATCACCAGTGAGGGTGTGGTCTTGTCGCAGCCCATCAGCAGCACCACGCCGTCGATCGGATTGCCGCGAATGCTTTCTTCCACGTCCATGCTGGCCAGGTTGCGGTAGAGCATGGCGGTGGGACGCAGCAGGGTTTCGCCCAGCGACATCACCGGGAATTCCAGCGGGAAGCCGCCGGCCTCATAGACGCCGATCTTGACCTGCTCGGCGATGGTGCGGAAATGCGAGTTGCAGGGCGTCAGCTCGCTGAAGGTGTTGCAGATGCCGATGACCGGCCTGCCGTCGAACTGGTCGTGCGGAACGCCCTTGCCCTTGACCCAGCTGCGGTAGGCAAAGCCGTCGCGGTCCTGGCGGCCGAACCATTGCTGGCTGCGGAGTTCGTGGGCGGGTTTTTTCTTGGGTGGTGTGCTCATGCGGGAAAGTCCTTAAATCGTCAAACATATTATCGTCATACCATTGGCCGGGCTATCTTAGTGAAAACCATGACCACAGGAGCTCGCCCCTTGTCCGCCCCGTCCACCCGTCCGCACATCCTCACCGTCGCCAAGCTCCCGCCCTTCCTGATGGAGCCGCTGCAGGCGGTTTATGAAGTCCATGACAGGCTGCATGAAAGCGATCCTTCGGCTTTCGCCAGGGTGGCGTCGCTGATTCGGGGAATCGCCGGAGGCGGGGAGTCCAAGGTACCGCGTTCCCTGATGGAGCAACTGCCCGCGCTGGAAATTGTTTCCATCATGGGCGTGGGTTACGACGGTGTGGACGTCGCCGCCGCGCTGGAAAAACGCATTCCGGTTACCCACACGCCCGGCGTGCTCAACGACGAGGTGGCTGACCTGGCCATAGGCCTCATGCTGTCGGTGGCGCGCCGCATACCGCTGGCGGACCGTTATGTGCGGGCCGGGCGCTGGGCAAAGGAAGGGCCCATGCCGCTGGCGCGCAAGGTCTCGGGCGCGCGCCTGGGCATCGTCGGCCTGGGCCGCATAGGCCAGGCCATCGCGAGCCGGGCGGAGGCCTTCGGCATGTCGATCGCCTACACCGGGCGCGGCGCGAAGGCGGAACTCGCTTACACCTTTTACCCCACTGCGCACGCACTGGCCGCGCAAGTGGATTTCCTGATCGTGATTACGCCGGGCGGTGCCGGAACGCACCACATGATCAATGCGGAGGTGCTCAAGGCCCTCGGGCCCGAGGGCTACCTGATCAACGTGGCGCGCGGTTCGGTGGTCGATGAGGCGGCCCTGGTTGCCGCATTGCAGCAAGGCGTAATCGCCGGTGCGGCGCTTGATGTGTTCGAGAAGGAGCCGCATCCCACGGAGGCGCTCTGGTCCATGGACAACGTGGTGCTGACGCCGCACATGGCCAGCGCAACAGTGCAGACGCGCCATGCCATGGCCAACCTGGCCGTGAACAACCTGCATGCCCATTTTTCCGGGCAAGCCCTCTTTACCCCTGTGCCGGAATGGCATTGAATCAGGGGCGGGATGCTTCGGGTTTTCCATAGAAGAATCGGGGTTTAATCATCATATGATAACAATGCGTCAACGAACCCTTTTGAGTTTTTTGCCGTTCAACAACCCACCCGCAGAGGAGACAAACCCAATGAGACTCAAGACAATTCTGGCCGCCGCGATGGTCGCGGCTGGCCTCATCACGGCGGGGCAGGCTGCCGCCCAGGAAAAGCTCACCGTCTGGTGGGTCAAAGGCTTTTACAAGGCCGAAGACGACGCCCTGTTTGCTGCCATCAAGAAGTATGAAGACAAGCACAAAGGCGTCAAGATCGAGCTGTCGCAGTACCCGGTGCAGGACATGATCCCGAAAACCGTCGCGGCCCTCGATTCCGGCAGTCCGCCCGACGTGGCTTATGCCGACGTCTATGACTTCCAGGTTGCAGGCAAGTGGGCCTTTGACGGCAAGCTCGAAGACATCAGCAGCGTGATCAACCCTATGCGTGCGCGTTTTGCACCCAACACGGTTGAAACCGCATTTCTCTATAACGACGTCGCCAAGAATCGGGCCTATTACGCCTTTCCGATGAAGCAGCAGACCATGCACATCGAGTACTGGGTGGACATGCTCAACGAAGCCGGCTTCAAGGAGTCCGACATTCCTACCGGCTGGAAGGACTATTGGTCATTCTGGTGCGACAAGGTGCAGCCGGCTTATCGTCAGAAGAGCGGCAATCGCACCTTCGGTATCGGCCAGCCGCTGGGCGTGGATTCGAGCGATTCCTTTTATTCGTTCCTGACCTTTATGGACGCCTATAACGTGAGCCTGGTCAGCGACAGCGGCAAGCTGCTGGTTGATGACCCGAAAGTCCGTGCCGGCCTGATCAGTGCGTTGACCGACTACACGCAGCCATATGCCAAGGGCTGTACGCCACCGTCGTCCACCAGCTGGAAAGACCCGGACAACAATGTCGCTTTCCACAACAAGACCACCATCCTGACCCATAACGCCACGATCTCCATCGCCGCGAAATGGCTGGACGACATGAACAACGCTTCCCTGAAACCGGAGGAGCGTGAGCTTGCGAAAAAGAATTACACCGAGCGGATTCGCACGGCAGGATTCCCTAACAAGCCGGATGGCAGCAAGATGGTTTACCGTGCCGCCGTCAAAGTCGGTGTAGTCTTCAATCAGGCCAAGAACAAGGCCCGCGCCAAAGAGTTCGTTTCTTTCCTGATGCAGGAGGAAAACCTGACGCCTTACGTGGAGGGCTCGCTGGGCCGCTGGTTCCCTGTGACCAAGACTGCGCAGCAGCGACCGTTCTGGAAGGCTGACGCGCACCGCCAGTCGGTCTACAACCAGTTCATGAACGGCACGGTCAATTTTGAGTTCACCAAGAACTACAAGTTCACCATCCTGAACAATGAGAACGTCTGGGCCAAGGCGGCCAACCGCGTCATCAATGAAAAAGTGCCGGTGGACAAGGCTGTTGATGAAATGATTGCCCGCATCAAAACCGTGGCCAACTGACCTTTCGCTGACTGAAGAAAGCCGCGCTGCCCGGACTGGATCGCCCAGACGGGTGGCGCGCGTACCAAAAGCATGAGCACTGCAATCATCGACCAGGCCGGCCCCTCTTTGCGCGCAGAGCGCGGAGCCATGACTTCATGGGAGAAGTGGGGGCTGGTTTTGGTTATTCCTTACCTGCTGATATTTCTGGTTTTTGTTATTTACCCGGTAGGGTATGGTTTGTGGCTCGCACGCCATCCCGAGAGCTATGTCCGGCTTTTTGCCGACCCGATATTCTTCCGCTCGCTGGTCAATACCGTGGTGTTTATCGTCGTGGCGGTCAACGTCAAGATGGTGGTCGCGTTATTCCTGTCGGGTTTTTTCCTGAACACGCGCTGGTGGGTCAAGAGCCTGTCGGTCGTATTTATCCTGCCTTGGGCGGTGCCGTCGATTCCGACCATCCTGTCCATGCGCTTCATGCTCAATCCTGAGTGGGGTGTCATCAATACGCTCATTTACAAGATGACCGGCGTTGACGGGCCCAACTGGCTTAATGATCCGACGCTGGCGCTGTGTTTTTCGATGTTGGCCCACATCTGGAAGTCGTTGCCGTTCTGGACGCTGATTTTGCTTGCCGGCCGCATGGCCATTCCGGCCGAACAGTATGAAGCGGCGTCGGTAGACGGTGCCACCATCTGGCAGAAGTTCCGGTTCATCACCTGGCCGTCGATGCGCTCGCTCTACCTGACGTCGACCATCCTGTCGATGATCTGGACGCTGGGCGACTTCAACAGCGTTTACCTGCTCACGGGCGGCGGGCCCGCCGATCTGACCCATGTGCTGGCTACGCTCGGCATCCGCTATTTGCGCCTGGACCAGGTGGATCTGTCGCTGGCGTCCATTGTCGTGGCCCTTCCCCTCGTCTTGCCGCTGGTGTATTTCATGATGAAAAGGTTGTCCAAATGAGCCGCATCACACTTCGCAAGGTGAGCCGCGAGGCCAGATTGCTGTTGATTGGCATTCCGGTGCTGCTGTGGACGCTGATTCCGATTTACCACATGGTGCTGTTTGCAATTTCACCAAGAAACGAAGCCACGACGGGGCGGCTCTGGCCTAAAAATCCTACATTGAGCAATTTCGAGACGGTGTTCTGGCAAAAGCATTTCTACCTCGACCACTTCTGGGTGCAACTGGGCAACTCGCTGGTGATCGCGCTGTCTGTGGGCGTGCTGACGCTGGTGATTTCCACCACTGCGGCATTTGCCATCAGCCGTCTCAAAGTGCGCGGCGGCCGCACGGTGATGAACATGGCGCTCTTCACCTACTTCATTCCGGCCGCCTTCCTGGCCGTTCCCATGTACAAGACCATGGGTAACTACGGCATGCTCAACCACCAGTGGTCGCTGATTCTGGCCATGGTGACCATCGCCTCGCCGTATTGCATCTGGGTGCTCAAGCAGGCCTCCGACAAACTACCTTACGAACTCGACGAGGCGGCCAAGATGGACGGCGCTACCGCGATGCAGCTGTTTCGGCTGGTTTACCTGCCGCTCATGGTGCCGTCGCTGGTGGCGGTTGGCACCTATGCGCTGCTGCTGGCCTGGAACGAGTATCTCTACGCCTTCCTGCTGCTGTCCAGGGACACCAGCGTGACGCTGGCGGTGGCGTTGGGTAATTTCCTGGCGGCCGACGATTCACCCTGGGAGCTGCTGATGGCCACCGGCCTGATTTACGCGCTGCCTCCGGCGGCTATCTATTACACATTCAAGCGCTACATGGTGTCCGGCCTGACGGCCGGCGCCGTGAAAAGCTAAAAATATGGCCTCCATGCTTGTCACTTCGTGTACTGCGCCGCCCTCCGAGGGCGCCGCAGCCGGCTTGGGGCGGCCCGGCGCCGGTTGGGGCTCGGTCTTTATCAGGAAATAACGGGAATCTCATGGCATCTGTATCGTTTCGCAATATCGAGAAGGCCTTCGGCAAGGTCAAGATCATTCACGGCATCAGCTTCGACATCTCCGACGGCGAATTCGTCGTACTGGTGGGGCCGTCGGGCTGCGGCAAGTCCACGCTGCTGCGCATGCTGGCCGGACTCGAGGAAATCAGCGGCGGTGAAATGTCGATTGACGGCAAAGTCATCAACGAGCTGGATTCCAAGGACCGCGACATCGCGATGGTGTTCCAGAGCTACGCCCTGTACCCGCACATGACGGTGCGCGACAACATGGCTTTCAGTCTGAAGCTGCGCAAGGCTGATACCGAGCTCACCAACAAGCGCGTCGGCGACGCCGCCCGTATCCTTAACCTGGACCCGCTGCTGGATCGCTTCCCGCGCGAATTGTCGGGCGGGCAGCGCCAGCGCGTGGCCATGGGCCGGGCCATCGTGCGCGACCCCAAGGTTTTCCTGTTCGACGAGCCGCTTTCCAACCTGGATGCCAAGCTGCGTGTGGCCATGCGTGCCGAGATCAAGGCGCTCCACCAGCGCCTGAAGACCACGACTGTCTATGTCACCCACGACCAGATCGAGGCCATGACCATGGCCGACCGCATCGTGGTAATGCACGACGGCATCATCGAGCAGATAGGTACGCCGCTGGAGCTGTTCGACCGGCCCGGTAATTTGTTCGTTGCGCAATTTATTGGTTCCCCGTCCATGAATGTGTTGAAGGGCGTTTTGCGCCAATCGGGTGGACAAGCCTGGGTAGAGGCGCAAGGACACCGGTGGCCCATTGGCACGATTTCGCAGGCGCGCGACGGCCAGCCGGTGCACTATGGCGTACGGCCCGGTGACATCTCGCTATCGACAAGCGGGCAGGGCATTCCTGCAAAGGTGATTGTGGTGGAGCCCACCGGTGCTGAAACTGAACTTTTGCTCGATGTCGGTGGCGCCAACGTCATACTGGTGATGCACGGCCGAACAGCGGTGCGGCCAGACGATATCGTTCATCTCGAAATCGCGACCGGCAAGAGCCATGTCTTTGACGACGCCAGCGGTGCCCGTCTGGATTGAGGCGCAATGGCTGCAGGCATGTTCAGTCTTGATGGTCGACTGGCGCTGGTGACAGGGTCTTCCGGCGGCATTGGTTTTGCGCTGGCACGTGGTTTGGCTCAGGCCGGCGCTGCCGTGGTGCTTAACGGCCGCGATAGCCTCAAGCTGGAGCGAGCTGCAAGCACGCTGCGAAACGAAGGGTTGATTATTCACACGCGCGCATTTGACGTGACCCAGGCATCGGCCGCGCAGGCCGCAGTGGATGACATTGAATCGTCAATAGGCCCTGTCCATATTCTGGTGAACAACGCCGGCATGCAGCGACGCATGGCCCTGCAGGATTTTCCGGCTGAAGATTGGCATGAGTTGATGCGCACCAACGTCGACAGTGTCTTTTTTGTCGGGCAGGCTGTAGCCCGAAAAATGATTGAACGCCGCAGCGGCAAGATCATCAATATCTGTTCGGTGCAGAGCGAGCTGGGGCGGCCCAACATCGCGCCCTATATGGCTAGCAAGGGTGCGGTCAAGATGCTGACCAAGGGTATGGCGATTGACTGGGGCCCCTATGGCATCCAGGTCAATGGCTTAGGCCCCGGCTACTTCAAGACCGAATTGACGGAAAAGCTCGTGGCCGACGAGCAGTTCAGCGCCTGGCTTACCGCGCGGACGCCCAGCAGGCGCTGGGGAGAAGTGGCAGAACTGGCCGGCGCTGCCGTGTTCCTGGCCAGCGATGCCTCCAGCTTTGTCAATGGCCATGTTTTGTATGTCGACGGCGGGGTGACGGCGACGCTGTGAAGCCGCCGCCAGCCCGCGCAACCAGGGAGAAACATCATGCGTGGACTTGTCTGTCATGCACCCCTAGACCTGCGTCTTGACGCGCTGGATACCGAACACCTGGGTCCGAAGCAGTTGCGGGTACGGGTGGCTTTCGGCGGAATCTGCGGCTCCGACCTGCATTACTTCCAGCACGGCGGTTTCGGCACGGTGCGCATCAAGGAGCCCATGGTGCTGGGCCACGAGGTGTCGGGCGTGATCGAGGCCGTGGGCAGTGAGGTTAACGGCCTGCGCGCCGGCCAGCGCATCGCAATTTCACCGTCCCGGCCTTGCGGCGTCTGCCGTTTCTGCCAGCAAGGCCTGCACAACCACTGCATGGACATGCGCTTTTACGGCAGCGCAATGCGCTTTCCGCACATCCAGGGCGCTTTCCGCGAAACCCTGGTCATAGAGGCCGCCCAGGCGCATCCGGTGGCTGATGACCTTCCCTTGTCCGAGGCCGCGCTGGCCGAGCCCCTGTCGGTAGGCTTGCACGCCATTTCGAGGGCCGGCTCGGTGTTCGGCAAGCAGGTGCTGGTCACCGGTTGCGGACCCATAGGCGCCTTGCTGATTGCCGGCCTGCGCCGCGCGGGTGCGGCCCGCATCGTCGCGGCCGACATTGCCGAGCTTCCCCTTGCCTGCGCCAAAAAAATGGGCGCTGACCAGACCATCAACCTGGCCCAGGAACCCGACGCCCTGGCGGCCTTTGCCGCCGGCAAGGGGCAGTTCGATGTGATGTTCGAGGCCTCGGGCAATGAGAAAGCCCTGGTCGCCGGTCTGGATGTGGTGGCGCCGCGCGGCGTCATCGTGACGGTGGGTCTGGGTGGCAATATCTCCCTGCCGCTCAACACCCTGGTCGCCAAGGAACTGGAGTTGCGCGGCACCTTCCGCTTCCATCCTGAATTCGCTGTGGCGGTGGCCTTCCTGAACCGGCGGCTCATCGACGGGCGGCCCGTCATCACTGACATCGTCGCCTTCGATCAGGCCACGCATGCCTTTACACTCGCCGGCGACAAGCGCCAATCCATGAAAGTGCAAATCGCCTTCGGCGGCGAAACTTCATGAGGCGCCTGCTTTTCATATCCATTCACCGGAGTCCCTTGTGACCGTTTTCCCCAAAGTCATTCTCTACACCGATACCGACGGTCGGGCCAAATTCCGGGATGAGACGATCCCGCTTGGCGAAGGCTCGCCGCAGGCCATGCTGTCCACGTTGTTTGCTTCGGGCGGTTACCAGTTGCGCCACAGCCCGCCGGGGTTTCGCAGTCAGTTCCATTGCACGCCGAACCCGCAGTGGGTGTTCATCCTGGGTGGCGAGATGGAAATCGGCCTGCAGGGCGGCGTTTCCCGCATCTTCAAGCCGGGCCAGCATTTCTACTCGGCCGACGTGTTACCGACCGGCGCCACCTTTGACCCGGCCCTGCACGGCCACTGGAGTCGCCAGGTCGGGCCGGACCCGCTGGTCACGCTGTTTGTGCGGGGTTAAGGCAACACCATGGCCACCATGAAAAACGTCCACGGCAACACGGTTGACCACATCGGGGAAGCCATTGTCGCGGGGCGTTATGCCGCAGGCATGTCTATGCCACCGGAGCCTATTCTTTGTGAGGAGCTTGGCGTGAGCCGCACGGTGGTGCGCGAAGCGGTCAAGTCGCTGATCGCCAAGGGCCTTGTCACCACTGGGCCCAAAGTGGGTACCCGCGTGCTGACCGAGGAGCACTGGAATTGGTTCGATCCCGACGTCATCGCCTGGAAGGCCAAGGCCGGCATCACACCCGAATTTTTGCGTGACCTGCTTGAGTTGCGGCGCCTGGTGGAGCCTGCTGCCGTACGCATGGCAGCCGAGCGGGCAACAGCCGCAGAAGTCGCTGAAATCGAGGATGCCTATGCAGGCATGAAGCGTGCCATTGAAGGCGGCGGCGACTATGTCACCTATGATCTGCGCTTTCATCAGGGACTATTGCGGGCCGCCCATAACCGCATGCTCGTCCAGATGAGCAAAGCCTTGAGTGCGCTGCTGCGTACCAGCTTTGAGATTTCCACGAGCCGCAAGGACGGGCCCAAGCTTTCACTCCCGCTGCATCGTGCCGTGCTGGACGCCGTGATTGCACGCAACCCGGCCAAAGCTGAAAAAGCGATTCTGGTGTTGATTGACGGTGCGCGCGAGGATATCGAACTGGTGCTCGGCTCGCGGCGCCGTTTGCCCAAGCTGAGCGACCCGGCCAAGCAACTGAAAGCTGCCTGAACAGACCCTAGCGTTGCTGCATCTCGCCCGACAGCACCACGTGTTGGCCCCGGCGAACGGCCACTTCTTCAACCAGCGTACGTGCGACGCTTTCCGCTGAAACGGACTGGTAGTTGGCAGGGATCACCCTGCTTAGGAGCCGGCTCAGGCCGAGTGCGATTTTTTCACCGGCGCGCGGCGCCTGGCCCAAAGACTCGCGCTCACCCGCCAGGAATGAGGGCCGCACCACCACCAGAGTGGAAAAGCCCAGTAGTGCGAGTGCTTCTTCCGCTTCGCCTTTAACGCGCGTGTAGAAGAGGGCGGAGTGCGAATCAGCGCCCATGGCACTGACCACACCCAGCCGTGTAGCGCCGGCAATGCGGCCAGCGCGGGCTACGGCCAGCACGGCGTCGAAATCCACGGCCCTGAAAGCTGCCTGGCTGCCGGCCGTTTTGATCGTGGTGCCCAGTGCAATGAAGACATCATCGACTGGCGGCGCCGTGAAGTCCGCGAATGAATCGGTCAGGTGCACGGCCAGCCGTGCGTCGTGCTGCACAGGCGCACGGCGGCCTACACAGTGAACCGCCGAATAGCGCTTATCGGCCAGTAAACGAGCCAGGACCGCCTGGCCGACGAGGCCCGTTGCCCCGGCCACCAGCGCCACCCGAACCGCCGCCACCGCCGGAGCGGTTGCCGCCCCGGTAGTTGCCGCGGTTGCCGCCTGTGGGCTGGCCGGAGGATGGGAAGCCGGAGGAGGCGTGGCTGGCAGGTTGCTGGTTGTCGAAGTCATTGCGTGGCTCCCTTGACTCGTTGCGGGGCGCGCGCGGCTGCTGGTCGTCGCGATGGCGCGGCGCCTGGGCCTGCCGTGGCGGCTGACCGTTCTGCGAATAACCGGAAGCCTGGCGCGGCTGGCCGGGGTTGGGGGTGCGCGGGCCGCGGCCGCCGCCATTTCCTCCACCATTGCCACCGCCGGCGGGGCCGCGTCCACGGGCGCCGCCGTTGCCGCCGCCGTTGCCGCCCCCGTTGCCACCGCCTGCGCCGCGCGCGGGCTGTGCCCCCTTGGTATCGCGGATGCGCTGCATCATTTCAGTACGGGCCGCTTTGGCGGCAGCCTGCATCACGTCGCGGCTAGGCGGCTTGCCCAGGCCACCCCAGATGGTCTGGCGACCCATGGCCAGCGGCTCGGCGCGTTCACCGGGTTCCGCTTCAAAGCCGGGGACGATGACTTTTTCGATATTCTGCTTGGTGAAGCGCTCGATGTCCTGCATGAAGCCTTCTTCATCGAGGCAGACCAGGCTGACGGCTTCGCCGCTGTTCCCGGCGCGGCCGGTGCGGCCGATGCGGTGCACGTAGTCTTCGCTGACATTCGGGATTTCGTAGTTCACCACGTGCGGCAGCTCGTCGATGTCGATGCCGCGGGCGGCGATGTCGGTGGCCACCAGGGCGCGAATCGTTCCGCTCTTGAAATCGGCCAAGGCCTGGGTGCGGGCGGTCTGGCTCTTGTTGCCGTGCAGCGCCATAGCAGGGATGCCGTTTTTGGTCAGGTGCTCGGCCACGTTGTTGGCGCCAAATTTGGTCCGGGTGAACACCAGCACCTGGCTCCAGTTGTGTTCGTTGATGATGTGGGTCAGCAGCGCTTTCTTTTTGCTGCGGCCCACGGGGTGGATGGTCTGCGTGATGCGCTGCACCGTGGTGTTGCGTGGTGTGACCTGGATGGATTCGGGGTTCTTCAGCAGGCCGTTGGCCAGCTCGCGGATTTCATCGCTGAAGGTCGCGCTGAACAGCAGCGACTGCTTTTGCTTGGGCACCAGGGCCAGCACCTTCTTGATGTCGTGGATGAAGCCCATGTCCAGCATGCGGTCGGCTTCGTCCAGCACCAGGATCTGTACTTGGCTCAGGTCCAGCGTGCCTTGGCTCGCGTGGTCCAGCAGGCGGCCGGGGGTGGCGACCAGGATGTCGACGCCGCGGCGCAGTTTTTCAATCTGAGCGCCCATGCCAACGCCGCCGAACATCACCATGGAGGTGAGGTCGGTGTATTTGCCGTAGGTGCGTACGCTTTCTTCGACCTGGGCCGCGAGTTCGCGGGTCGGGGTCATGATGAGGGCACGTACGGCATTGACGCCGCGGCGGTTGGTCAGGCGCGCTTCGGTGGACAGGCGCTGCAGCAAGGGCAGCGTAAAGGCAGCGGTCTTGCCGGTGCCGGTCTGGGCGCCGCCCAGCAGGTCGACGCCCTTGAGCACGGCGGGGATCGCCTGGGCCTGGATGGGGGTGGGGGTGTCGTAGCCCTGCTCGAGCACGGCCTTCAGAATGGCCGGAGCCAGATTCAATTCTTCAAATGTCATGATGTTGCGCCTGTGTGGCGCTTTAGATCGGCCTGTTGGGCGCCTTGTTGAAAGGCAAACCCGCCAGTCAAAGGCAGATGGGGTCAGAAAGTGGGCCCTAAACATTACGTTTTACATCGTAAGCAGCCACTTGAAGCGGTACCCGGATGTGCCCAAATGTTGAAGGCAACTGGAGCCAGCAACGCCTGTATTGTCGCACAGCAACGATAATGGAGGCATTCACGCATAAAACACGCTTTGCCAAAAGGCGTTTGCGCCCAGGCGCGGCGTGTCGTTCCAGCCCGCAAGAAAGCCTGCTGATAGCCTGTAGAAATAGCATGTACAGGCGGCAAGCAGCCCGTTTTCCTGCATTGTTTTTCATTTTTACCAAAGTTAATTCTGATGGCTCAGTACGTATTTACTATGAACAAGGTCGGCAAAATCGTGCCGCCCAAGCGCCATATCCTTAAAGAGGTGTCGCTCAGTTTCTTCCCGGGCGCCAAGATCGGCGTGCTGGGCACCAACGGTTCCGGCAAGTCCACGCTGCTCAAGATCATGGCCGGCCTGGACACGGAAATCGAGGGCGAAGCCACTCCCATGCCGGGGCTGAACATCGGCTACCTGCCGCAGGAACCCAAGTTGGACCCCGAGCACACGGTGCGCGAAAGCGTGGAAGCCGGTATGGGCGCGGTATTCGCCGCCAAGGCCCAGCTCGAAGCTGTGTACACCGCCTACGGAGAGCCTGATGCCGACTTCGATGCGCTGGCCGCCGAGCAGGCCCGCCTGGAAGCCATCATCGCCACTGCCGGCACCGATTCCGAGCACCAGCTTGAAATCGCCGCCGACGCGCTGCGCCTGCCGCCCTGGGACGCCAAGATCGGCGTGCTCTCGGGCGGCGAAAAACGCCGCGTGGCCCTGTGCAGCCTGCTGCTGTCCCGGCCCGACATGCTGCTGCTTGACGAACCCACCAATCACCTGGACGCCGAATCGGTGGACTGGCTGGAGCAGTTCCTGCAGCGCTTTTCAGGCACTGTGGTGGCCATCACCCATGACCGCTATTTCCTGGACAACGCCGCCGAGTGGATCCTGGAGCTGGACCGCGGCCACGGAATCCCATGGAAGGGCAACTACAGCAGCTGGCTGGACCAGAAGGGCGAGCGCCTGGCACAGGAGCAAAAGGGCGAGGAAGCCCGCGCCAAGGCCCTGAAGAAAGAACTCGAATGGTCGCGCCAGAATCCCAAGGCACGCCAGGCCAAGAGCAAGTCGCGCCTGGCCCGTTTCGAGGAACTCTCCGACTTCGAATACCAGCAGCGCAACGAAACCCAGGAAATTTTCATCCCTGTGGCCGAGCGCCTGGGCAATGAAGTCATCGAATTCAAGAATGTCAGCAAATCCTTCGGCGACCGCCTGCTGATCGACAACCTGAGCTTCCAGGTGCCGGCCGGTGCCATCGTCGGCATCATCGGCCCCAACGGCGCGGGTAAATCCACGCTGTTCAAGCTGATCGCCGGCAAGGAAACGCCGGACAGCGGCGAAGTCGCCATCGGCAAGACCGCGCGCATGGCTTTCGTCGACCAGCACCGCGATGATTTGGCCAATGAAAAAACCGTCTGGGAAGACATCTCGGGCGGCCTGGACATGCTGACCGTCGGCAAGTTCACCATGCCCAGCCGCGCCTATGCCGGCCGCTTCAACTTCAACGGCGCCGACCAGCAAAAACGCGTCGGCATGCTGTCGGGCGGAGAGCGCGGGCGCCTGCACCTGGCCAAGACCCTGATCGCGGGCGGCAACGTGCTGATGCTTGATGAACCCTCGAACGATTTGGACGTGGAAACCCTGCGCGCGCTCGAAGACGCGTTGCTGGAATTCGCCGGCTCCGTGCTGGTGATCAGCCATGACCGCTGGTTCCTGGACCGCATCGCCACCCACATCCTGGCCGCCGAAGGCGACAGCCAGTGGACCTTCTTCAACGGCAACTACCAGGAGTACGAAGCCGACAAGAAGAAGCGCTTGGGTGAAGAGGGCGCCAAACCGAAGCGTGTGCGTTTCAAAGCACTGCATTAGACCCCCACGCTTTTCACTTCGTGTAATGCGCTGCCCCCCGAGGGGCCGCTGCGCCTGCGGCCCGGCAAAGCCGGTTCCGCGGCCCCTGCTGAAATGAAGAGCCCTCGCGTTGCTCATTGCGTGTAGTTCCCTGGAGACGGCTATGACCGATGATGAAGTCCTGACCCGAACCCGTCACTGGCTCGAAAAAGCCGTGATCGGGCTTAACCTGTGCCCGTTCGCCAAGGCCGTCTACGTCAAGAACCAGGTGCGGCTGGTGGTGAGCCATGCGAAACACGCGGACGGCCTGCTCGAAGAACTGGACCGCGAACTGGATTTGCTGGCGGCGACGCCGGCTGAAGAGGTTGACACCACGCTGCTGATTCATCCCACGCTATTTGACGACTTCCTGGACTTCAACGATTTCCTGGAAATCGCCGAAGGCGTGGTGGATGAGCATGGCCTCGAAGGCGTGATCCAGCTGGCCAGCTTTCATCCGCAGTTCCAGTTCGATGGCACCGAGCCCGACGACATTGGCAACTACACGAACCGCGCACCCTTTGCCATCCTGCATTTGCTGCGCGAGGAAAGCGTGGAACGGGCCGTGGAGGCGTTTCCCGAGGCTGAGGCTATCTTTGAGCAGAACATCCAGACGCTCGAAAAGCTGGGCCACGCGGGCTGGAAGGCGCTGGGCCTGTAACGCTGAGGCCTTATTTGGGCAAGTGCTGCTTGAGCACCGCGTGCAGCTGCGCGAAATTAAAGGGCTTGGTCACGTAGCCGCTGGCACCCAGGCGCAAGGCTTCCTCCAGCCGCTCTGACTCCGCGCTGGCCGACAGGAACACAAAGGGCACCTGCTTGAGGGCAGGTTCCGATTGCAGCGCGGCCAGAACCTCCATGCCGTTCATCAGCGGCATCATCACATCGCAAAAAATCAGGTCCGGTTGCTGCTCCCTGGCCACTTGCAGGCCGGCATGGCCGTCTGCCGCTGCCAGGCCTTCGTGGCCCTCCAGCCGGACAAAGCGCAGCAGGTTGTCCCGGATATGGGATTCATCTTCAATCACCAGAATGCGCGCCATTTTTCTTTCGCATTGAAGGCCCCGCGTTTCACCGTCGACGGGGCTGATTTCCCTGAACCACCCGGCGGGCTCTGCCGCCGTGCCGGGCTGGTGTCCATCTTATAGCCTTACCCCGGTTTCCCCAATCTGCCTGGTGCACCGGTTGGTTCGACCAGGTTCCGCGACTCAAATCGTGACGGTAAAGCGCGTGCCCTGGCCCACGACGCTGGTTACGTTGATGTGGCCGCCGTGCAGGTCGACCGAATTTTTGACGATGGCCAGGCCCAGGCCCGTGCCCTGGATTTCGCCGACATTGCTGGCCCGGTGGAACCATTCGAAGAGGTGGGGAAGCTCTTCGGCCGGAATGCCTATGCCCTGGTCCGCCACCTCAAAGGCCACACGTCCTTCCGACGAAAACACGCGAAAAGAGACTTTTCCGCCTTGCGGCGAATACTTGATGGCGTTAGACAGCAGGTTGCCGAAGATATGGCGCAGCAGCTTTTCATCAAAAATTCCGGTCTCCGGCCGGGCCCCGAATTCCAGGGCCAGCTCGCAGCCCGCCTCTGAATGCTGGATGCGCGCATCCTCCACAAGGTTCTGGCAAAGCAGTTGCAGATTGATCTCCGCCGGCTGGAACGCCAGCATTTGGGCCTCCACCTTGCCCAGCAGCAGCACGCGGTCCAGCATCTGGGTCATGCGTTGTACGCCGGTTTCTATGGTGGCGATGACGTCGGCTTTTTCGGGTTCGGGCAGGCGGTCGCCGTAGTGCTTGAGGAGTTCGGCGGACGACAGGATAAAGGCCAGCGGCGTGCGGAATTCGTGGGAAGCCACCGAGATGAAGCGCGACTTCATGTCATTGAGCTCGGTTTGCCGCTGCAGGGTCTGGCGCTGCGTCAGTTCGGCCTGCAAGCGGGCCGTCGCATCTACCACGAAGATCAGGGTCGCCTCGCGCTTGCCCCATTCGATCTGCACGGCGGAGAGCTCCAGCGAGCGTACTTCGCCGGCCTGGGTGATCACGCGAAATCCGTACATCGAATCCACCTCGTCGCCGCGCAACCGGCGTTCGTGGCGATCGCGCATGAGCGGCAGGTCGTCGGGGTGGACGGTCGCAGTGTAGGGTTGGGACAGCAGGTACTCCCGCGGGTGGCCCACGATGCGCTCCAGGCTGGGGTTGGCAAATACCATGCGGCCGTCCTGCACCACCACCACGCCGACACCGACGTTTTCAATCACCGTGCGGTAGCGCTCTTCCGATTTACGCAATTCATCCAGCGCCTGATAGCGTTCAATCGCACTGCTGACGTGGTTGGCGACAAAGGACAGGATGTCGGCATCGGTGTCGCTGTAGGCCACGCCCGGTTCATAGCCCTGCACCGCGAGCACGCCGCCTATGGTGCCGCGTATGTGCATGGGCACGCCCAGCCAGGAACTGAAAGTCATGTCGCCACTGCCTTCCGTCACATCACCGGCGGCTTCCAGTACCTTGAGGCGCATGGCGTCAATAATTTGCGGCTTGCCGGTACTCAGGACGAATTCGGTCAGACCCCTGCGGTACGGCACATTGCTCAGTTGCAGCGCATCGCCATCGCGCTCGTCCACGTAATAGGGGAAATCCTTTCGGTGTTTCTGCGCGTCGTACAGGCACACATAGCAATTTTTGGCATACAGCAGCTCTCCCAGCAAGCCGTGAACCGACTGCAGGAAATCGTAGAAAGAGAGGTCTGCTGCTGCACGCTCGGCAATGCGGTAAAAAACCCGTTGCAGGGCTTCGGCTTTTTTTTGCTCCAGTGCTTCGACCTGAAGTTCGCGGGTTCGCTGTTCCAGCCACAGGTTGGCGGATGTCTCCTGCTTCTGCTTTTCAAGCTGCAAATTCCGGTAGTCGGCCTCTAACGCCTGGTATTGCTGTTGCAGCTGCTTGAGCTGAAGTTGCAGGTCGGCGTCGGACGGCATGGCGCGGCTTTCGTGCTCGGGTTGAAAAGAGGGCTGCTGCAATGGCTGCACCCGAGTCATTATGCGGCCCTGGTTCAGGGGGTGTTCAGTCCGCCCACGGTCTGGAACATGGCCTGGCGCGCCTGAGCCACGATTTGTGAGCGCCATTCGTCCGTGTCGACATAAAACGCGTTCATCATCTGCCGCTTGATCGTCGCCTGTTGCTCCGCGGGCATCTCAGGATGATTGTGCAGCCAGTGGTCGGCGCGCAGGGCGGCAATGACGTCCAGAATGGGCACCGTACCGTATTCCATGGCCATGCCGGTGTATTCGGCCTGCGGGCATTCGTCGGGAACCGACGCCCACATCAAACCCGTCAGGTGCGCCGAGCTGGAGGAGCCGTCGTAGAACGAGGTGACGGGGGTGGCGCCGCCGCCGTCCCACCAGGCACGCGCACGTGCCAGGGCTATGGGGTCGTTGTCGCAGGCAAAAATGCGCTCACCAATCCCGCTGGGGCCCAGCCCTGTGTGCAGGTCCATCCAGGCGATGCGTTTAGCCCGTTGCCCGAAGGTTTGCAGCACTTCGCGCAAGGTGCGATTGCTCCACGTGGGCTCCGTCCCTCCGAAAAACATGCCATCGGCGTATTCATGCTGGCCTTGCGACACGGCCGCCTGGTAGCGTGCCACACCACGGGTGTCAATGTAGGCCGCAATGGCGGCCTGGTTTTCGCTTGTAGGGGGCCACCGCGCGGGTAGCAGCAAATCGTGGAGCTCGCGGTAAGCCTCATTGACAGGCAAGGGCTGGCCGAAGTCATGGAAGTTGCGGTTCAAGTCCACGTTTTCGTGCGTGGTGCGCCGTGCATGGGAAAAGCCGTGGGGATTGATCGCGTGAATGTAGAGCACCGCCACACCGCCCGCGCGGGCCTTGGCGCGCCACTCGGCATCGTGTGCGGCATACACCTGCACGCCTGAGCCGCAGTAGCCTTCCACCCCATGACAAGCGCTGCTGATGATGAAGAGCTTGTTTGCGTCAGGTGAGCCGTCCAGGGCGACGTCCATGGCCAGGGTTTCGCCCTCGCGGCCCTTCAGCGGGTGTTCATAGGCGCGAAGCGCCATGCCGGCAGCGCGAGCCGCCTCGAGGAATTTGGCGCGCGCAGCCGCATAACTGGCTGAAAAAGCCGCGTGTGTGTTCATGGTGTTGTTGGCGTTGTCAGGGGCGCGCCTCAGGAACCGTGCCCAGCCAGCGCGTAGCCAGCTGGACCCAGTAGGTGCCGCCCAGGGGGATCAGGTCGTCGTTGAAGTCGTAGCTCGGGTTGTGCAGCGTGCAGGGTCCTTCGCCGTGGCCCATGTCGCGGTGCGCGCCGTCACCGTTGGAAATGAAACAGTAGGCGCCGGGTTTGGCTTGCAGCATGTAGGCGAAGTCTTCGGCGCCCATGGTGGGCTCCTGCGGCAGCACGTTGGCCGGCCCCACGATGTCGCTCATCACCCGGCGTGCGAAGTCGGCCTCGGCGGCGCTGTTGACCGTGGGCGGGTAGTTGCGCGTGAACTCGAATTCGCAGCGTGCTTCAAACGCGGCACAGGTGTGTTCGGCCACTTCCTTCATGCGCTTTTCAATCATGTCCAGCACTTCAATGCTGAACGTGCGCACTGTGCCCTGCAACTCGCAGAAGTCCGGCACCACGTTGGTCGCTTCTCCGGCGTGAATCATGGTCACCGAGATGACGCCCGCATCAACCGGTTTTTTGTTGCGGCTGATGATGGTCTGGAAGCCCTGCACCATCTGGCAGGCGATAGGCACAGGGTCGATGCCGAAGTGCGGCATCGCGGCGTGGCTGCCCTTGCCGCGTATGGTGATCTTGAACTCGTTGCTTGATGCCATCACTGGCCCCGCGCTGACCGCGAAAGTGCCGACAGCCGCGCCCGGCCAGTTGTGCATGCCGAAGACCGCTTCGACGGGGAATTTTTCAAAGAGGCCGTCCTTGATCATCTCGCGTGCGCCGCCGCCGCCTTCTTCAGCCGGCTGGAAGATCAGGTAGACCGTGCCTTCGAAGTTCCGGTTTTGGGCGAGGTGATGTGCAGCGGCCAGCAACATTGCGGTATGGCCGTCATGTCCGCAGGCGTGCATTTTTCCGACGTGTTTGCTGGCATGGGAAAACTTGTTGAATTCCTGCATTGGAAGCGCGTCCATGTCGGCGCGAAGGCCCACTGCACGGCCGCAGGCGCCGCCGTCACGCCCGTGCACGATACCGACCACGCCGGTGGTGCCCATGCCGCGGTGAATCGGGATGCCCCAGGATTCGAGCTTTTGCGCGACAACGTCGGCAGTGCGTACTTCCTGGAAACACAGTTCAGGGTGGGCGTGGATGTCGCGGCGCACGGCGGCGATGTCGGCCGCTCCGGCCAGGATGGATTCAATGATTTTCATGGCGATGTCCCCTAAAAGTACATAGTAACCAAGCCGGTTCCGCTTTGCATGACCGTGCCTGGGTCCTGGTATTTGTTCCCTAAATCCGGCCCTCTTCAACTGCGTGGCAGGCCACACGAACGCCTTCAAGCTGAAGGAACTCCGGCCTTTCGCTGCGGCAACGCTCGTTGGCATGCGGGCAGCGTGGGTGGAAGGTGCAGCCGCTGGGCGGGTTCAGCGGGTTGGGCACTTCACCCGACACTGGCGTGCGGGCCCGGCCGGTGTCGTGCATCTTGGGGATGGCATCCAGCAGCATGCGTGTGTAGGGATGGCGCGGTGTGTCGAACAGGCTGTGCTTGTCGGCCATCTCGACCAGGCGGCCCAGGTACATCACGCCGACCTGGTCACTGACGTGGCGCACCACCGCGAGGTTGTGCGAGATGAAGAGGTAAGTCAGGCCGCGCTTTCGTTGCAGGTCTTTCATGATGTTGAGCACCTGTGCCTGCACGCTCACATCCAGCGCCGAGGTCGGTTCGTCGCAGACCAGGAACTCGGGCTCCGTGGCCAGCGCGCGTGCGATCGATATGCGCTGGCGCTGCCCACCCGAGAATTGATGTGGATACTTGGGCTTGTCCAGCGCAGACAGGCCCACCGATCTCAGCAGTTCGTCCACGCGTTCCTTGAGTGCTGCACTGTCACTCAGGATGCCGTGCTCGTGCAACGGTTCGGCGATGATGTCTTCCACCGTCCAGCGCGGGTTCAGGCTGGCATAGGGGTCCTGAAAAATCATCTGGATGCGCCTGCGCAATTGCCGGCCCTGGGGTGTCTTGAAAGCGGAATGCGCATCCTGGCCGTCAAAGGTCAATCCACCGCGCGTCGGCTCATAGAGACCCACCAGCAGGCGGGCGACGGTGCTTTTGCCGCAGCCCGATTCGCCGACCAGTGCCAGCGTCTTGCCTCTCTCGATGTCGAAGCTCACGCCGTCGACGGCCTTTAGCAGCAGCCTGGGTTTGCGTTCGAGCACCCGGTTCAGCCAGGGTGGCGACACATCGAAGGTTTTCGCAAGGTCGTGGGCTTGGACTAACGCCCCCACGCTTGTCGCTTCGCGTGCTTCGCTGCCCCCCGAGAGGGCCGATTTTCCTTGGGGCGGCCCGGCGGAAAATTCTCCGCTGACTTGGGACGTGCTCAAAATGTCGCTCATGCCGCCACCCCTGCGTGCGTGTCATGCAGCCAGCAGGCCGCCCGCGTGGCACCAGCCGGCATCAGGTCGGGCCGTTCCTGACGGCAGCGGTCGAATGCTTTGGGGCAGCGCGGGTTGAAGGCACAGCCCTGGGGGATGGCGTTCAGGCGCGGCATGGCGCCGTCGATCTGATACAGGCGCTCACGCTCCACGGTGATGTCGGGGATCGCGGCCATCAGGCCCGCGGTGTAGGGATGCGAAGGGTGGTTGATCACCTGGTGCACTGGGCCCATCTCGGCGATCCGCCCGGCATACATCACGGCCACACGGTCGCAGGTTTCGGCGATCACGCCCATGTCGTGGGTGATCAGCATGACGGCGGCACCGCGCTGCCGGCAGATGTTTTTGAGCAGGGTGATGATTTGTGCCTGGATCGATACGTCAAGCGCGGTGGTCGGTTCGTCGGCCACGATGAGCTTGGGCTCGGCCGCCAGCGCCAGGGCGATTACCACGCGCTGGCGCATACCGCCCGAGAACTGATGCGGGTAGTGGTCTATGCGCTGTGCGGCGGCGGGAATGCCGGTGTCATCCAGCAGTTCGATGGCGCGCGCCCGGGCTTCCTGCGTGCTGACAGGCAAATGAGCCTGGATGGTTTCCACCAATTGCCGGCCTATGGTGTAGAGCGGATTCAGCGAGGTCAGCGGATCCTGGAAGATCGCGCCTATCTTTCGCCCCCGGATGTGGCGCATGCGCTCATGGGGCAGGTTGTCGATGCGTTCGCCCTCGAGCAGGATCTGGCCGCCCGCTACGCGCCCGGGCGGCTCCAGCAGGCCGATGATGGCTGCGCCGGTCAGCGACTTGCCCGCGCCCGATTCACCGACCACGCCAAGGATTTCTCCGGGGGCGATGTCAAATGTGATGTCGTCCAGCGCACGCAGCGTGCCACGCCGGCCGGGAAACTCGACCACAAGATTCTTGATTTGTAAAAGGCTCATTGACGGTTCAGCTCACGAAGTGAGCGATGAGTAAGGTTTTTCCGCCGGGCCGCCCCAAGGAAAAATGCGCTCCCGTAGTACACGTAGTGACAAGCGTGGGGCATTCATTTTTCGGCCTACCTTAGACGGGGATTGAGGGCATCACGCAACCAGTCACCGAGCAGGTTCACGCTCAGCGCAATCAACACCAGCATCAGGCCCGGGAACACGGTGATCCACCACTCGCCCGAGAACAGGTAGTCGTTTCCGACGCGGATCAACGTACCCAGCGAGGGTGAGGTGGGCGGCGCGCCCACGCCCAGGAAAGACAGCGTGGCTTCGGTGATGATGGCAGTCGCCACCTGGATGGTGGCAAGCACCAGTACAGGCCCCATCACATTGGGCAGCACATGGCGCCGCATGATGCGCAAGGGCGAGACACCGGTGACGCGTGCAGCCTGTACATATTCCTTGCTGCGTTCCACCATGGTGGAGCCACGCACGGTACGCGCGTATTGCACCCAGCCCGACTGCCCCATCGAAATAGACAGAATCAGCACACCCATGGCGAGCAGCTGACTCGCGTCAGGAAACACCGCGCGGCCCACACCGGCGATCAGTAGCGCGACCAGGATGGGCGGAAAAGACGACATCACATCGCATACGCGCATCAGGGCTGCGTCGATCCAGCCGCCGCGAAAGCCCGCGAGCAAGCCCAGCGACACGCCTGCCAGCATGGACAGGATGACAGAGGCCACGCCGACGACCAGTGAAATGCGCGCGCCATACATCAGTGCCGACAAAATGTCGCGCCCCTGGTCATCGGTGCCCAGTAGGTATTTCGAACTGCCCTGCGCGCTCCAGGCCGGCGGCAGGCGCGCATCGCTGAGCTCCAGTGTGCTGAGGTTGAACGGGTCATGCGGCGCCACCCAGCCGGCGAACACCGAACAGAAAATGCAGACCAGCGCAATGGCTGCCGCCACCATCGCAACCGGCGAGGTGCGAAAGCTGTGGCCCACATCGCTGTCAAACCAGCGCGCAAGAGTTTTTGTCATCAAAAGAATGCGTAGTCCGTATTAACTAGGGTCGAGTAAAGCGAGTCCTGTGCCAGCAACAGCACGGAACCGGCTTTGCCGGGCCGCAGCTGTTGTCCCCTGCAGGGGAGAGGCCGTTACGCGACGCGAAAAGGCGACAGGGGGGAGGTTACCTTCAGCGCGGAACCGGCCTTGCCGGGCCGCTGCTGTTGTCCCCTATAGGGGAGAAGCCGTTACGCGAAGCGAAAAGGCGACAGGGGGTCTTATTTCTTCACGGTAATCCACTTGAAGAACATGAAGTTGTCGGCCATCTGGACCAGTTCGACCTTCTTGTTCATGCCCCAGGCGAGCGATTGCTGGTGCAGCGGTATGTGGCCGATGTCGGCCCCGTGGATGTCGAATGCTTCCTTGATCATGGCATTGCGTTTGGTCTTATCGGTTTCGGATTGGACTTTCCTGGTCAGCTCGTCAAACTTCGGATTGCAATATGCGCCCAGATTGAACTGGCCGGCGCCCTTGTCGTCGACACAGGCGACCAGGGCATTCATGGCGTTGTGGGCGTCATAAGTGCCGGGTGTCCAGCCCAGCATGTAAAAGCTGGTGTCGCGACGCAAAATCTTGGGGAAATAGGTGCCTTTGGTTTCAGCCTGGAGGTTGATCTTGACGTTGATGCGTGAAAGATTGGCTGCCACAGCCTGGCAAATCCGGCTGTCGTTCACATAACGGTCATTCGGGCAGTTCATGGACACTTCAAAGCCGCTCGCATAGCCGGCATCTGCCATCAGTTTTTTGGCGGCTTCAGGGTCGTAGGGCAAGCGCTTGTTCTGGTCGGCCTGGAAGCCGTTGATACCGGGGCCGATCAGCAGCGCTGTCGGGTTGGAGCCGCCACGCATCACGGTTTTCTTGATGCCTTCGATGTCGATGGCCTGATAGAAGGCCTGGCGCACGCGCTTGTCCTTGAACGGGTTTTTGCCCTTCACGCTGGAATACAGGAGTTCGTCGCGCTTTTGGTCCATGCCCAGGAAAATGGTGCGCAGCTCTGGGCCGGCCAGAACACGGGTCGCGGCGTTGCTGTTGACACGGTCAATATCCTGCACCGGCACGGGCTCCATCACGTCGACTTCACCGGACAGCAAGGCTGCCACGCGCGTGGCGTCGTTGCCGATGGGGGTGAAGACCACCTCCTGAACGTTGCCTTCAATCTTGCCCCAGTAGGTGCCGTTGCGGACAAAGGTGGTGCGCACATTGGGTTGACGCTCCCGTACCCGGTAAGGGCCGGTGCCGTTGGCACGGAAGGATGCAGCGTTTTCAATGCCTTTGCGGCGATCCACCGGTTTGGTCGCCTGGTTGGTTTCGCACCATTTCTTGCTCATCATGTAAACCAGCGTGATCACGTCGGGCAGGATGGGAAAGGGTGTTTTGGTTTCGATCTCGACCACATGGTCGTTGATCTTGCGCACTTCCTTGAAGTCGTTGGTGTAGCTCTTCATGTCCGAGCCGTCGGCCTGGGTGCGGTTAAAGCTGAACACCACATCATCGGCGGTGAACGGCGTGCCGTCGTGAAACTGCACGCCCTTGCGCAATTCGAAGCGCCATACGGAAGGTGACGTCTGTTTCCACGAGATCGCCAGGCCGGGCGCCAGGCTCAGGTCCTTGTTGCGGATGACCAGGCCTTCATACGCATTGCCCGTCACGCTCAGCTGCAGTGACTCGTTCAGCGAGTGCGGATCCATCGACAATGAATCGCCCTGGTTGGCGACTCGCAGGGTTTGCGCCGAAGCGATAAAACTTGTGGCCGTGAGGCCGCACAGCACAGCGGCTGAAAGCAGATTGGACTTGAATTTCATCAGGAACTCCTTGTGAAAGGGATGAGGACTTGCGGGTGTAAAAAATGAAAGAAAGGGGTGCGGCCTGCGCCATCAGTGGCCTGCGGCATTGCCGACGCGAAGCCGGGGGTCCACTGCGAAATACAGCAGGTCGACGACCAGGTTGATGGCCACAAAAATCAGCGCAATCAGGCACAGGTAAGCGGCCATGACGGGGATATCGGCAAAGGTCACTGCCTGGATGAACAGCAGGCCCATGCCCGGCCACTGAAACACAGTTTCGGTGATGATGGCAAAGGCGATCAACCCGCCCAGTTGCAGACCGGTAATGGTCATTACCGGCACCAGCGTGTTGCGCAAGGCATGGCCGAAATGGATGGCCCGGTCGGGCAGGCCGCGGGCCCGTGCGAACTTGATGTAGTCGGTGCGCAATACCTCCAGCATTTCCGCGCGCACCAGCCGCATGATCAACGTGAGCTGAAAGACTGCCAGCGTTATGGCCGGCAGGACGATGTGGTGCCAGCCATCGGCCTTGAAGAGGCCCGTGCTCCACCAGCCGATCTGCACCGTCTCGCCACGGCCAAAGCTCGGGAACCAGCCCAGGCCCACGGCGAACACCAGGATCAGCAGGATGCCGATCAGGAAAGTGGGCAGTGAAACACCCAGCAGGGACACCGTCATGAACACCTGGCTCAGGAACGAGCCGCGGCGCAGCGCCGAATAGACGCCCATCGGGATACCGATGAGCAAGGCCAAAACGGCCGCCACCAGCGCCAGCTCCAGCGTGGCGGGGAAGCGTTCGGAAATCAGGCGCGACACCTTGGCGCCCTGGCGCAGGCTCAGGCCGAATTCGCCCTGCGCGGCGTTGACCAGGAAATGCCAGAACTGGACGATAAAAGGCCGGTCCAGGCCCAGGTCGGTACGCAGTTGCCGGATCTGCGCCGGTGTGGCGTCCTGCCCCAGAAGGAACACCACCGGGTCACCGACATACTGAAAGAGCATGAAGGCAATCAAGGCGACCACGACCATCACGATCACGGCCTGAATCAGGCGGCGCAGAATAAAAGCAAGCATCGGCCAAAGGAAAAAGTGTCGGACGATACTAGCAGAGCAACAGTCGTGCCGACACAGGGGTTTACTTTAGGGTTAAAGAAATTTGCAATCTGCCGCAATCTCGCGTAACCCGCCCCAAATCGGCGCTTCCGGCGTCTTTTTTGGGGGCTGCGTACGGCTTTCTTTCAGTGCGGTGCCGTGGGCTTTGCACTGGCCAGGCCCGGTTGTCGCGGGTGCCCGACAGGCTCAGGCCGCCCGTCCTTTGGCCCTCAAAGCCTTTGCAGTTTCTTGCGCACCAGATGGATGTTGCTGCGCAGCGCATACAACTCGTCGGTGTAAGACAGCGGAACGGTGATTTTCTCGGCGCGGCTTTCCAGGTTGTTGAGTTCTTCCAGCAAGGCCGCGTTGCCACTGTTTTCCCCAGAGATTTCCACGCGGTTTTCGATGTCGCGCAGTTGGCCGTACCAGCGGAAGATGCGTGAACGCACACGAAAAGCGTACAGCGGCGGGATGATGCGCGACAGCGGCAGCATGATGGCGATGATGATGCCCATCGCCAGCCACATCCGCTCGACCAGGTTGGCCACCCAGAAGGGCAGGTAGCGCTGCAGTACGGGGGTGCCGTTCTTGATGGCGCGCTCGGCTTCCTTGGCAATGGGCAATTCGCTGTTGTCGCGGTTCGGGTATTCGCGGGCGCTTTTGAACCAGCCGGCCCCGCCATGGATGTCGTTGCCGGCCTGGGCCAGCAGCTGCTGCAGCGCGGGATGGATACCGGAGCGCGTGATCAGTGAGGTGGTCGACGCGACCAGCCGTACGTCATCGGGCGGAATATTGCCCGCCAGATCCACCACGCCGCGTGGCAGGCGGGTCGGCGTCAAAAATGCAAAGCGCCGCGAATAGGCTTCGCTCTGGGCAAAATTCATGAGCTTGATGCCGGGGGTTTGCAGCAGCATCTGCACCATCAGTGACTCGGGGGCGGACGCGAACACAATCGCGTCCAGTTCCCCCGCCAGAAAGGCCACGGTCGCGGGCGTCTGTTCCAGCCTCGAGACTTTCATCGTAGCGGGGTCGATGCGATTGCTGTCGAACAGTTTCGCCATCAGGCTGGGGACCCCGCTGCCTGGCGTGCCCAGGTTGACGCGCAGGCCCTGCAATTGCGTGAGCGATGTGAGGCTGGCGTCTTCCCTCGTGTCCGCGGAGTCTGCCTTCCCTGCGAGTCGGCTGCCTGGCGCCTTCGCGGCCCGTGCTGCGGCAGCTACTTTGCGCGCCGCATCTTCCCGGTAGAACAGCCAGAGCGGCTCCACAAACAGGCTGCCCAGCGACGACAGGTCTTCTTCATCCTGGGCGGTGTAGTCGCTGGTGCCGCCCTGGACAAACCCGACATCCACCTTGCCTTCCCGCAGCAGCTGCAGGTTGGCGGCTGAGCCTTCCGAGGGCACAAGGACTACCTGGATGCCCTCCGACGCCAGCGCTTTGGCGTAACGCTTGCCGAATTCTTCATAGGCGCTTTGCGCCGGGCCGGTCGCCAGGGTCACCCGCTTGGGCGGGTTCGGGTCCAGCCACCAATAGGCCAATACCAGCAGCGCAGCCGCCAGCAGGATGAACGGGCCGGCGGAGACCCACAGATCGCGCAGGGACAACAGGGTATAGCGAATGGTTTTAGGCATGCGCCGAACCATAGCATGGGGCCGCTGCCGGCCTGCAGGCAAAGTTTGTCTATTGGTAAAAATGGCCTGCAGGCCAATCAGGACGGGCGCAAACAGCTATCAAAACAGGAGCATATTGACAGCCACGCCGGCAAGCCGGTTACTTGCCGGGTTCAATGGACAGCACCGTGAAGGTACCGTTGATCCTGTCCACGGTGAAACTGACCTTGTCCCCGGCTTTCACGGTTTCCAGCATCGCGGGGTCCTTGACCTGGAACACCATGGTCATGCCGGGCATGTCCAGGTTCTTGATCTCACCGTGCTTGAGGGTGATCTTGCCGGCCTCTTTGTCGACTTTGCGGACTTCGCCTTCGGTCGGCGGCAGGGCCGCCTGCGCCAGGGCAAGCGACGTGGCCAGTGCGGCAATGAGGGCAGCCCCTATGCGGTTAAAACGTTTCACGGGAAATCCTTTCAGGTGCGGTGATAACTTTGGTAGATGCGGGTGCTGCCATCGCGGTGAACCAGCAGCACGTCATACGGGTCCTTGCGTCCGCCATAAAGCGGGGCGTCCATGCCGGGTGAGCCGACCGGCATGCCGGGAACGGCCAGGCCCACGGCCTGCGGGTTCTCTTTGAGCAGGCGATAGATCTCGCGGGCCGGCACATGGCCTTCCAGTGCGTAGCGCTTGCCGGCCAGGCTGACTTCCGCCGTGTGGCAGGAGCCGAGCTTTTCCGGGATGCCGAGCCGGGTCCGCGCCGCCGTGTTGCCGCTGTCGTGAATGTGAACCTGGAACCCGTTGGCCTGCAGGTGCGCCACCCAGTCCTTGCAGCAGCCGCAGTCAGGGTCTTTCCAGACTTCGACGGGTACTTGGGTCTGGGCCCACAGTGCCGGGGTGAGGGCTGAAGCGCTTGCAAGCGCGGCCGTCACCTGGATGAGCTGTCGTCTTTGCATCATGTGTACTCCTTGTGTGAACGGATCAGCGGGCCGCAACAGTGATCTTGCCCACCATGCCTGCCTGGTAGTGGCCGGCGATCAGGCAGGCGAAGTCGAATTCGCCGGCGCGATTGAAGGTCCAGACCAACCCGCCCGACTTGCCCGCCGGCACGTGCGCCATGTAGGGCTCGTCGTGCTCCATGCCCGGAAACTTCACCATCATCGCCGCGTGTTCGTCGAGATTCTTTTTGGTCCCGATCACCAGTTCATGCAAAAGTTTGCCGCGATTGCGGATTTCAAAACGCACGGTTTCGCCTTGCTTGAACGAGAGCTTGTCTGGTGTGAACCGCATGTTGTCGTCCATGGACAGCGTGACGGTGCGTGTGGCTGCACTGGCATCTCCCGCGATGCCCCAGGGCTTTTGCTCCTTCGGGGCCGGGGCCGCACTGGGGCTATGGGCAGCATCGCCGTGGGCGAAGGCTGGCGCGGCCGGGGCTGCAAAAACGGCGGCGGCAAGAATGGTGATAAGTGGGTTCATGGTGTGGTCCTTTGTGGATGAAGTTAAAGAGTTAAAAATTCAAAGTCAAATCAATGTTGGTGGCCGGGATGCCCGGCCGCTGTGGCCGGCGCATCGCTGTAGCCGCGCAAATCCGCGTAAAGGTTTATCTGCTGCGGTGTCAATAAACCTGCCTGTTGCAAGTGCGTATGCAAGTGCGAGGCACGCAACTGGGCTTGAAGCAGGCCAATCTGCCGGGTCAGGGCATCAACCTGTGCCGCGTTCACCTGCCTGCCGGCAAAGGCGCTGTCCAGGTCACGCTCGGCCTCTACCAGCCTGGCGCCCAGCGCGCGGGCCTCGGCCTTGTGCTGGTTCATCAGTGCTTCGCTGGCCTGCTTTTGCGCGGTGCTCAGCGCCAGCGGGCCGGCCAGTTCCAGCACGTGCATGGGCCCCGGGTAACCGTTCAATTCGGCCGCCTTGGCTTGTTCCATGCCTTTGCCGGCCAGAAGGTCAGCGGTTTGCGCCGCCGACAGGGCTTTAATGCTGCGCGCCTGCTGGCCCGCGTAAGGACTTGCTGCGGGGTTTTCACCCCTCGTCTGGCCATGTTGGGCAAACAGGGCTGTAGCACCCGACAGTAAAGCGCAAGCAGCTATCAATTTAAGAGCGTTTTGGGTTTTCATGATGTTCCTCAAGGTTCGGGGTCAGTGGCCGGTATGGCCCTGGGGTTTGCGGATATTGATTTCAGTGCCGCCCGCAGGTGCGGCCGGATTGCCAGCCAGGGGGCGGGCCGGGTCGGGCAGGGCGCCCTTCCATTCATAAGCCTGCGTGCCGGCCGGCTGCCGGTACCAGCCCGGGTCCTTGTAGTCGCCGGGCTTCTGGTCCCCGCGCACCTTGAGCACGCTGAACATGCCGCCCATTTCCACGCCGCCGTAGGGGCCCTTGCCCGTCATCATGGGCGCGGTGTTGTCGGGGATCGGCATCTCCATCTCCCCCATATCGGCCATGCCGCGTTCGCCCATCACCATGTAGTCGGGCACAGCCTTCTGGATTTTCCTGACGAGGCCGCGGTGGTCCACGCCAATCATGGTGGGCACGTCGTGACCCATGGCGTTCATGGTGTGGTGGCTTTTGTGGCAATGAAAAGCCCAGTCACCTTCCTCGTCCGCCAGAAATTCAAACTGGCGCATCTGGCCCACGGCAACATCCGTCGTCACTTCCGGCCAGCGGGCCGGCCGCGGCGTGGGGCCGCCGTCGGTGCCGGTCACCGTGAACTCGTGCCCGTGCAGGTGCATCGGGTGGTTGGTCATGGTGAGGTTGCCCACGCGTATGCGCACCTTGTCGTTCCTGCGCACCACCAGCGGGTCAATGCCGGGGAAGATGCGGCTGTTCCAGCTCCACAGGTTGAAGTCCAGCATGGTCATGATCTTCGGCGTCATGCTGCCGGGTTCGATGTCGTAGGCGTTGAGCAGGAACACGAAGTCGCGGTCGACGACGTCGATGAGCGGATGTTTTTCCCTGGGGTGTGTGACCCAGAAACCCATCATGCCCATGGCCATCTGCGTCATTTCGTCGGCATGCGGGTGATACATAAATGTGCCGGGGCGCCGCGCCGCGAACTCATACACAAACGTCTTGCCCACCGGAATCGCCGGCTGGTTCAGCCCGGCCACACCGTCCATGCCGTTGGGCAGGCGCTGGCCATGCCAGTGGATGCTGGTGTGCTCGGGCAGCTTGTTGGTGACGAATATGCGAACGCGGTCGCCCTCGACAACCTCAATTGTGGGGCCCGGGCTCTGGCCGTTGTAGCCCCACATGTGGGCCTTGAAGCCCGGGGCCATTTCGCGCACCACCGGCTCCGCCACCAGGTGGAATTCTTTCGCGCCGTTGTTCATGCGCCAGGGCAGGGTCCATCCATTCAGGGTGACGACCGGGTTGTAGGGCCGGCCGTTCGGCGGCGCAAGCGGCGGCGCGGTGTCGGGCTTGTTCATCGTCACGGGTTCCGGCAGCGCGGCCATCGCTACCTTGCTGATGGACGCGGCGGCAACCGCCGTCAGCGCCGTGCGGTTAAAGAAATTTCGTCGATTCATGGGATTCCTTGTGTTGGGGGGGCGCTCAGTGCGCTGCGGCTGTGGCGGCGCCGTTTTTGCCGGAAGACCTGGACGAGGCCGTGCCGGGCGATGCGCCGGCAAGCACCGTCTGAAGGTCGGCTTCGGCAAGCCAGAAGTCGCGTTGCGCCTCGATGGTGCCGGCAGCAGCCAGCGCCTGCGCGCGGGCGCCGGCCAGCAGGTCAAAGACGCTGGTGAGCATGCCGTTGTAGCGCAGCACCGTTTCATCCTGGATGAAGCGGTAAAGCGGCATCACCTCCGTCTGGTAGTGGCGTGCCAGGTCGTAAGCCGTGCGGTAGCCGTGGTAAGCCTCGCGTGCTTCGCTGCGCGCCCTGACCGCCAGTTCGCGCACGCGGGCCGAATCACCCATGGTGTCCCACAGGCCGTCGGCACCGGGTTGGGGCCGGATGGCGCGTTGCCCTGCCCATTGCGCCGTCGCCAGGCGCAGGTCCAGCCGCTGCTGCAGCACGCGGCTTTCGATATCCGGCATGTCTTGCGCTTTCGGGGGCAGGTCGGGCAGCCGTTCGGGCAATGTGAAGCCGGCTTGCGCGCCCCACAGGCCCATCACCACCACGAGTTTTTCGCGCTCGCTGAAAGCGGCCTGCCGGGCGCGCGCCAACTGCGCCGTGGCCTCGGCCAGCAGCAGTTGTTCGCGGGCCTGCTGCAGCTTGCTCCAGTTGCCCGCGCGTGCCATGCGGCGCGCCAGCTCGCCGCCGGTCTCCGCGTTCTCCCTGGCTTCATCTATAAAGCGCGCTGTCTGCGCGGCGGCCACCGCGTTGATCCAGGCTTTACGGGTTTCGTTGGACAGCAGGGTGATATCCTGCGCGGCCTTGAGTTTGGCCGGGCTGACGGACACGGCATCCGTGATGTTGACGCCTTCGCCGGCCAGGGACAGCTGCAAGCCGGGGTTGTTGAGCAGCGCAATGCGCACCGCGCTTTCTGGGCTGAGCGGGCCTTTCAGCAGATCGGCAACGGCGGCGCTGGTGTCTTTGCCCGGCCGCGCGATGAGCACGGGGGGCGCAGTGCCGGAGCTGCCCGTTTGCGTGGTGGTCAGCGCCTGCAGGCCACTCACGCCGCCATCCGGCACTGCCGTTGTGCAGCCCGCGAGGGCCAGCATGAGCAGCGCCAGCGAACCCAGCCGTGGAGCGACGTGGCGTTGGCCGGCAGAGGAGGTCATGCGGGGCCTCATGGTTTCGAAGCGGCGGGCGCCGCAGGTTCGGTGCGTGGTGCCTGGGCCTCTTCCCATTTCAGCAGGTCGGCATGCCCCTTTTTGAACTGGCCCGCAGTGGCGTTGGATTTTTTCCAGTCATCGCTGGCCGGCTCCACGCCCTGCGGACGGTTCACAAATACCGACTGGTACGCGGTGGATGGCACCGGCGTGCCCGGGCTGGCAGCCTGTTCGGTGGGTCGGGGGTTCACCCGGGGGTAGGGATCTGCCTGTGCATGGGCCCCGGCAGAACCGATGAAAAACAGCGCGAGGGCCAGCGCTGTGCGCGGGCGGGAAATGAAACGAATGGTCACAAGAATCTCCTGAATACAAGCGGGGCGATTTGCGGAAAATCGCGGGTATCCGGCGTCAAGAGCCTGAAAGGCCCTGCCGGACGGCAAGTACAGGCCCAGTACGGGCCTGGAGATCAGGAAATGGGTGGTTTTTGGCCCAGCGCGGCGTCGGCGCTGGCGAACTGGTCTGACGCTGGACGCAGCAGGCTGCGCCCTTGGAAAACGGGGCTGTGGTCCGGCGCAGCAAGCGACAGCGCCACCGTATGGCAGGCCTGGCATGCCGCGCAGGACTCACAGCCGGTATCACTCGACTGGGGGGTGTTCCCGGAGGTGTGCCCGGCACAGTCGTGCATGGCCATGGTGGCTTCGGGCGACGTCTCCTCGTGGCCTGAATGGCCTTCAGCCCCCATGTGGTGAGCGGGAGCTGCTATCGTTTTGGTAGCGGACTGTTCTGCGGAAGCAAGCTGCCCGTGTTGCACATGGGCAGCCGCCATCTGCGTCGCCATTGCATCGCCTACCCAGCCGCGCAAGGGCAGCAGGGCGATCATCAGGACGAAGAGCAGGTGGCGCATGGGTGAATGATAGGCGATGCTTCTAAAAAGTTCCCGCACGGCAAGTCATCAAGCTTGCCATCGCAAGGCGGGCAGTGGAAACTGTCTGATCACTCATGACAGGCAGGTTCGTTCTTTGAAATTTCATTCCATGCTCTTGAAGCCTGGCGTCGCGGCCGCCCTGGCCTCGGCTTTCCTGTTCGGCGCGGGCACGCCGCTGGCCAAGTCATTGCTCGGCCAGGTCAATCCCTGGATACTCGCCGGGCTTTTGTACCTGGGCTCCGGTCTGGGGCTGGCGCTTTATCGCCGGCTGCGCGGTGCTGCCCGGCCACGCCTGAACCCCGGCGAGGGGCGCTGGCTGGCCGCGGCCATACTGTGCGGCGGCGGCCTGGCGCCGGTACTGCTGATGTACGGCTTGTCGGCGATGCCTTCGAGCCATGCGGCCCTGCTGCTCAATGCCGAGGCGGTATTGACCGCCGTGCTTGCGTGGATGGTGTTCAGGGAAAACTTTGACCGCCGTATTGCGGCGGGCATGGCCGCTATCGTGGCGGGTGCCGTGCTGTTGAGCTGGCCGCAGCAGGCAGCGGCCACTGCAGGGTCAACATTCAGCGCGCTGTGGCCCGCGCTCGCCGTGACTTTGGCATGTTTTTTCTGGGCGCTGGACAACAACTTCACGCGCAAGGTGGCGTTGGTGGATGCGTCATGGATTGCCTGCGTGAAAGGACTGGCAGCCGGCGTGACCAATCTGCTGCTGGCTTTTCTGGCGGGCGCGGCGTTGCCGGGTGCGGCACAAATCTCCGCCGCGATGGCGGTCGGCCTGCTGGCCTACGGCGTGAGCCTGGCGCTTTTTGTGGTGGCCTTGCGGCACCTGGGGGCATCAAGGGCCGGCGCCTACTTTTCGACGGCACCTTTTGTGGGGGCCTTGTTTTCCGTGGTGTTTCTTGCCGAGCCCGTCACCTGGCAACTGGTGGGCGCCGCCTTGCTGATGGCCATCGGCATCTGGCTGCACCTGACCGAGCATCATGCGCACATGCATCGGCACGAAGCGCTGGAACATGAACACCTGCATGCGCATGACGCGCATCACCCGCATGAGCATGCACAGGCGGTTCCAGGGATGCATTCACATCGCCACCGCCATGAGCCCCTGGCCCACAGCCATGCGCACTACCCTGACGCCCATCACCGCCATGGGCATTCCGGCGGTTGAAGAAGACGGCCTCGTTTAGACCGCAAACAGGTCTCAGGCTTTCTGAAGTTGCAGCTGCGCCTTGTCGATCCATAGCTGCAGACTGTCCAGCAATTCCTTCTGGCTGAATGAACAGCTTTCTTCGGTGAAGAGTGCGGCGGACTCCAGCCGGTTGAGCAGTTGCGACAGCACATCATTGAAGCGGGCCGGCAGGGCAGCTGCAAGGCTTTGCTGCTGCGCGGCCAGTTGTGCAAAGGCGCCCACGCGAATGCCGTCACTGCGCAGTTGCTGCAGCGCAGCTTGCAGTGCTTCGAGTTGCTGTTCGGGTGTCATGGTCTGGGTGTGGAGCTTGAAGGGACGTTCAGGCGGCGGCGGACACCTGCACCCGGGCCGGCATGCGGTCGAACACCAGCGTCAGCATGGCCAGCAAACCAAAAGGCACGCCGACCCAGCCCAGCTGCGCAAAACCCACCTGATCGAGCACCGCACCGCTGACCACAGCGCCCAGCGCCGTGCCCACATACAGCATGGAGCCGTTGAGGCTGAGCAGCAGCGGTGCCTGCGCGGGCGACAAGGTGGCCAGCCGGCTTTGCTGCGGCGCCATCAGCCCGAAACCTGCGATGCCCCACAGAACCAGCACGGCCATGGTGGCCGGCACATGGCCGCGCGTCAGCGGTAGCAGGCACATCATGGCCACCAGCACGGCCAGTTGCACGCGCATGCTGCGCAATGCCCCAAAGCGGTCGGTGGCCCAGCCGCCCATCAGCGTGCCGGCCACGCCCGCCAGGCCGAAGACGGCCAGCGTGGCGGAAAGCTGCGCTGAACTCATGGGGTTGAGTGCCTGCAGTACCGGGCCGACATAGGCGAAAACACTGAAGATGGCAATGAAATACAGCAGCGTTCGGCTCCATACGCGCAGCACGGCGGGCTGGCGTGCCGCGGCGCGAAAACCTGCAAAGCTGGTGCCTGCGCTGGCCATGTCGGCCGGGATCAGCCAGCTCGCCGCAGTCAGCGCCGCCAGGCTGGCCCCGGCCGACAGCCAGACCGGCACACGCCAGCCAAACTCAAAGCCCAGCCAGGCGCCGACCGGCAGGCCGACGGCGTAGCTGATGCTCATACCCAGGAAAGTGATGGACAGCGCCCGGCCGCGCAGGGCCGGCACCACCATGCTGACGGCCAGCGCCGATGCCGCGGCGGTGAACATGGCACCTGCTCCCATCAGCACGCGGCCCAGCAGCAGCAGGGGAAAGTTGGGCGCGACGGCGCAAACCAGGCAGCCCACCGTAAACAGGCTGAGTGCCAGCTGGACGGCGCGTTTGCGTGGCCACCTGGCGGTGAGGATGATGAGCAGGGGCGCCAGCACCGCGGTGGCAACGGCGTATGCGGTCATGGCCTGGCCGGCGGCCGCCACGCTGATGCCCAGCGAGGCACTCATGGGCTGCAGGATGCCGCCGAGCACAAAAGCCCCGCTGCCGATCACGAGGTTGCACAGGGCGAAGAAATAGAGAATGGGCGGCATGGCAGTCATGGGCAGCAGGAGTCCGGTGGGCAGATCAGGGCGGAGGCATGGTTGCAGACGAACGGTTGGGCAACAAAACGGCCTTTAGCCCAACAGGAACGAGCGCAAGCAGCTATCAAATTGAGAGCAACAAAAAGACGTCACCGCTATTGTGCGGGAACTCACCCAACCCTGCAGGAGCGGGGGAAAGGCGGCCTGGCGCGGCCCCGTCAGGTTTGCGGGATCCAGGGCCCGCTGGCGGGCAGGGTTGATGTGCTTTGCAGCACTTCAAGGTCTACCGGCTGCGGCGTGTTGTCGCCCGCACCCTGAATTTTCACGATGTCCTGCGGACAGGCGGAAAACGCGACAAAACAGTCCATCTCGGCGCGCAGCGTGATCGAGTCGCCGGCTTTCGTCACGGTGGGCAAAGTTTTGAGTGTGATGCCGTCGGGCTGCACCCGGATGTTCATGAAGATGTTGAACGAAGCGAGGATGGCGCGCGGCGGCGTCAGGCCCAGCTCGAACATGCCTTCAAACATGTTGTCGCAGCAGTTGCGGTGGTAGCCCTTGACACCCAGCAGTTCATAACGGCGGCGGTCGCAGGCGGCCATGAAGGTGTCGTGCACGCCAGGCGTGCTGTCTTCCACCACGGTGAGGATGGGGTGGCGCTGGTTCGTGACGAAAGAGTCGCCGACGACAGGATTCAGGTGCTGGTTCCACACACGGGTGGTTTCCATGCACATGAATTCGTTCAGGTCGTAGGCGTTAAAGGCCCAGCAATCGACCACCTGTGTGCCGTGAGTGTTGATGACCTTCACAGCTTGCCCGGCCTGCAGGCGCAGCGCCTTGCCGTGGCCGGCGGGAATATGCAGCGTGCCAGGTGTCGCGGAAGGCGTCATGGATTTCCCGGATTACTGGATCATCCCGAGGAACTGCTTCAGCTCGGCGGTTTGCGGATTCGAAAACACTTCGTCGGGCGGCCCGATCTCATGCACGCGGCCCTGGTGCATGAAGACCACGCGGTCGCAGACCTTGCGCGCGAAGTTCATTTCGTGGGTCACCATCAGCAGCGTCATGCCTTCGGCGGCGAGGCTTTCCACGACCTGCAGCACTTCACCGACGAGTTCAGGGTCCAGCGCCGAGGTGATCTCGTCGCACAGCAGCACCGAAGGCTGCATGGCCAGTGCGCGCGCGATCGCCACGCGCTGTTGCTGCCCGCCCGAAAGCTGGTCGGGCCAGGCTTCGAATTTTTCGGCCAGGCCCACGCGCTGCAGCAGCGCACGGGCGTGTTCTTCTGCGGGGGCACCGGCCGTCTTCTTGACCAGCGTGGGCGCCAGCATGATGTTTTTGCCGACCGTCAGGTGCGGGAAGAGGTTAAAGCTCTGAAAGATCATGCCGACATGCTGGCGCAGCTCGCGCATGACCTGCGGGCTGTCGTGCAACAGGTGCTTGCCGTCCACGCGCAGCGTACCGCTCTGAAAGACTTCAAGCCCGTTGATGCAGCGCAGCAGCGTGCTTTTTCCCGAGCCGCTTTTGCCGATGATGGCAATCACCTCGCCGGCCTTGACCTCCAGATCAATGCCTTTCAAAACCTCGTTGGCGCCGAAGCTTTTGCGAAGTTGATTGATCTCGACAAGAGTCCTGTCGGACGAAGTTGTTGCGGCTGCAGGGGGTGATGCGACGTTAGCGTCCATTTCGGGCTTTCCTCTCAAGCTTGCGGGCATACAGGGACACGGGGAAACACAGCGCGAAGTACATCAGCGCGACGCAGCTGTACACCACAAAGGGTTTGAAGGTGGCGTTGGTGATCATGGTGCCGGCCTTGGTCAGTTCGATAAACCCGATCACCGAGGCGAGCGCCGTGCCCTTGATGACCTGCACCAGGAAACCCACGGTGGGCGGCACGGCAATGCGCACGGCTTGCGGCAGCACGACGTACTTGAGTTGCTCGCCGAAGTTGAGCGCCAGGCTTTGCGCGGCTTCCCACTGGCCCTTGGGAATAGCGTCGACGCAGCCGCGCCAGATCTCGGCCAGGTAGGCGCTGGTGTAGAGCGTGAGTGCTACCGCAGCCGCCACCCAGGCCGGCACATTGATGCCAAAGAGTGCTAGGCCGAAGTAGGCGAGGAAGAGTTGCATCAGCAAGGGCGTGCCCTGGAACAGCAGCACGTAGCCGTCCAGCGCACGGCGGGTGAAGAGGGCCGCCTTCTGCGCGCCCGGCACTGCGCGGGTGGCTGACAGCCGGCCCACCAATAGCAGCATGCCGACGATGCCGCCGCCTATGAAAGCGACGAGCGACAGCACAACGGTCCAGCGCGCCGCCAGCAGCAGGTTTCTGAAAATATCCCAGACAGAAAATTCAATCATGGTGTTGCCCGGCCTTTCCAGTTAGCGACCAAAAAGGAACTTCGGGCCGGCCCAGTTGAGCAACTTGCGCACGGCCACCGACAGAACCAAATAGATCAGCGTGGCGATGATGAAAGCTTCAAAAGCCCGGAAGTTGCGACCCTGGATCAGGTTGGCGGCGTAAGACAGCTCCTGCGTCGAAATTTGCCCGCACACCGCGGAGCCCAGCATCACGATGATGATCTGGCTCACCATGGCGGGCCAGACTTTTTTGAGCGCCGGCGGCAGCACCACACGGGTGTAGATTTGCACGCGGTTGAGCGCCAGGCTTTCGGCCGCTTCAATCTGCCCGCGTGGCGTGGCTTCAACGCCCGCGCGGATGATCTCGGTGGCGTAGGCAGACAGGTTGATCACCATCGCCAGCACCGAGGCCGTCTCAGGCGACAGCCTGAAGCCCGCGGCCGGCAGGCCGAAGAAGATGAAGAACAGCTGCACGATGAAGGGCGTGTTGCGGATCAATTCCACATACGTGCCGACTACCCAGCGCAGCCACGTTGGCCCGCTGGCACGCGCCCAGGCAAACGCCATGCCCATGAACATGCCGAGCACCGACGAGATCGCCGTCAGGCCCAGCGTCCACGCAACGCCAATGGCCAGCAGCGGCCATTGGGACAGAACTGCCATGAAATCAAGCTCGACACGCATCTGATTCACTTCCTGTTGAGAGGGGCTGCCTGCAGGCCAGCGGCCGCAGCGGAACCGGCTTTGCCGGGCCGCAAGCGGCGCCCCCTGCAGGGGGGAGGAGGCTACACGAAGTGAGCCTCAACGGGGGTCAGGGTAAAGTCCCGGCAGGGCGACCCAGCCACTTCATCGCGATCTTGTCCAGGTCGCCATTTTTCTTGGCTTCGGCAATCACTTCATTGACCTTCAGGCGCAGCTTGTCCTCACCCTTGGCCACGCCGATGAAGTTGGGGCTGTCGCTGAGCAGCAGTTTGTACTCGGTGTTCAGTTGCGGGTTTTTGGCCATCATGTTGCCGGCGACTGAGGCGCCGGTGGCAATCAGCTGCACCTGGCCTGCGGTGTAGGCCGACACGGTGGTGTTGTTGTCTTCAAAGCGCTTGATGTCGACACCGGCCGGCGCGACTTTGGTCAGCTCCTGGTCTTCCAGCGCGGCGCGCGTGACACTGATGCTCTTGCCGGAAAGATCGGCAAACGACTTGACGCTGACGCTCTTGGGACCGAACACGGCCTGGAAGAAGGGCGAGTAGGCGACGGTGAAATCGATGACTTTTTCCCGGTCGGGGTTTTTGCCCAGCGTGGAGATCACCAGGTCGGCCTTTTTGGTTTGTAGATAAGCGATGCGGTTGGCGCTGGTCACGGGCACCAACTCAACCTTCACACCCATTTTTTGCGCGATGTAGCCGGCCATTTCCACGTCCAGGCCCTGGGGTTTCAGGTCAGTGCCGACCATGCCGTACGGAGGGAAGTCGGTTGGGATCGCGATCTTGATTTCCTTGGCCTTCATGATGTCATCCAGCGCAGTCTGTGCATGGACACCGGTGACGCCCAGCACGGCGGCTGCGGCAAGGGCAAGAGAAAAAACGCGTTTTCTGGAATTCATAGCAGGGCTCCAAGGTAAGTTGAGGAATCGTCAGTGGGTTTGGCCGAAGCACGGCCGGGCTTGCGAACACGGGAGGGCGGCGAGGACGCCGCCTTGTTGCTGGGGCTCTGCGCATCCAGCGGACTTAATGCACTGCGCAGATGCGACAGCGGGTCGCCGGCGCTGGTTTGCAGTTTGAGCGCGGCCTGCACGCTGCCGATATGGGCCTGCATGAGCTTTTCAGCCTTGGCCAGGTCGCCCTTTTCAAGGGCCTGCACGATCTGCACATGCTCTTCGCAGGATTGCGCCGCATCGTGCGACGACTGGTAGAGCATGGCAATGAGTGTGGTGCGCGCGGTGAAGTCGCGCAGGGTATCGGCCAACAGGCTGTTGCCCAGGCATTCGGCCAGGCACACATGAAAGTCGCCCAGCAAAAAACTACGCAGGCCCACGTCGTCGCCCTTGACGGCGGCTTTCTCGCGGGTGAGGTGGCTTTTAAGTTGCTTGATGGCGGCCTTGCTGACGTCACCGGTACAGCGGATCAGGCCCATCTCGATCACGCGGCGCGCCTCGAAGGCTTCGCGAGCCTCTTCCTGCGAAGGCTCGATGACATACCAGCCGCGCCGGCTGCTGACAGTGACAATGCCGCGCACCGCCAACCGGGTCAAGGCTTCGCGCACGATGGTGCGGCTGCAGTCAAACAACATGGCCAGTTGTTGCTCGCCCAGGCGCGCGCCGGGCGCGAGCTTTTGCGCCATCACGGCTTCAATGATGCGGTTGGAGATGTCGGAGGCTGTGGCCATGCACCTGTAGTGCATATCCCGTGCCAGCCGCCAAACTGGTTCAATTAACTGGTATACAAGTTATGTGCACCTGACTGGCGTGCCTGCGGACCAAAATTGCGAGGTTTTGGGGCTGCCTGCACCAGAAAGGGGAATGGTGTGGGCGCTTGGTTCTGACTGCCGGCGCCTCTACCGCGCCGGATCCTGTCAGTCCAGTCTGGCGCCCGAAGCCTTGACCGCCTGGGCCCAGCGCGGCATTTCAGCGGCCAGGAACTGGGCAAACTCGTCACTGCCCATGAAGGCAGGGTCGGCTCCTTGCGTGACCATGCGGTTGCGGATGTCCGGGCTGGCCATGACTTGCCTGAAGGCATCGCTGAGTTTGGCGGTCACGTCCCTGGGCAGGCCGGCGGGTGCGAGGAAGCCGTAAAAGCCCACCACCTCAAACCCCTTGATACCCGATTCAATGACCGTCGGGATGTCGGGCAGGGCGGGGTTGCGCTCCTTGCTGGTCACGGCCAGCGCACGGACCTTGCCCTGCTTGTGATAGTTGGCGGCCTGCGGAATCGATTCGCCCATGAACTGCACCTGGCCTGCCATCAGGTCGGTAAAAGCGGGGGCGCTGCCGCGGTAGGGGATGTGCACCATGAAGAGCCCGGTGGCATTCTTGAACATCTCGGGCACCAGATGGCTGATGCCGCCGTTGCCGGCCGATCCGTAGTTGACCTGGCCGGGCCTGGCCTTGGTGTAGGCGATGAATTCCTTGAGGTTGTTGACTGGCAGCTTGGGGTTGACCAGCAGCGCCAGCGGTTGCATCGCGGTGCGGGCAATCGGGGTGAAGTCTTTCAGCGTGTTGTAGGGCAGCTTGCTGTAGAGTGCGGGGTTGATCACCATCACGCCGGTGTTGGCCAGCATGAGCGTGTAGCCGTCGGGCGCGGCCTTCATGACGTCTTGTGCGCCCACGGTGCCGCCGGCGCCGGATTTGTAGTCGATCACGATGGGCTGACCCAGCACGGTCTGCAGGCGCTCGGTCAAGAGGCGTGCATGCTGGTCCAATGGCCCGCCGGCCGGAAAGCCGATCACCACACGGATGGGCTTTTCGGGAAAAGCCGCGAACGCTGCGCCAGGGGCTAGCGCTGTGAAGGCCAGCGCGCAAGCTGACGTCAGGGTTTTGCGTCGAAGGGCGAGAAATCGGGTCATGGTGTCTCCTGGATGTTTCTGCTTTTATTTCCGCGTGTAAACGGTGAGGCCGGAAGGACTTCCGCCGTGAAAGGGGGGATGCATGTGTTCTCGCACCGGCTGCCGTGCGGGTGCAATCCATCATAGTGAGCGCGGGTCGCTCAAGTGACAGTGTTTTATCAGGAGCTTCCCGGATGTGGGCAGTGTGGACTCGGGGTAGGCTTGGGTCCCAAGTCAGTACTTGTCTGGAGCCTTTTTCTTGACCCTTGATTCCAACACCGGCCAGGCCGTCCCTGCAGCAACTCCGCACAACCTGCACCACCAGGTCTGGCCCAGGCGCCTGCCGCACAGCATCACGCCGCCGGCGACTTCGCTCTGGCACAACCTGGCGGTCAGCGCGTTGCGCTTTCCGGACAAGCCCGCGCTGGTTTTCTTCAACCGCGTGCTCAGCTATGCCGAGGTGATGCGTCAGGCGGAGCGCCTGGCAGCCTCGCTTTACCGCATGGGCGTGCGCAAGGGCGACCGCGTGGTGCTCAACATGCAGAACTGCCCGCAGTGGGTGATCGCGCACTTTGCGATCCTGCGGGCCAACGCCGTGGTGGTGCCGGTCAACCCGATGAACCGGGCCGAAGAACTCAAGCACTACATCACCGATCCCGACGCCCGGGTTGCCATCACCACGGCCGACCTGGCGCCCGAGCTGGCCAGGGCCAATGCACAGCTGGCACCCACCGACCGGCTCACGCACCTGGTGGTCACGCATTACAGCGATGCTTTTGACATGGAGCAATCCGGCGGTGACGATGCAGCGATGCCTGGCGCCTGGCGCGACTGGCTGGGAACGCGCCACTCGCTGCCCGCACTGGACGGCGGCACGGTGATGAGCTGGACTGATGCGATGACCGCCGGAGAAACCGCAGAGCTGCCCCCACACACCGTCACGCCGCAAGACCTGGCCGTGCTGCCCTATACCAGCGGCACGACCGGCCTGCCCAAGGGCTGCATGCACACGCATGCCAGCATCATGCACAACGCAGTGGCCAGCTGCCTGTGGGGCGGCAGCACGTTTGAAAACGTCACGCTGTCCGTGGTGCCGATGTTTCACATCACAGGAATGGTGTCGGTCATGCACGCTTCCATTTACGGCAGTGCGACGCTGGTCATCATGCCGCGATGGGACCGCGAGCTGGCCGGGCGCCTGATCTCGCGTTGGGGGGTGACGCACTGGACGAATATCCCCACGATGGTGATCGACCTGCTGGGTAGTCCCAACTTCGCCAGCTTCGACCTTCGCAGCCTGGTCTACATCGGCGGCGGCGGGGCGGCCATGCCGCAGGCGGTGGCCCAGCGCCTGTGGGAACAATACGGCCTGCGCTTTGCCGAAGGCTACGGCCTGACGGAAACCGCGGCGCCCTCGCACAGCAACCCCTATGACGCCACCAAACAGCAATGCCTGGGTGTTCCCTTCATGAGCTGCGACTCGCGCATCATCGATCCGGTCACGCTCAAGGAAGTGCCACAGGGCGAGCAGGGCGAAATCATCATGAGCGGGCCGCAGATATTCCAGGGCTACTGGAAGCGCCCGGACGCGACGGCCGAAGCCTTCATTGAACTCGACGGCAAGCGCTTCTTCCGCTCCGGTGATCTGGGGCGCATGGACGAACAGGGCTATTTCTTTATCACCGACCGGCTCAAGCGCATGATCAATGCCTCGGGTTTCAAGGTCTGGCCGGCCGAAGTGGAGGCGCTGATGTTCAAGCACCCGGCCATCCAGGAGGCCTGCATCATCAGTACCAAAGACGCCTACCGCGGCGAAACCGTCAAGGCGGTGGTGGTGCTGCGCGCCGCGGCCAAGGGCCAGACGACGGAAGACGACATCATCAACTGGTGCAAGGAGAACATGGCGGCGTACAAGTATCCACGGGTTGTGCAGTTTGTCGATGCCTTGCCCAAGAGTGGCTCGGGCAAGGTCATGTGGCGAGCCTTGCAGGAAGCGGAGCAGGGCGCAAAGTGACTGACCCTGGCACGATGCGGGTTCTGAGCCTTCTGAGTGCCACCCGGAGACAACATTGAAAATCACATCGGTCAAGCCTTTCATCCTGCATGTGCCCGTGACGGGCTCGCAGATTGCCGACAGCACCCACACCATTTCGCACTGGGGCGTGGTCGGTGCGCAGATAGACACAGACAACGGGCTCACCGGGTACGGCTTCACCGGCACCCATGCCCATTTGCCGAGCGACCAGCTGATTACGCGCTGCATCGAGACCTGCCATGCGCCGCTTCTGATCGGTGAAGACGCGGCAGACATCCGGCGTTTATGGCTCAAGCTGGCGGGCAACCCCGCGCTGCAATGGGTGGGGCGCGCCGGCATCACCACGCTGTCGCAGGCGGCCATCGACATCGCGCTGTGGGACTTGAAGGCCAAGGCCGCCGGTGTGCCGCTATGGAAGCAGCTGGGCGGTCAGGTGCGCGAAAAGGTGCGAGCCTACAACACCGACATTGGCTGGCTCAGCATCCCAGACGAACAACTGGTGGCAGGGGCGAAGCGCACAGTCGACGAAGGCTTCACCGGTATCAAGGTCAAGATTGGCTCCAGCGTCGACCGCGACCTGAAACGGCTGGAAGCGGTACGCCGTGCCATCGGCCCCGCCATCACCATGGCGACCGACGGCAACGGCAAATGGGATTTGCCCACCTGCCAGCGCTTTTGCCGCGCAGCCGAGGCGTTTGATCTGTACTGGATTGAAGAGCCGCTTTGGTACGACGACGTGAAAGGCCATGCGCAACTGGCGCGCAGCACCAGCATCCCCGTGGCGCTTGGCGAACAGCTCTACACGCACGATGCGTTTGCCGAATTCTTCCACCAGGAAGCCATTCATTGGGTGCAGCCCGATGTGACGCGCATGGGCGGCATCACCGAAGTGCTGCGCGTGTGCGACACGGCGCATTCCTTCCGCCTGCCGGTGGCGCCGCACGCGGGTGACATGAGCCAGGTGCACGTGCACCTGAACCACGCGCACCCGGCGTGCGCGGTGCTTGAATACATTCCCTGGATCAAGGACTGCTTCCTGGAGCCCGCGCAGGTGGTGGACGGCCACTTCAGCCTGCCGCAGCAGCCGGGCGCCAGCACCACGCCCACGGAAGCAGCCTGGGCCAGATACCGCCAGCCGGCATCCTGATGTTGTCCGGATTTTTTAGTAAAAAGTGGCTGAAAGCCATAATGGGCGGGCGCAAGCAGCTATAAAAATAGTAGCAAATTCCTGCGCGGCCGTGAAGGCTTTTCCGGTCAGGTATCGTGCTGCTCTGTCAAACCAACGAACACGCGGCGCTTGCTGCGCCTTTCCTGCATGGCCAAACCCGCTTCGCCTCTTCCTCCTTCCGACCTGGATGACAAGCCCCTCGATGGCTGGCGGCTGCGCCTGTACACCATCATCTTTGAGGCCGACACCCGTGCCGGGCGGCTTTTTGACAAGACCCTGATCGCCCTTATCCTGGTCAGCATCGCTGTGGTGATGGCCGACAGCGTGCAGGCGATCCATGCTTCGCACGGCCGGGCGTTCGCGGTGGTCGAATGGATTTTCACGCTGCTCTTCACCGCTGAATACATCGCGCGCCTGGTGTGTGTGCGTAAGCCGCTGCAGTACGCGACAAGCTTTTTCGGCATCATCGATCTGGTCGCCGTGTTGCCGACTTACCTGGCGCTGTTCTTTCCGGAACTCCATGCGCTCATCGATGTGCGCGTGCTGCGGCTGCTGCGTGTGTTCCGCATCTTCAAGCTGGCTGCCTACGTGGCCGAATACCAGTCGCTGGGCCGGGCGCTGGCTGCCAGCGGCCGCAAGATTCTGGTGTTCCTGTCGGCCGTGGTGATGATGGTGCTGGTGATGGGCACCGTGATGTACGTCGTCGAAGGGCCGTCCAACGGCTTTACCAGCATCCCGACTTCTGTGTATTGGGCCATCAGCACCGTCACCACCGTGGGCTTTGGCGACATCACGCCCAAGACTGACCTGGGCCGGCTAATCTCATCTTTCATGATGTTGCTGGGCTGGGGCATTCTGGCTGTGCCCACCGGCATTGTCACAGCCGAAATGGCGGCGGAGCGGCGCCTGCAGCATCTGGCCTTGCCGACCACGCGCACCTGCCATGAATGCCTGACCGAAGGCCACCTGCCCGAGGCAGACTTTTGCTTTCATTGCGGTGCAGAGCTGCCGGCTTATCAGCATCAAGACCGGGACAAGGATTCCAGGGACGCGAAAGATGCGTCCTCTCGGCGTCCTGGTGTTTAAGACTCGCCGGCCGTCAACCGGCGCGGCGTGATTTCCACCGACCCGAGCGCCGTGCTCATCCATACGGTGCCGTCCTGCACCGTCACCTGCAGCTGCATGCTGCGCTCGGCCAATTTGGCCAAGGCCTGGCTTTCTGCCGCGTCGATCTGCCAGACCACCAGATTGGCGGCGCGGGTGAGCTTGGTTTCTATGTTCTTCCACCAGACCGGTGTGCTGCTGGCAAAGCTGTAGACGCTCACGCGTTCGGCGCGGCCTGCGGCCTTCATCAGGCGCTTGTCGTCGGGCTGGCCGACGTCGATCCAGTGCAGGATCTGCTCGGTGTAGTCCTTGTGCCAGAGCGCGGCCTCGTCCACGTCCCACAGGTCCTTGGCAAATTCCAGGTTGCCCTTTTTGTCGTCGGCCGGCACGTTCAGCGCGAAGGCCAGCAGGCGGATCATCATGCGTTCGTCGGCCTCCGACGGATGGCGCGCAATGGTCACACTGTGGTCGGCGTAGATGCTGCGGTCCATGTCGGACAGGGCTAACTGGGCTTTGTAAATGGTGGCTTTCAGTGCCATAAGGTGTACTTCTTTATCTCGGGTCTGGACGGGAACGAACCCTCTATTGGAACAGAGCGGGAACAAAGTCGTCCCGGGGTAACCCCGCCCGAGCGGGATTTAAGGGGTCTGGCTATAGTCATCCGACGCCGGGCGCGATGTTGCATGCCATCTGGAACATAAAAACGCGTCTTTTGCGCCAGGCCTGCGTTGCAAATCCGCGCGATACCTTCGTATCGCTGTGGTTTGCGCCTTGTCCTGACCCAAAATCCATCGTTTTTATTTGTCCCAGCTAGCATGCAACATCGCACCAGCCTCTCCGTCCTAGACCAGTCCGTCGCCGTCACCGGCCGCACCGAAGACGCCTCCATCCGTGAAACCCTGCAACTGGCCCGCCATTGCGAAGCGCTGGGCTACAAGCGCTTTTGGGTCAGCGAGCATCACAGCCACCCCAGCATCGTCGGCTCTGCGCCCGAGGTACTGATGGCGGCCATCGCGGCCACCACCAGCCGCATCCGTGTGGGCAGTGCCGGTGTCATGCTGCCGCACTATGCGGCACTCAAGGTGGCCGAGCAGTTTCGGGTGCTGGAAGCCATCGCACCGGGCCGCATCGACCTGGGCGTGGGCCGCGCACCGGGCTCAGACATGCGCACCGCGCGTTTGCTCAGCAGCGACCCGCGCCAGTCGGCTGAAAACTTTCCCATCCAGGTGCGCGAGCTGCAAGCCTGGCTTGCCGGCGTTGACCTGCCCGAAGGCCATCCAGGCCGTGGCGTGACGGCCAACCCCATGGGGCCGACCACGCCCGAGATGTGGATGCTGGGCAGCTCCGACTACGGCGCGCAGCTGGCCGCACACTATGGGCTGCCGTATGCGTTTGCTTACTTCATCACCGACGGGCAGGGCGCGGAGCAGGCGCTGGAGATTTACCGCTCGACCTACCGGCCCAGCCCGCGCCACCCCACGCCGCAGGCGGTGCTCTGCGTGTGGGCACTGGCGGCTGACACCGAGACCGAGGCGTGGCACCACTTCTCAGGCCGCGAGCGCTGGAAGATAGACCGTAACCGAGGTGCACTGGCGGCTCTGCCCTCGCCCGAAGAGGTGGCGCAGCGGCCATATACGCCGGTCGAGCAGATGGAGGCAGACAGGCTCAGGGCCAATGCGTTGGTAGGCAGCGGCCCGCAAGTTGCCGCCAAATTAAGGGCGCTGGCTAATACACTGGGGGTTGACGAGCTGGCCGTGATCACCTGGACACACGACCCCGCCGCCCGCAGGCGCTCCTATGAACTGCTGGCGCGGGAGTTTTTCTGAACATGAAACCGGCTACCCAAAAAAGCACTGAACAAATATCGAGACAAGGACCAACCCATGCAAACGCCTCCTGCCACTCCGCTCTTTAGCGCCGCCATCGCCGGCAGCCTGCCCAAACCTGGCTGGCTGTCGGAAACCCAAAAACTCTGGCCTCAGTGGAAAAGTGAAGGCGAAGAACTCAGGCAGGCCAAGGCCGACGCCACGCTGCTGTGGATCAAGGCGCAGGAAGACGCCGGCCTGGACGTGATTGGTGACGGCGAGCAATCGCGCCAGCACTTTGTGCACGGTTTTCTGGAACAAGTTGAAGGCATTGACTTCGAGCACAAGGTCAAGATGGGCATACGCGACAACCGCTACGACGCGATGGTGCCGCAGGTGGTGTCCCAGCTCAAGCTCAAGGGCCGGGTGCATGCTGCTGAAGCCCGCCTGCTGCGCGCGCACACCACCAAAAAGATCAAGTTCACCTTGCCTGGCCCGATGACGATTGTCGACACCGTGGCCGACCAGTTCTACGGCGACAAGGTCAGGATGGCGATGGCGTTTGCCGAGCTGCTGAACCAGGAAGCGCTGGCGCTGCAGGCCGACGGTGTCGACATCATCCAGTTCGACGAGCCCGCCTTCAATGTCTACATGAAGGAAGCCGCCGACTGGGGCGTGAGGGCGCTTGAGCGCGCGGCGCAGGACCTGACCTGCACGACCGCCGTGCACATTTGTTACGGCTACGGCATCAAGGCCAACACCGACTGGAAGGAAACCCTGGGTGAGGAATGGCGGCAGTACGAAACCGTGTTTCCGGCGCTGGCCAAAAGCACCATCCGCCAGGTCAGCCTGGAGTGCTACCACTCCCACGTGCCGCCGCACCTGATGGCGCTGCTTGAGGGCAAGGACGTGATGGTCGGCGTGATCGATGTGGCCAGCGAGGAGATTGAAACGCCCGAGCAGGTGGCCGACACCATCGGCAAGGCGCTCAAATATGTGCCCAGGAACCGATTGATTCCTTGCACCAACTGCGGCCTGGCGCCCATGGACCGCGAAGTTGCGCTGAAGAAGTTGCAGGCGCTGGGTGCCGGTGCGGCGCTGGCGCGGGAACGCTACAAGTAAGGTCGCTCAGCGCGCGCGGCATCGCTGCGCAGTGCGGGAGGCCGTTGTGCTGGACTGAATGCACGGCGCTGGTGTACGCTGGCAGCATGAGCAATGACCCCACGCTTCCGCATCATCCTCACGACCACGATCATTCCCACGGTCCCGGACACAAGCATCCCCATGCGCACGGAGAAGCCGACCCGCCGTGGAAGCACGACGGCGTGCGCGTGATCGCCGGCAATCAGCTGGACAGCAACACGGCGCAGACACCGGGCATGGACAGGCGGGCCGCCATCAACTTTGCCCGCGTGGGCGCACAAAAGCTGTGGGCCGGCACTGTGACCATCCACGCTGACGCCAAGACCGGCGCGCATCACCACGGCCACCTGGAGAGCGTGATCTATGTCATCCGGGGCAGAGCCCGCATGCGCTGGGGTGACCACCTGGAGTTCACCGCTGAGGCCGGTCCGGGCGACTTCATCTATGTGCCGCCTTACGTGCCGCACCAGGAAATCAACGCCAGCCCGACCGAGGTTCTGGAGTGCGTGCTGTGCCGCAGTGACGGCGAAGCGGTTGCTATCAACCTCGATATTGATCCTGTGGAAAAGCCGGACACGGTGCTGTGGGTGGACCCGACCCATCCCCAAGGGGGCGTCTAAAAAGACGTGTAAAGCCTGGGTGAAGGCTGTATGAGGGCGGTGTGAACACATGCAGAAGTGCGGAAAAGCGCACACTTTCACGTGAACGCGGAAAGCTTTCCTTACGAATGTCACTTCGTCCTACAGGATGTATCCGTGGGTATTGTTACAACCGGGGCTCACACACAGGAGTTCCATCATGGACACCAACAACCAAGTTAATCAACCCGCCGTTCAACCTCAGCCTGCCCACCAGCCGGGCTTCTCGCAACGCCTGCAGCACAGCAAGGCGCTTGTCGCCATCGTCGCCGTGCTCGGCGTGACCGTCATGGCACTGGCCGCCGCGCTGGTCGTCAACCGGTCCGACGCGCAGCCGGGTGGATCGGCTGCCGTCAATGAACCCGCGCAGACCGCCAAGCTGGCGGCCGATACATCCAAACGCCCCCAAACTACCAAGCCGCACACCAATCCGGTCGTAGTCGCGCAAGCCACCCCGCGCGCCAATGTCTGCGCAACCTGCGGCACCGTCGAAGCTGTGACTCCTGTCCAACGCCAGGGCAAGGTGAATGGCGTGGACGTGGGCAACACCACCATCGGACTTGGCACGGTAGCTGGCGGCGTTGTCGGCGGCCTTGTCGGTAACCAGATGGGCGGCGGCAATGGCAAAACCGCCATGACCGTGCTGGGTGTTGCAGGCGGCGCATTTGCCGGCAACCAGATCGAGAAAAACATGAAGAAGGTCACCGTGTACGAAGTGCGCGTTCGCATGGACGATGGCACCGTGCGCAACATGGAGCTTTCCAGCGCCGTGGCAGTGGGTTCGAAGGTGATTGTTGAAGGCAAGAATCTCCGTCTTGCTTGATGGGCCCCCACGCTTTTCACTTCGTGTAATGCGCTGCCCCCCGAGGGGGCCGCCCGCTGGCAGTCCGGCAAAGCCGGCCCTGCGGCTCATGCTGGCCTTAAGAAGGGGCCTCAATAAAAAGCGCCGGTGTTTGTCACCGGCGCTTTTTTTTTGGCCGTCATTCTTGTCGGGCGGCTTCATAAATCCCTGGGTCGGCCAAGACCTGTGCGGAGGGTTAGCATGGAGCCCTGCATCTTCCGAATTCCCGATCAATCGATCGATTTCCACATCCCGCCTCAACATCAGCTTGAGCAGAAAGAAAGACCCATGAAAGCCATCTGGAACGGCGCAGTGATTGCGCAAAGCGACGACACCGTGGTGGTGGAAGGCAACCACTATTTCCCTGAAAGCGCGCTCAACCGCGACTACGTCACTTTCAGCAACCACCACACCATGTGTTCTTGGAAAGGCCAGGCCAGCTACTACTCGTTGCTGGTCAACGGTGAAATGAACACCGATGCCGCCTGGTATTACCCCAATCCCAAGCCCGAAGCCGACAACATCAAGGGCCATATTGCCTTCTGGAAGGGCGTGAAGATCGAGCCCTGACGCACCAGCCTGAGGCTGCTGCTGCCGGGAGGCCCGATGAACGCCTGAAGAGGGCGGGTTTACCCTGAATCTTCAGCGTTTGCCTGGAAAATTTGCCATGTAATATGCATGCTTATTAAAAATGACCCTTCCGGGCCGTTGCCAATAAGGAGACTTCATGACGCCTTCCGCGGCCGATCCAGCGCTGATCGAAAAACTCGTGATGGCCAACCGCATCCTGTACGACCAGGGTGTGGTGGACGGCTTCGGCCATGTGAGCGTGCGCCACGACAAGTCACCTGAACATTTCCTGCTGTCCTGCAACCGCGCCCCCGGCCTGGTCAAAAAAGCTGACATCCTGACCTACGACCTCAATGGGGACCTGGTGGGTGAGTCCACGCTGCGTTCTTACCTGGAGCGCTTTATCCACGGCGAAATCTATCGCGCGCGGCCTGACGTGATGGCGGTGGTGCACAGCCATTCCCCCAGTGTGATTCCTTTCGGCGTGACCGGCCAGCGTCTGCGCCCCATCTTCCACATGAGCGGTTTTTTGGGCAGCGGTTCGTCGCTGTATGAAATCCGCGAGTCCAACGGAAACACTGACCTGCTGATCCGCGACATGGGGCTGGGCAAAGACCTCGCCAGGGCGCTGGGCCAGCACACCTGCGTGCTGATGCGTGGCCACGGCTCGACCGTGGTGGCGCCTTCGCTGGAGCGCGCGGTTTACCGGGCGGTCTATGCCGAAGAAAATGCCAAGCTGCAGCTCACGGCATCTGCCTTGGGCCCCATCGAGTTCCTGACGCCCGAAGAAGCGGACCTGGCCATGGCAACCAACGAGGGGCAGGTCATGCGGCCATGGGAACTGTGGAGCCGCCGCATCGGCGCCGTTGAATAGGCAACCCGACAAACGAAAGAGGCGAACCATGAAATTTCCCAAGCTCCTGGCCCTGGCCACCTTGATGTCACTGACATGCATGACAGCAACGCAGGCGCTGGCGCAAGCCTACCCGTCCCGTCCTGTGCGCATCATTGTTCCTTATGGCACCGGCGGCGGCTCCGACATCCTGGCGCGCCAGATCGGCGCACGTCTGCAGACCCTGTGGGGGCAGGGCATTGCGGTAGACAACCGTGCGGGCGCTTCCGGCAATATCGGCACGGAAGCCGTGGTTAAGGCGCCGGCAGACGGCTACACGCTGCTGCTGCAAAACAGCACCATGGTGGTCAACCCGGCCGTGAACGGCAAGCTCAACTACGACCCCGAAAAAGACCTGACACCCATCATGCTGCTGGGCCTCACGCCGATCGCGCTGGTGTCTCATCAAAGCACCAACATCAAGACGATTCAGGAACTGGTCACCTATTCCAAAGCCAATCCGGCAGCGTTGAGCTACGGCTCCTGTGGCGTCGGCACACCGCAGCATTTCGTGATGGAACTGGTCAAGCAAAAGTCTGGTGTCAGTGCTACCAATGTCGGCTACAAGGGCTGTGCCCCTGCGCTGACCGACGTGGTGGGCGGCCAGGTGCAACTGGCCATCCTCAGCGCCAACCTTGCTGCGCCGCACATCAAGACCGGCAAGCTCAACGGCATTGGCGTGTCGACCGCTACGCGCTATGACCTGATGCCCCAGGTGCCGACCTTTGAAGAGCAGGGCCTGAAGCCGCTGGACTTTTCCATCTGGTATGCGCTGATGGGCCCGGCCAAAATACCGCCCGAGGTGGTTGCCAAAATTTACGCGGACGTTCAAAAGGTGCTGGCTGAAGCCGCCGTGAGGGAAAACCTTTCAGGAGCAGGCGTGGAGCCTCTGAGCGGCGACGGCGCCGCGCTTGCCAGGCTGATCAAGGTGGACCTGGCGCGTTATGCGCAACTGGCCAAATCGGCCAATATCAAACCTGAATGAGTGCCGCGGGGCTGTGACGCCCGCGCAGCGCAGGCGCTGCGGTTTCGGCGCCTTGTCTGACGGCGGCCTGTCACCCAATACCCTATAACTGATGCATGGCGGGCCCGTAGCGGCCCTGCGCTGGCCGGCATTGACCCGCGAAGGGCGCCGGCCGCAGAATCCATTCCTGGCTCAAGGAGATTCCATCATGTACAAGCACATTCTGGTTCCTGTAGACGGCTCTTCCACCTCGCGCAAGGCGATCGGCAATGCATTGGCAGTCGCCCAGGCATTCAAGAGCGAGGTGACCGTCGTCTACGTCATAGACCCCTATGCTTTCACCGGGGTGGGCGCCGACTTTGCCTATGGGCAGGCCGAATACCTGAGCGCTGCCACGGCCGAAGCCAATGAGGCCATCACCGCAGCCAAGCATGTTTTCAAGGAGGCGGGTATCACCGCCACCGGATCGGTGGTGGAAGGCCATGCCATCTATCGCGGCATTCTCGACACCGCCGAGGCGATCAATGCCGACCTGATCGTGATGGGCTCGCATGGCCGCCGCGGGCTTGAAAAACTGGTACTGGGTAGCGTCACCGCCCAGGTGCTTTCCCATGCACACCTGCCTGTGCTGGTGGTGCGCGACTGAGCCGCCGTTTCCTGATGACGTGACGCCGATAAAGGAGCTTTTATGGACCTTCTGAACCACGACATTGCACATGAATTTCCGGAATACCTGCAGAAGATGCGCAGCCTCAAGGTGTCTGACCCACATTTTGCCGAGCTCTTTGCGCGCTACGACGAGGACAACCACGCGATTGCAAAGTATGAGCAGGGCGTGGGTGTCATCACGGACGAGGCGCTGGAAGACCTGAAAAAGCGGCGGCTCAAGGTCAAGGACGAGATTTACCAGATCCTCAAGAAAAGCTGATCACGTCATGGGAATTCCTGATTTTTAAGGAAAACTGCCTTGAAACCCAATAGGGACGTGCGCAAGCAGCTATCAAAAGGGAAGCGAAAAACGGGGTTGATATCGTTCCTGCCTTGCAGGGCTGCTTGAAAATCCGGTGATATGGCCAACGGTTTTAGGCTGTTTCATCAAACTGCCATGTGCCGCGGGTACGCTGGGGTGTTGACCGATTTCCGGTTGTGCAGGAGAGAGCCTTGAGTTCAAGCGACGAAGAATTGATGCGGCGGATCCGCAATGACCTGATCGACAGCTACGATGAAGAGCTGGAGATGGAGATTGAAGACCGCACCGTGGCCGAGCTTATCGGGGAAGAGCAACCTGCCCGCAGCCCCAGGGACGCGGCACAGGAAAAAGAAGACCGCCGCCAGTACTTCCGTGAGCTGTTCCGCCTGCAGGCCGAACTCGTGAAGCTGCAGGACTGGGTGGTCAGCACCGGCCACAAGGTGGTGATTTTGTTTGAAGGGCGCGACGCCGCCGGCAAGGGAGGCGTGATCAAACGCATCACCCAGCGGCTCAATCCGCGCGTCTGCCGTGTGGCTGCATTGCCGGCCCCGAACGACCGCGAGCGCACGCAGTGGTATTTCCAGCGTTATGTATCCCACCTGCCCGCCGCTGGCGAAATCGTGCTGTTTGACCGCAGCTGGTACAACCGCGCCGGCGTGGAACGCGTCATGGGCTTTTGCACTGACGACCAGTACGAGGAATTTTTCCGCACCGTGCCGGAGTTTGAAAAGATGCTGGTGCGTTCGGGCATACAGCTCATCAAGTACTGGTTCTCCATCTCCGATGAAGAACAGCACCTGCGCTTTCTCGGCCGCATCCACGACCCGCTCAAGCAGTGGAAGCTCAGCCCCATGGACCTGGAGTCACGCCGCCGCTGGGAGGAGTACACCAAGGCCAAGGAGATCATGCTGGACCGCACCCACATCCCCGAGGCACCATGGTGGGTGGTGCAGGCGGACGACAAGAAAAAAGCTCGCCTGAACTGCATCCACCACCTGCTGCAGCAGATGCCCTACCAGGAAACCGCCCACCCGCCCATCGTGCTGCCCGAACGGGTGCGCCATGAGGACTATGTGCGTACTCCGGTCCCACAAAACATCGTCGTACCGGAAATATATTGAACACCCTCGTCCAGACTCACTGCAGAAATTGACCCACCCCTGTCCAGGCTCACTGCGTGTAGCCTGTTCCCCCCTCGAGGGGGCGGCGCCTGCGGCCCGGCAAAGCCGGTTCCGCGGCACCTGCTGGTTAATCAGTCTCTGACGTCGACTACGGGATTTGTTCCGAAGTCGGGCCGTGCCAGGAAAGCCAGGATGCGCGCCGCCGCATCTTCGGGTGATGTCAACACGCCGCCTGTTTTCAATCCCACAAACGACTCACGGTCCGGAAAGGCTTTGGGGTCGGCTGCGCGCAGCTGCTCCTGCATGTCGGTGTCGATCACGCCCGGCGCGAGTGAGCAGACTTTGGCGCCGTGGGGCTTCAGGGTTTCCTCCAGTGCCAGGCAGCGGGTGAAATGGTCCATGCCGGCTTTGGCGGCGCAGTAGGCCGCTTGCGAAGCCATGGCGCGGCGCCCCAGGCCTGACGAAATATTGAGCACCTTGCGCGGCGCCTGCCAGCTGCCGGTAGCGCGCAGGAAAGCGGCGGTGATTTGCATCGGCGCTTCCAGCCCCACACGCAGCGCCCTTGCAAGGTCGGCTTCACCAATCTGGTCCAGCGAGCCGATCTGCGGGATCACGCCCGCGTTGTTGATCAGCGTGACGCTGGTCCAGGGTTTCCTGGCATGTGAATCCTTGAGCCAGCTTTCCAGCCTCTCATTCAGTGAGCCGCTGTCCGCCAGGTCATGCGCCCATTGCAGCACCGTAGCGCCGACATGCTGCGCATGTTCTTCCAGCTCGGGCACGGCAGTGCGCGAAATGCCAAGCACCGTGTGGCCGGCGGTGAGCAGCTGGCGTGCCATGGAAAAGCCCATGCCGCGCGAGGCGCCTGTGATCAGGGTGAGGTGGTTGTTTTGTGCCATGGTTGCATGGTAGCGCCGGTGCCATGGAACTGCTTGCGGTCTAAAAGCCGGGCTTGCTTTCAAATGCCATCGCCTGCCCGCTGGCCGGATGCGTGAGCTGCAGCGCTGCAGCATGCAGCAGTAAGCGCGGCGCAGCCGCCTGTACGGCTTCGGGTGCATACAGCGCATCGCCCAAAATCGGATGACCCAGCGCTTTCAGGTGCACGCGCAATTGATGTGACCGGCCGGTGACAGGTTCGAGTTCTACGCGCGTGGTGTTAGCCGCCGTGTCATGCGCCAGCACGCGCCAGCGGGTCTGGCTGGGTTTGCCGCGTTCACCGTCGATGATGCGCAGCGGCCGGCGTGGCCAGTCCACGATGATGGGCAGGTCGATCAGGCCCCAGCTGTCTGGGGCATTCGGCTCACTCGGTGCGGGCAAGCGGCCGCTAACCACCGCCACGTAACGCTTGCCAACCTCACGCGTTTCAAACGATCGGCTCAGCGCCCGCTGCATGGCCGCGCCGCGCGCCATCAGCATCAGGCCGGAGGTGGCCTGGTCCAGCCGGTGCACGATCAGGGCGTCTGGAAAGGCGGTCTGCACGCGGGCGCTCAGGCAGTCCTGCTTGTCTTCGCCGCGTCCCGGCACTGAGAGCAGTCCTGAAGGCTTGTCCAGCACCAGCAGGAATTCGTCGGCGTGTAGCAGCCTCACGCCGGGAATGTCGATGACATTACCTGCGGGGTAATTGTTCTGCGGCGGCTCGGCCTTCATGATTCAGTCAACGAAAAGTTTTTAACCAAGGAGAAGACATCATGACTGACGCAGGTGCCATTGCCATTGCATGTGGATTGATCATCGGCCTGGGCGCCATTGGTGCCTGCCTGGGCATAGGGGCGATGGGCGGGCGATTTCTGGAAGGTGCCGTGCGCCAGCCCGAAATGATGGAGCCGCTGCAGGTCAAGATGTTTCTGCTGGCCGGCCTGATCGATGCCAACTTCCTGATCGGTGTGGGCATCGCCATGATGCTCCTGTTCGCCAATCCCCTCTAGGGTTGGGGCTTGGCTTTAGGCGGCGGGAAGTTGTGAACCGGCGGGCTGCTGCGCTTGACTTCCCGCAGCATGAATAGGTAAAGGCTTTCAACCTTCTCGCGCGCCCAGGGCGTCTTGCGCAAAAATTTCAGGCTGGACGCCACGCTGGGATCGCTGGTGAAGCAGCGGATGTTGATGCGCAGGCCCAGCTCTTCCCAGCCGTAGTGTTCCGAGAGCGCCGTCACGATGGCCTCCAACTTGACGCCGTGCAGCGGATTACCCGGCTGTGCGGTAGCAGCAGCCGGGACTTCTTCCCGCAAATTTTCAGGCGAATCGCCAGAGCCGGCCATCAAGGCTTTATTTGTTCTTCAGCTTGCCGCGCAGTGGTACCTGCGTCACGATGGTCGGGCGCACCGCGTCGGGAGACACCGTCTTGGGTGGCGAGGTGTCTTTCTTCGGCTTCTTGACCATCTTGTTGTTGTTTTGCTGTCCTTTTGCCATGGTTTTCTCCGTTGGGTTGAGTGAGGTTGATAAAAGAATCGCGAGAGGGATGCCGTGATTATCAGTGCAACTTGATGCGCGGGCGATAGGTCCGGTCCAGCATTTCCGACAGCGTGATCAGTGCGGTTTTCTTGAAGCCGCCCAGCGCCAGCTGGTGCTGCTTGTGCAGGCCCCAGTACATGAACTTGGCCAGCTGTCCTTCAATAAAGAAGCTGCCCTTGGTGAGGCTGCCCATCAGGCTGCCGACGGAAGAGTATTCCGACAGCGACACCAGCGAACCCTGGTCCTTGAAGACGAAGGGCGCCACCGGCTTGCCGGCGATCAGGTCGGAGAGCGAGCGCGTCAGGTACATGGCCTGCTGGTAGGCGGCCTGGGCTCGCGGCGGCACCCAGGTGCCGTCGGGTTGCTGGCATGCCGCGCAGTCGCCAAAGGCATAGATGTTTGTGTCGCCCGTGCTTTGCAGGTTTCCGTTCACCACCAGCTGGTTGAGCCTGTTGGTTTCCAGCGGGTTGCCATCGCCCAGGGTCCGCAGGAAGTCGGAGGCCTTCACGCCGGCGGCCCACACCGTGATGCTGGACGAGATGACCTTGCCGCTGGCCATCTTCAGGCTGTCGGCGGTGACTTCCACCACTTTTTCATTGGTGTGTACTTCGATGGCCAGCTTGCGCAGTTCGCGCATGGCCGATTCGCTCAGGCGCTCGGGCAACTGGGCCAGCAGGCGCGGTGCGGCTTCGACGAGCACGATCTGCAGGTCTTTTTCGGGGTGGATGTGGTCAAAGCCATAGTTGGCCAGCACCCGCGCTGCGGCATGGAGCTCGGCAGCCAGTTCCACGCCGGTGGCGCCGCCGCCCACGATTGCGACTGTGAGGCGCCCGCTGCCGGCCATGCGCGGTACGGTCTGTGCGCGAATGCAGGCGTTGATCAGGCGGTCGTTAAAGCGCTTGGCAGCTTGCGGGCTGTCCAGCTTGATGGTGTGTTCGGCCGCGCCGGGTGTGCCGAAGTCGTTGGTCTGGCTGCCCACGGCAATCACCAGCGTGTCGTAAGCCAGTTGCTGGGCCGGCGTGATCTCGCGGCCGGCTTCGTCATGGCTGGCGGCCAGCTGCAGGGTTTTGTTCTGGCGGTCCACGCCGGTCAGGCTGCCCAGGCGGAACTTGAAGTGGTTCCAGCGGGCCTGCGCGAGGTATTCAATTTCCTCGGCGTGGGTGTCAAAGCTGCCGGCGGCCAGCTGGTGCAGCAGCGGTTTCCAGACGTGGGTGCGGGCGGCATCGACCAGGGTGACCTCGGCCAGGCCCTTTTTGCCCAGGCGTTTGCCCAGTTGCGTGGCCAGCGCCAGCCCTCCGGCGCCTCCGCCCACTATGACGATGCGGTGCATAACTTCTTCCTCCTGGTGCCAGGGTGGCCCTGTTATGTCGCCATGTTAACTGCCTGTTTCGCCTAAAACGACCCCCCACTTAAAGCCAATGGCCTAATTTTCAGGCCAGCAGGCGGGCTTATCGGGTTTGTCTCCCGGTTCGGGCAAAAATGATCCCGCTCCGGGGAGAGCCCTCATGCCTGTGGATGAGTCAATGCACTAATTCTGGGTTTTGCTATACAGGACGTGCGCAAGCAGCTATTAAATCAATAGCATTGCAACCGCACGAAGCGTGCCCTCAAGAGTAGCCCCTTGCCGTACTTTGCGGGCACTGCGCTGTTAAGCTTCGGGCCGCATGCCGACACACTCATTCAAGGAACTCACCCGCCAGCGCGCCTACATGCGCATGTGGTTCGCCCGGATTTTTGCCACCACAGGCAACCAGATGCTGATGGTCGCCGTGGGCTGGCAGATGTACGAACTGACCGGCAGCGCATGGGACCTTGGCCTGGTGGGTCTGTACCAGTTTGTGCCGGCCTTGTTGCTGACGCTGGTGGCCGGGCACGTCGCCGACCGGACTCACCGCGGGCGCATCATCGCGGCCTGCCTGGTGACGCAGGCCACGGTGGCGGTGATCCTGATGGCGGCCACACAGGGCTGGCAAGTTGGGGGAATACACCACAGCTGGGTTTCGCGCGAGCTGTTGCTGGCGGTGTCGGTCATGCTGGGCGTGGCCCGCGCCTTCCAGATGCCTGCGCAGCAATCGCTCACCCCGGTGCTGGTGCCGCCCGCCATGCTGCCGCGCGCCATGGCCTTCAGCTCGGCCGGCATGCAGGCGGCGGTCATCGGCGGGCCGGCGCTGGGTGGCGTGATTTTTGTGGCCGGCGCCACGGCGGTGTATGCCACCTGCGCTTGCCTCTTTGCCACCGGCTGCGTGCTGATCGCGGTGCTGCGCTATGACCACGCGCCGCCGCCACGTGAGCCGGTGACGCTGCGTACATTGCTGGCCGGTGTGGAGTTTGTATGGCAGCGCAAGGCCCTGCTGGGCGCTGCGTCGCTGGATCTTTTTGCCGTGCTGCTGGGCGGCGCCACGGCCTTGCTGCCCATGTTCGCCAAAGACATCCTGCACGTCGGGCCCTGGGGCCTGGGCCTGCTGCGCGGCGCCCCTGCGGTCGGCGCTTTGCTGACGTCCGCGGTGCTGACCCGCTGGCCGCTGGAGCGACGCGTCGGGCCGACCATGCTGTCGGCAGTCGCCCTTTATGGCGTGTGCATGGTGGTGTTTGGCCTGTCGACCAGTTTTGTGCTGTCGCTGCTGGTGCTGGCCGTCTCGGGCGGCGCCGACATGGTCAGCGTGGTGGTGCGCCAGACGCTGGTGCAGATCGAAACACCCAACGAGATGCGCGGCCGCGTCAGCGCTGTCAACTCGGTATTCATCGGTGCGTCCAACCAGCTTGGTGAGTTTGAATCAGGCGCCACTGCTGCGCTGCTGGGGCCGGTGGGCTCGGTGGTGGCGGGTGGGGTGGGTACGCTGCTGGTGGCTGCGGCGTGGTTCAGGCTGTTTCCGTCGCTGTCTCGGCGGGACAAGATGGTCAATCACTAGCTTTCACGCTGGCTCGAACCGCCCGCCCGCTCTTTCGACTGGCCAGCACTTCACCCAATGGGTCGTCCGCAGATTTGCGCCAGTGGCGTGGCTTGGTAGAGCGCACCTGGTTCTCAAGCGCGTCGAGTTGTTCTGGGTCAACAGTCCGCACTACTTGCGCCAGTTTGTGGTCTTGCGCGTGTCGCTCAGACCGGATGCCTCTCGCCTTGGAAAGCGGTATTCCTTTGCGCGAAGCCTTGCTATTTTCGCCGTAGGTATTTCGACGGTCTTTCAGGTAGCTGAGACGTTTTTTCTGTTGAGGAGTCATATTGAGGCCAACGTAATGCGGGTGTGGTGTGGATCCATGGCGTAAGAACTAAGCAGATGTGCCAAGCGGAAAATTTTCATATGATTTTGGGTAATAGCCCCAGATTCTGGCCACACCGTCTCTGTATTCAAAGTCGAAGCCGATCTCTTTCAACCTTCCGAGAAACACAGGCGAATAGTCAATGATCTTTGGCGCAAGAAGGCGGCCCGTGCGGAGTTCGCCATGCAAGCCGATGTCAAACCACTCCACGCCCACAAACGGGTAGGGCAGGTGATAAAACCATTCGACATCCCAGCCCGAAATGTGGCCGTTGACCCACTTCGAGCGATACGAAGGTCTCCATTCAAGGCCGCGCACGTATGTGATCAGCTCGTTCCATTGAGTGTCGTTCGCCAGCGAGCCTGAGAACTTCTGGCGCGCCTGCTGCGCAATTTTCTCCTTGTCTTCGTTCTCAGGGACGGCATTGGCAAGTGGTAGTGAATGCATGATCAAGGCCTGATTTAAAAATGAACGGACGCATTGGCTGTGATGCTGCACGATGCCTGCTGTTGTTGTGACGCATGAACAATTTATTGGGAATGCGCAAGGTCGGTTTCCAGAATGTAGAGGCTGTTGGGTGTGGGGTTGTGGCATGTCAGGCCCACTTCACTCACCGGGATATCGAATGTGACCAGCACGCGGCCGTTTCCGTTTACCGGACCTGCGATGGTTCCCCGGGTCCCTATCAGGAGCCAATAGTTCTCGGCAGGGTGACAATCTTCAGGCGCGCACCGGGCACCGTTGAAGGATATGAGTACGACTTTCGATCCGGCTGGATGCATCTAGCCACCTACGCTTTCACATGAGAGGCTCAGACGACAGGTTCCCGCTATAGGAGAGCACTGTACCGAGCAATGGGAGGCCGACTTCCACGTTGAACTGATACTGACCGTTGTCGATGCGCTTCGATGCGGCCGTGCGAGGCAGGAGCCAAAGGGGGAAGGGAACGCCCGCTAGCCGGCCTCCGATGGGCCGCCAGACCCAGCCGCCATTGACAATGGAAACACCCAGGTTGAGGCGAAGCAGGCCCGATGACTCGACCCAGTAACCCGATGGATAACGACCTGTCGGCGTGAAGGTTGAGGCAAACGTGGAGGCTTCATTGAAGGTACGGTTCCAATGAAGCTCGGTGTCAGTGCTGAAGATGGCAACACTCATCGATGCAGTCCCGTCGCAAGGCGGAACGCCAAGCTTTCTTGCAAGCCGACGACCCACCCAACCTGCCAGGCCAGTACCCAGCCGAACGTCGACTGTGCCGGCGAGTGTGCCTCCAGACCGATGGAGTTCCTGGAGCAACGGGTGCAGTTGTGCGAAGGCCTCACCAAACCAGGTTTCAACGACTGCCGACATGTGCTCTTTCGGTTGCGGTGCAGTTCCGCCATGAACCAGATCAACAGAAGCGGGGCTGCACACTGCAGGTGATTTTAGGTGCGCAGCTGGCGGGTCGCCGCTCTCAAGATGGAAGGCGCTGGCGACTTAATCTCTGTTGTATTCAGATTACGACCATTGCGCCCCGCCTCGCAGACGAAACGCACTGATCCGTCTACCGCCCCGAATTCGCCCGTATCCGATTCACCTCCACCGGCGTGATTTCACTTGCCCGGTTGCCCCATGACTGGCGGACATGCGTCAGCACCAGCGCCATGTCGGCGTCGTTCAGCACCAGCACGAAGGGCGGCATGCCAAAGGGGCGCGGGTTGCCGGCGGTGGCCGGGGCGTAGCCGCCATTCAGCACGATCTGCACCAGGTTCACGGCCTGGCTCATGGTGACGGCGCGGTTGCCTGCCAGCGCCGGGTAGGCATTGGCAATGCCTTCGCCCTTGGTGCCGTGGCACTGGGCGCAGTGCTGTTCATAGAGTTTGGCGGCGCGTTCCACCGACTCGCCCTGCGTTTTGATGGTGGCCGGCTCCGGGTGCGTGGTGTGTGAGGGCGGCAGCTCTTTGAGGAACTGCGCCATCGCGCCGAGGTCGGCGTCGCTCAAATATTGCGTGCTGCGCTGGACGACTTCAGCCATGGGGCCGGTGACCGAGGCGCGTGGTGAGACGCCGTTCTTCAGAAGGCTCACGATGTGCTGCCTGTCCCAGTCGCCCACGCCCGCTTCATACGGCGAGGTCAGCGAGGGTGCATACCAGTTCTGCATGGGGATCAGCCCGCCAGCCAGGTCCAGCCCGGTGTCGCTGGCGCCCAGCGCATTGCGCGCGGTGTGGCAGGCCGCACAGTGCCCCAGGCCCTTGACCAGGTAGGCCCCGCGGTTCCAGTCGGCACTGCGTGCGGCGTCCGGTTGGTACACGCCGGGGCTGAAGTAAAGGGCGCGCCACACCGCAAGCGCGGCCTGCGACTGGTAGGGAAAGCGCAGCGCATGGGGCTGGTTGGGCTGCACCGCAGCGGGCAAGCTGCGCAAGTAGGCAAACAGCGCATCCGAGTCTTCACGCGTGACCTGCGTGTAGCTGGTGTAGGGGAAGGCCGGGTAGAGCAGGCGGCCGTTTTTGGAGCGGCCGTTGTGCATGGCGCGCCAGAAATGGGCGGATGACCAGGTGCCGATTCCGGTTTTGTCATCGGGCGTGAGGTTGGAGGTGAACACTGTGCCAAACGGCGTGGCGATGCCGCGTCCGCCCGCATAGGCCTGGCCGCCTTGCACGGTGTGGCAGGTCTGGCAGTTGCCAGCGCGCGCCAGGTAGGCACCCCGGGCAATCAGGCTGTCGCTGGGGGCCGCGGTAGCCACAGGCGCCTTCACGTCGACTTCGTCGCGCACATTCAGCGCCCATACCAGTAAAACCGCGGCGGCTGCCAGGGTGGAAAGGCCCACCGCCCATTTGAGGAGGGTCTTCATTTTTGCGTTTTCCTGATGGACAAAGCCGGCACAGCGGGCATGTCTGCCGCACTGCCGCAGGTGATGGCCACAGCGCCGGGTGTGAGCGCTGGCAGCGTGGTGGCCGGTTTGGTGCTCGCCGGCAGGGGCTGCGCCGCCACCCAGCTGGCGACGGCATTGATGTCTTCCGGGGTGAGTTTTTCCACCACATTTTTCATGCAGTCCGGCGCATGCGCGCGGCGCTGCCCGGCCTTCCAGGCGCCCAGCTGTGCATTGAGGTAGTCACGTGGCAGCCCCAGCAGGCCCGGAATGGCAGGCGCCACGCCGGTCATGGCCTGGCCGTGGCACTGCACGCAGGCCGGCAGCTGGCGCGCGGCGTCGCCCTGCATGACCAGCTGCTGTCCATGGCGCATGGCCTCGGGCGATGCGGCAGCGGGCAGGGGTGCGGGATAGGGGACTTCGAGTTGGGAGAAGTATTGCGCAATCTCCATCAGGTAGGTGTCGCTGAGCGGTTCGATCAGCTGCGTCATGAGGCCGTAGTGGCGGCGCCCGTCGCGAAAGTTCAGCAGCTGGTTGTACAGGTAGCCCGCCGGTTTTCCCGCCAGGCGTGGGTAATAGCCGTCGGGTGCTGCCCGGCCCTGGGGCCCGTGGCAGGCCGTGCAGGCCATGGTGCGCTGCGCGATGGTGTCTTCAAACGGCGGCGGGGCTGCCTGGGCGGCACCCGCCATGGCAAATGCAAGGCCGGCCCACAACAGCCGCGCGGCCAGCACACGCTTGCAAAAGCGTGGGAAAGATCTTGGGTTCATGGGGCCATCATGCCGCACATGGGCGGCCGGTGTCAGCATCAGGTGTCCTCCAGAAAAACGTATCGGATGAAAAACGGGTGAAATTGACGGGGCGCTGGCCCCACAGTAGAGTCCCAGTCGTGAATCGCACGGCTGGCGGGAGCCGGGTTTGCGCCTCTACTTGCGAGGATCCTGCAACGCGCGGACGCAGGCCAGAAAATGGTCCCAGCTGGTCTGCACTTCCTTCACGCGCACGCCTTTGTCCAGCACCGCACCGCAGGCCGCTTCCGCGCGCCGGACCACCTTGGTCAATGCGCTGCCCGGCAAGGGCGGAATCTGTGCACGCAGCGCGTCGGCTTTCGCCCGCATCTGCATGATGGCGTCCCGGGCCAGGGTCTTGTTACCGGCACAGGCAATCATGCCGATCATTTCCGCCATTTCAGTCAGGGCGGGGTCCAGTTGCCAGATGGCGGCGGTGGTGCCCAGCGCCAATGCCCAGATGCGCCGGTTGCGGCGGGTGGTGGCACCTGCAAGTGGCTCGGCCGCCGCAGTGTCGTGTAGCGCTGTGCTGGCAGCAGGTGGGTTGGGCTTGTTCATGGTGTCGGCGGGAGACAGCCGATTTTGCACCAGGGCCGTCACGAAGGCATCCGGTGGCGTCTAAAAGCCCCAGTCTTGTCAAACCTCAGTTGCTGGTTACGTTGGCGCTACAAGAAGTACAGGACCCGGAGGACGTGGTGCCGCCCTAGTGCCTGTCAATCGGTGTCAGCGCGGCCGTCCGGGTTCCGGTCGCAACGCGCTGGGTATTGACGTTGTCGGTGGTCACAATTTTGGTGAAAGGCCGCATATTTGCATGCATTGCAGGTGCGACACCAAGGGACGCTATCGGGGGCATCGGCAAGTTTGCTTTCAGCCTGGTCGCCACCGCCACTTCACGCAGGGGTTGCTTGATGGGTTCAAGTGCTTCATGCAAGGGCCCGAGCTTGGCTGTCTGCCGTTCCATGGCATCGACAAAGTGGTGCAGGTTGTTGGGGTTTTCGGGTTTTTCCTTGATCTTCGTGACGAAACCATCGTCGGCGCCCTGCCGGCTGGGCAATGTGGAATTGCTGTCGCCCTGGAACCCGCTGACGCGTACACGCGGATCGGCGTGCTGGGCATCCAGCGTGGCAGAAACCTGCCCGGCAAAGGTCTGGGCCAAATTGCGCGGGCCGATGGCCACGTGGTCGCGCGACACCGTACCGGCGCTGCCACAGGATGTCAGCCGGACGTCCAGGCCCGGGCTGTTCACGGAATTGGCAATATTGTGCACCGCAGTCCCAATGTCCTGCGCCGTGTGCGTCATCTTGTAGCCGCGCTTGATGTTGACCTTTGTTGCCTGCTCGAACAGGCCCGGCGGGTGGTGTTCGTCTTCATCCACGGGCGTTGCCACGGTGGTGATGGAGTTGGGATTGCGCGGGCTGCCGTGGCCCTTGACGAACAGAACATCGGCGGGGCCGTTTTCCCGGTTGTTGTACGGCGCCATGCCGGGCTGCACGACCCTGACGTTGCGGATCGCTGAGCTCAAACCGCGGTATTCGCGCTGCAGTTGCTGCTTTTGCGGAATCGTCAGGTTGCCGGCGAGCAGCTTGTCCATCACGCTGGCATGGCGTTCCTCGTAGTGCGCACGCACCGCGCGCTGGGCTTCGATGTTGTCGACAAAAACCGTGCCTGGTTTGAACTCGTTGTTGGCACCGGTGTGTCCCATTTCCATCACCGCTGCCTTGCGGTGGCCGGTGTCGAAGGCCGCCAGGCCGGGAAGATAAACGTGCCGTTTGATCCTTTGGTCTGCCATGGTGTGGGCTGCGCTCCTTTTGCCGCAAAGCTTCGCAAACCCTGTGCCAGGTGAGCAGCGCGTGCAAGTGCATGAATCCAAAAGGTATTTGGCGCAGAAAACAGGAGCTGCGGGACCAATTTGTCCCTTGCGTTCGAAGAGGAATATCACCCCAACCCAGTCGCTGCGTTACCTGACGGGGTGGGATGTTTTTGTCCCGTGCCGGGTCTTATTTGTCCCGCCCCGCTGGCACGCAGCCCGCAGGGCTGGAACCATTCATGCGCAGGCGTTGTCCCATAGCGCCACGTGCTGGCACACCCAGCGCGGGTCGTCGTGCGGCAGGTCATGCCCTGCCCAGGGGTGCTCCCGGTGCGATGTTTGCCAGGCACGGGCAAGCTGCGCGGAACAGGCCGGGCTGACAAGGGCATCGCCGGCTGAAGACAGGACCAGCACCGGGCAACGCGGCGCAAAAGGTGCGCAGGTGAACCGGGTGGCTGCCCATAATTGCCGCGCTGCGTTGGCTGCGCTCACAGGTGCGCTTTGGCGGATGAAGCGCCACTGCGTGAGATCCTGCTGCCTTTGCTCCTGGCGCTTGCAGGTGAGTTCATGGACTTTTTGTTCCACGGCGTCAATGTTCCGCCAGTGCGAAGCCATCGCCAGCAGTGTCAGCCAACTGCGGGGCCGCAGGCGCTGCGCAAAATGTGCGTGGGGCCGCATGCTGGTGTTGACAAGCACCAGCCGCGAAATTTCGTCCGGGTAGCGTTGTGCCCAACTGGCCGCCGCCATGCCGCCCAGGGACATCGCCAGCACTGCGTAGGGCGGCCGTACGCCCTGCGCCGCCAGTTGCCGGCGCACCGCCTCGACCATTTTCTCCACAGAAAGTGGGGAGCGCTGCCCGGACCATTTACCGTTGCCGGGCAAATCCAGCGTGATGACCTGGCCGGGGCTGCGGCCTGTGGCTTCCTGCAACTGCAGCGGGAAATCTCCCCAGTGCCGCGCTTCGCGGGTCAGGCCCCTGAGCAACACCCAGGTCATGTCACAACACCCTGCGCGGGCGCCAGTGCGCCGCGGCAAGCCGTGCGAGTTGCACGCGCTGTTGGCCCGAAGGCAGCCAGCGCGGCGCGGAGAATGCGGCGCGTGTCAGGAAATCCAGCAGGTCCGCGTGGCGGCGCAGCACGCGCCGCGTGCGATGAGCCTTGATGGGGTTGAAAATGCCGTGGCGCGAAAACAGCTGGCGCGGGTTCTTGCGTATCCATAACCACGAGCCCAGCTCCAGCGTCATCGGCAAAAAGATGTTCTCCGCCGGCGCGCGGTCGTAGGCGTGGTCCCAAAGGTCGCCGTGCAGCAGGTACTGGTTGCTTTGCGGCTCGAAGCTGTAGGCGTGGTGCGGGTGCGACTGCTCGAGCATGGTCCGCAGTGCAAACATCTCCGGCAGGTGCGGCATCAGCCGGCGCGTCCTGGCGTACGGAAACCACAGGCTGTCCTCAAAGCCGTAGCCCGAATGGCAGTCCAGTGCCAGGCTGAAGGGCCGGCTGGCCAGTTGTTCCCGCACCACTTGCAGTACGGCCGCGCTTTCCACTTCCATCGGCATGCCGGGCCTTCCGCAGTACCAGGGAAGCTGGGGGCTCACGGTTTGCCCGCCGGCCAGGAAAGGCACACGGGCGTCCGCCTTGTGGGGGGCGTTGCGCATCAGGTCCACGCCCTGCGGGTTGGCGCGCTTGTGTGCCCACATGCCGCCGGGGTTCACGATGGGCATGAACACCAGCCGGATCTTTTCAAGTTGCCGGTGCAGCAACTCGTCCCACTCCAGGCGAAACAGCAACGCCCGCATGTAATGCAAAACCAGCTGCGTGCCGATGCGTTCCAGCCCATGGATGCCGCCGAAGAAACCGACCGCGGGCGCCGCCGGGTCGCGGGAGCCGATGCCCGCCACATACAGCGGAAAAGACGGGCCGGCAGTATGCGCTTCGGCCGCAACGGCCACGTCAAAGTGCGCGCTGCCTGCCAGCAAAATTGTCTTGAGCTCTTCCATCTCCGAAAAGCTGGCCGCCGCATCCCGCGCCGGCGTGAGGCTGTAGGGGCTGTGAAAGCTGCGTGGGCTGTCGGCTGCGCTATTCAGTGGCGGAGGCAGTGGCGGAGGGAGCATCCGCCCATCCTTGCACAGTTGTTTGACAGGCGTGCTACAGCTTGTTGTTTTGCGGGGAAGGCCGGGAGCCCGGCTGGCGCGGCTCGGCGCCCGCCCGCTGTGAAATGGCGGCAATCACCTGGTGCAGGGCCTTGTTCACCGGTTTGTCGTTGCGCATGATCAAGGCCAGCGTCCTTTGCAGCCGTGGGTACAACGGGTGGACCACGAGTTCGGCATGCTGCCCTGGGCCGGTGACCGCCATTGCGGGCAGGATGCTGCAGCCCAGGCCCGCCGCCACCATTTCCTTGATGGCTTCGACGCTGCCCAGTTCCATGATGGGTTTGGGGGCGTGGCCCGCATCCTGAAACCACTGGTCGATGATCACGCGGGTATTGGCCGCCGGCTCGAACAGCACCAGCTCGCGCTTTGCCAGGACGGCCGGGGTGATCCTGGCGGGCATGGCGGCATCACGCTTGGGTGCGATGGCCACAAACTCGTCGTTGAACAACGGTGTCACCGCCAGCGCGCGCCGTTTGACGGGCAGCGTGACCAGCGCCAGGTCCAGCATGTTGCCTTCCACCGCCTTCACGAAGTCGGCCGTGTTGCCCGTGCTGACCACCACGCTCAGATTGGGAAACCGCAGCCTCAATGAGCGCAGGATTTGCGGCAGGAAGTAAAGGCAGGCTGTGGCGCCAATGCCCAGTGTGATGCGGCCAGCCACATTCGAGGAGTGGGAAGCCATGGCGGCCATGACGCCGTCTACGGCGGTGTTGACATGCTGGATTTCCTCCATCAGGTCAAACCCGGCCGGCGTAGGCGTTGCGCGGCGCGCCACGCGTTCGATCAGACGCACACCCAGCTTCTGCTCCAGCTGCCTGATCTGCAGGCTGACGGCGGGTTGCGAAAGGCCCAGCCTTTCGGCCGCACCGGAAAAGCTCCCGGTTTCAACGATGAGGGCGTAAGTGCGCAGGTGGTCCAGGTTGAGCATGCAAAGAAATTCTAATCAATCTGATAAGTTTTGACATATTTACTTATGCATGCCATTGCGCAACCATAGCGGCATGCACTCCACACCCGCTTCCCATTCCGTCCAGCCTGTCCATGCCCTTGAGTCGGCCCATTCCCTGACGATTGGCCCGTGTGCCGAAAGCCACATGGAGGCAATCCAGGCGATTTACGCGCACTACGTGGCCACCAACCTGGCGACGTTTGAGCTGGAGCCGCCCAGCGTCGCGCAGATGTTGTCGCGCCGCGCCGACATCCTGCAGGGTGGCTACCCCTACCTGGTGGCGCATCGCAACGCAGAGGTGGTGGGGTACGCCTATGGCAGTGCCTACCGGTCGCGGCCGGCCTATCGCCATACGGTGGAAGACTCGATTTACGTCGCGCCCGGCATGCGCCAGTCCGGCATTGGCAGCGCCTTGCTGCGTGAGCTGATCCGCCAGTGTGAACAGCGCGGTTTCCGGCAAATGGTGGGCGTTGTCGGCAACAGCACCAACACGGGTTCGCTCAGGGTGCACGAGGCGTTGGGCTTTGCCCGTGTCGGCACGCTGGGCAGTGTCGGCTACAAGTTCGGCCAGTGGGTGGACACGGTGCTGATGCAGCGCGCGCTCGGCGACGGCGCCGCGTCGCCCGGGGCGTTGCCCGTGGGTCTACGGCAGATCCCGCCAGTTCAATCCCCTGGCCCGATCACCACATCCGACAGTGGGAACGCGACACAGGGCAGGATGTAGCCCGTCTGCTTTTCCTCGGCGCTCAGGCCCGGCCATTCGATGCGGTAGGCCACCTGCCCGCTGGCCAGCCGGCGCATGCAGGTGCGGCAGGTGCCGTTTCTGCACGAACTGTCCATCGCCACGCCGGCCTGGAGCGCCGATTGCAGGATCGGCAGGGACGGCGAGGCGCTGAAATGCACACCTTCCGGGTTCAGCTGGACGCTGAACAGAACCGCATTCGCCGGATCGCCAGGGTGGGCCGGGTCGTTCATCGCTGCCTCGGGTTGCGGGAAGCTGCCAGCGCTAGCCGCGCAGGCGCTCCAGCAGCAGCACGGTCATCAGGGACAGCAACAACTGCTGCTCTTCGCGTTCATTGAGAGGGGCCATCCGTTCGGCGGTGAACCGGCCCTCAAACAGGGCGGGCTGCTTGGTGAGCTCGGCCACCAGTGTGCCGTCGGGTCTCGTCACCTGGTAGGCGGGATGGAACAGGTAGCCCGAAAACATGCCGATCACCGGAATCTGGCTGAAGAGGCCGTCAAGAAAACGCGTCATCACGCTTTTCTCGTTGATGCTGAAGTGGGTGACACCGTTGTCCTGCACGTCAAAACCGGCTCTCCACATGGAGCGCATGCCGCGACGCTTGATGCCGCCCAGCGCCGCGCCCTGGGTATCGGTGAAGTGGTACAGCGCCGAAAAATCGATAATCCGGTCCGCCTTGATCTGGTAGAGCTGCCGGTCCTGTTTTTCATCGGTGAAAACCGTGATGGCTTCCTTGAGCTTGAAGAGTTTTTGTTTGACATACGCCACCGGCTGGCTGTGCGCGTCCTTGACCAGAAACTGCGGCGCAAAGGCGATGAGTTTGAAGGACATTTGCAGGGGAAACTGAATACCTTGGGCCATGATTTGCAAGCGCTTGTAAGTGTTAGGGTGCGACGAATGTACCCGACGCCAAAGTCACTAGCCGGGCATTCATCCTGCCGCCGGACCGCCGTGAAGCGAATGTATTGCCGGGTGGGAGGCGATTTGGGCGACAATTCTGCTCCCCCGATCATTTCCCGCACCGATTCACAAGCGATTTTTTTCATGTCCAGCTATTCCGTCCGTCCCGCTACGCCCCGCGATGCCAAAACCATTGCCGAAATTCATGTCGCCACCTGGCAGGCCGCTTATAAAGACCTCATGCCCGAGGACTACCTCGGCAAGATCACGGTAGAAAAACGCCTGCCTTACTGGCGCGAAGCCATCGAATTCAGCGAGCCGCAACTGCTGGTGGCCACGGACGGAGATGAGATCGTGGGCTTCGTCGGCTTTGACCGTTCCCGCGATGCCGGCACCAAATCAACAGTGGGTGAGATCTGGGCGCTGTATGTGCTGCCAGAACATTGGGGCAAGGGCGCAGGCCTGGCCCTGTGGGACGGTGCGCGCGAGGGCCTGAAAGAAGAGGGTTGCACGCAGGTCACATTGTGGGTGCTGTTGCGCAATGAGCGTGCGCTGCGCTTTTATGAACACGCTGCGGGGTTCAAGCGCGAGATGCCATCGCTCAAGACTGTGGCTTTTGGCAGTGCCAAGCTGGAAGAGATCCGGCTCAAGCGGGTGGTTGATTGAGCGTCTGACATTCGTCTGAGCTAGGCCGGCTCTTGCTCCGGCGGTGCGCTCTTCGCTGAGGGTGGCTGGCCGGGGGTAGCCCGGCAGCTACTCACTTTTCTTTTGCTTCGCCAAAAGAAAAGTAAGCAAAAGAAAAGGCGACCCTGCTGTCTGCGTCCCTCCGCTTCGCTACGGGCAACCTGCGGTGCTCGGTTCAGGCGGGGTCTCGCTCGAACTCGCTACGTTGCACTTCGCTCAGACAATCGCGATCCCTGATCCGCCTGGCCCTGCGCTCCTCGGCGCAGACAGAAGGGGCTGACGGGAGCGGGGACCGAAGACAAATACCAACTCCAATACCGACAAGGACACGCCATGGCGTGTCCTTGTTTCTTCAGGTGTTCGAGTTCTGGTATTCGGTTATTGGCTGTTTGGTATTCCTGTCTTCACCCCCTTGTGGATGCGCCGAGGAGCGCAGGGCCAGGCGGATCAGGGCAAAAACTTGTTTGAGCGAAGCGAGTTGTTTTTGACCCCGGCTGGACCGAGCACCGCAGGTTGCCCGTAGCGAAGCGGAGGGACGCAGACAGCAGGGTCGCCTTTTCTTTGCTTACTTTCTTTTGGCGAAGCAAAAGAAAGTGAGTTGCATGCCGGGCAACCCCCGGCCAGCCACCCTCAGCAAAAAGCGCAACGACAGAACAAACCAGGCCTTAAGAGCGCCATCTCACGACGGCACATTCACCACCCGCTCATCGTCATCAGGAATCAGCGGCATCCCTTCGTCGGGCTCCACCGGCAACTCCAGTGCGTCGTCTTCATCCAGACCTTCCTCGGGTGGGCCGTTACGCGGCTGGCCGTTGTCGGTTGCGCCGGTTCTGAGGGCGGGTCGTCCAATTCTGGGCATTGTGCTTCTCCTTGGAGTTTCAAAAACGTTGGAAGGGCGTTTATCAACGGTGCCTGGCCTGGATGCCTTTGGCTTGTGAGTTCAGGACGATGATGCGGGCAACCGCGACAGGGGCTGCCAAGCCAAGCGGCCTTTTTCCTGTCAGTGTGGGCCGACAACCGCGCGGCACGCACAACACTCTCTTGTCCTACATGCAGCGTATCCCGCTGCGCACAGTCAGCATGCCTGCCGCCGCTTAATGTCGGCAGACACTCTGGATGACCAACCATATACCCGTCATCGCCGGGACACAGATGGATCGCAGAGGTATTTTGCGGAATTTTTTTGAAAGAAGCATCATGGACAAAACCACAGCCTCCACCGGTACGGCTTCCGGTACTGACAATCCCCTGCAGCGCGGCGTCGAGTCTGCCGGAGCAGCGCTCCACAGCGGCATTGACAAGGTGGCTGAGCCGGCCCGCAGTGCGGTAGACCGCGCGTCTTCCGCCGCGCACGAAGGCGTCGACAAGCTGGCCAGCGGTGCCAGCAATGTGGCTGACCGCTTTGCCGACCAGACCCGCCGGGTGACTGAAGCGCCAGGCCGGGCCATCGACGCCTCGAAGTCGTGGGTCCAGGAAAGGCCCCTGGAGGCTGTCGGTGCCGCCCTGGCCCTGGGCTTTATCCTGGGACGGCTCACGGCACGCTGAATGCCTGGCGCATAAATGCCCGTCCAGAGCCGCCCGTGAGGCGGCTTTTTGTTGCGCTGGATTTGGGTACAGTAAGCCTTCCCCTTCGGTGCCACCACAACGCATAACGGCAGCATCGGACTCCTGCCGGCCCGGCCTCATCACGGCCGGGCTTTGCAAGCTTTGCTCACCCCCTTCGGCCTTGCGCCGGCACACGGAACCTACATATGGCCAGCAGCCTTCTCGCCTTGATCGACGACATCGCCACCATCCTTGATGACGTAGCGCTGCTTTCCAAGGTGGCCGCCAAGAAAACCGCCGGCGTGCTGGGTGATGACCTGGCGCTCAACGCCCAGCAGGTCTCAGGTGTCAAGGCAGACCGGGAGTTGCCGGTAGTCTGGGCTGTGGCCAAAGGTTCCTTCGTCAACAAGGCCATCCTGGTGCCGGCTGCGCTGGCCATCAGCGCGTTCATACCGTGGGCCGTCACGCCGCTGCTGATGGTAGGCGGTGCATTTCTTTGTTACGAGGGGTTTGAAAAACTTGCGCATAAATTCATGCACAGCGCAGACGAACAGGCGGCCGAGCATGAAGCACTGACCTCCGCACTGACCAACCCCGACGTAGACGTGCTGGCACTGGAAAAAGACAAGATCAAGGGCGCGGTCCGCACCGACTTCATCCTGTCCGCTGAAATCATCGCGATCACGCTGGGCACCGTGCAGGCCAGTCCCTTCGTGACGCAGGTGGCTGTTCTGGGCGGTATCGCCCTTCTGATGACGGTGGGGGTTTATGGCCTGGTGGCAGGCATCGTGAAGCTGGACGATGGCGGGCTTTACCTCAGCCGGCGTGAAGGCGGCGGCGCCCTGGGCCGCTTGCAGCGCGGTGCAGGCCGCGCCATCCTGCTGACCGCTCCCTGGCTCATGAAAGGCCTTTCTGTGGCGGGCACCATCGCGATGTTCCTGGTGGGTGGCGGCATTCTGACGCACGGCTTTGCGCCGCTGCATCACGCGATCGAAGTGCTCGCACAAAAAGCGTCGGCCATTGGCGGAGCAGGTGCCTTGCTGGCCGCGCTCACGCCGCTGTTGATGGACGCACTCACAGGCTTGATCGCCGGTGCGCTGGTGCTGTTCGTTGCCATGCTGGTCAAGCGCGTCCTGGCGCGCCGCTGACACAGAAGAGAATGCATGGAGAATCCGGCAGTCAGTCGCCGGACTTTCCTGGCTTGGCCGGCTTTTCCGGTTCCTCGTGGCGGCCTTCAGTCTTGCCGGCGGGCTGGTCGTCCGGCACCGGAAATGGCCAGCGGCCTTTTTCACGGGGCGGTGCGGGCATGGCTGCTTCCCGCGCGCGCTGCTCCAGTGCCTTTCGGCTCTCGGTATCGGGCGCGGCAACTTTGGGTCTTGGCATGGGTGGTCTTTCGCAGGGAAGAAAGGCAGTGTATGAAAGCTGGCGCGCAAAACGCCGGACAGCCACTGACCTTACTCCCCTGGGGTGTCCTGCGGTGTAGTCTGCGGATGACGCCAGTTGTAGGAAGCTGGGGACGCCGGGAAATGCCAACGCATTCGTCGGCGTAGCGGCTGACGCGTCGTCTGCCGCGTTTACTGCGGCAAGCTGCTCTTGCGCTGTATCAGGTCGTGTTTGGCGAACAGGTCAGCGATCCAGTCGACAAACACACGCACCTTGTTGCTCAGGTGGCGATTGGGTGGGTACACCACATGGATGGGTTTGGCCTCGGAGCACCAGCCGTTGAACAGGGGTTCCAGCGCACCGCTGCTGATGTGGTGCTGAACCAGAAAGGTGAGCGTCTGCAGGATGCCCAGGCCGGCCAGCGCCGCCGCCACACCCGCGTTCGAGTCATTCACCGAGAGCTGGTGGTGCCCGCCGATCTCCACCACCTCTCCGTCCTTTTGCAGGTTGACGGTGTAAAGCTTGCCGTCGCGCGGCGAAAAATAGCGGATCAGCTTGTGCGCCTGCAGCTCGCGCGGGTGTTGGGGTACACCGTGGCGCTTGAGGTAGGCGGGCGAAGCGCAGGACATCAAATAGAACTCGCCGATGCGGCGCGCCACCAGCGACTGGTCGGTGATCTGCCCACCGCGGATCACGCAGTCGACATTTTCTGCAAGGATGTCGATCGGCCGGTCGCTTACGCCAAGCTCCAGCTGGATGTCGGGGTAGCGCGCATAAAAGTCGGGTAGCGCCGGAATCACCACCGCAAGGCCCAATGAAGAGGGAATGTCCACCTTGAGCCGGCCACGCGGGCTGGCCTTGGCGCGCGACATGCTCGACTCAAGCTCTTCCATTTCCCCCAGAAGGCGGCCCGCGCGCTCGTAGTAAGCCGCACCGTCGGCCGTCACCGTGACTTTGCGCGTGGTGCGGTTGAGCAGCTTGGTGTCCAGTGACTGCTCCAGTGTCTGGATCAGGCGCGTCACCGTGGGCTTGGGCATGCCCATGGAATCTGCCGCTTTGGTAAACGTGCCGGCCTCCACAACCCGTACAAAGGCCTGCATTGCGGAAAATTTATCCATAAAAGAGTCCTGTTCTGGTGAGTGCCGTCAGCGCGTGCCTTGCCTGGCGGGCCGGCGCTGCAAGAGGATATGGGGGCGGATACGGAGGCGGTAATAAAAGTATGGCTGCCCGGGAGAGGGCATTTGCCAACAGGGCCTTATCGGCAAAACGGCGAGGGGCGATTGTGACCAGCCCAGCCGGTTCAGGTGCGGGGCGCGAAATAGCCCTGAGAACTTTCCGGGATTGCCCGCTCCCAATTGGCCTTGCCCCACAGGGAAGGATGAAACTCCGCGCTCGGATGTTCATGGGAGCTTTCATGGGGGACCGTGATTTTCAGAGGAAAAGCCTGCTTGCCACCCCTCATTGTTGCACTGGTGAAATAAAGTATAAACAAAACGGCTATTTATTAAGCGACCTGCCGCGCGTATCTTCTGCTGCATTGCAACAAAGAGGAGCCGCGTGCGGCTCGCCAAGATGAACAGCCCACAGCCCGTCCCCGCAGGCGCCGACAAAAACACCCCTCCCTGGGTGGAAAAACAGATCCAGCTGGCGCTGAAAAAGCCGCTGGACGTGCGCTTTTACGGCCGCCGCAGCGGCACGGGCGTTTCACCCCTGGTGGTGCATTTCCATGCCGGCGCGTTTGTGGGCGGATCCCTGGAAGGCGGTTCCTGCGTGGCGGGGCTGCTCGCCCAAGCCGGCGCAGTGGTGATGTCGCTGGACTATCCGCTGGCGCCAGAGCACCCTTTCCCCAATGCTGTCGAAATAGGTTATGCCGCGCTGGTCTGGGCCGCCAAGGCCCGCCACAAGCTGGTCGGCGTCGGTGCGCCGGTTTTTGTGGCCGGCGAAGAGGCCGGTGGCAATATCGCTGCAGCCGTGGCGCTGATGGCGCGTGACCAGCATGAGCCGGCTCTGGCGGGGCAGATCCTGATGTCGCCCATGCTGGACCCGTGCCTTGCGACCGCTTCGCTGCGCGACGCCGAAGCCGGGCCCGTGGGCTGCACCTGGGCCGACGGCTGGCACAAATACCTGCCCCGGGCCGAAGACGCAAGCCATCCTTACGCCGCACCCGGCGCCGCATTCCGCCTGGCCGGCCTGGCACCGACGCTGCTCATCACCGCGCAGGACGACCCGCTGCGCGACGAAACGCTGGCCTACGCCGCACGGCTGCGCGCCGCAGGCCTGGTTGCGCACGAGACCGTGTTGCCGGTGCCGACAGGCTGGCCCTGCAGCTATCTGCAGCCTTGCGACCACAAGGCTGCGTGGGGCCCTGTCCTGCATGAGCAGTACACCCGTTTTTTCGCTGATGCGCTGGCCGCGCATGCGACCCATTCCTGAGTTTCACAGTTCCTTTTTTTACTTTTCTTTTGAGGGGTTTCACCATGACATCGATTCATCTGCACAACAACAAGCGCCGTTTGCTGGCAACCGTCGTGGCCGTACTGGCATTGACGGGCGTGACGGCCGTCATCTTCGGCGTTTCGGGCACACGTGCCCAGCCCGCAGCGTCCGGCGAGCCGCAGGCCACGCCGGTCTCGGTGGCCACCGTCGTGCAAAGCGACGTCTCCGCCTGGGATGAGTTTTCGGGCCGGCTGGAAGCGGTCGAGCGCGTGGACATCCGCTCGCGCGTGGCCGGCACCATCCAGGCCGTGCACTTCCGCGAAGGCGCGTTGGTCAAAAAGGGTGACCTGCTGTTGACGATTGACCCGGCGCCGTATGCCGCCGAAGCGGCGCGCGCCGAAGCCCAGGTGGCCGCGGCGCAGGCCCGTGTGGCCCAGGCCAAAGGCGAACACGAGCGCTCACAGCGTCTGTGGGGCGAGCAGGCCATTTCCAAACGCGAATTTGACGAGCGCACCAACGGCAAGGGTGAAGCCGACGCCAACCTGCGCGCCGCGCAGGCAGCCCTTCAAACGGCGCAGTTGAGCCTGGGGTATTCGCAGGTCCGCGCCCCGGTGGCCGGCCGCGTCGGCAAGCTCGAAGTGACGGTGGGCAACCTGGTCGCCGCAGGCCCCGGCGCACCCGTGCTGACCACACTGGTGTCCGTGAGCCCGATCTATGCAAGCTTTGACGCCGACGAGCAGGTCGTGGTCAAGGCCCTCAAGGACGTGCAGGGCGCCAACGCCGGTATCGCGGGCGGCCGCAACCTGGACCGCATTCCGGTACAGATGGGCACCGCCGCCAGCGCCGACACACCGTTTGAAGGCAAGCTGCAGCTGGTCGACAACCAGGTGGACGCCCGAAGCGGCACTGTGCGCGCACGCGCCGTGTTCGACAACAAGGACGGCCAGTTGATTCCCGGCCAGTTCGCGCGCATCCGCATGGGCCAGGCCACCAAAGGCAAGGCATTGCTGATCAACGAGCGCGCCGTCGGCACCGACCAGAACAAAAAGTTTGTGCTCGTGGTGGGCGCCGACAACAAGGCGATGTACCGCGAAGTCACGCTGGGCGCTTCCGTCGATGGCCTGCGTGTCGTCAAAAGCGGCCTGGCCGCCAACGAACGAATTGTGGTCAACGGCCTGCAGCGCATCCGCCCCGGTGCGCTGATCACGCCGCAGCCGGTCGAGATGACCGCCAAGTCGGAACTCACCGAAAAAGCCGTGAAGGTCGCGGCCAAGTCCTGAGCCGCTCCTTCACCTGAACCAGAAGAATTGCCATGAATCTTTCCAAATTTTTTATTGACCGGCCGATCTTTGCCGGCGTGCTGTCGCTGCTGATGTTCATTGCCGGACTGATCGCGCTGCGCTCGCTGCCGATCGCCGAATACCCGGACGTCGTGCCACCCACCGTGGTGGTGCGCGCCAACTACCCCGGCGCCAACCCCAAGGTGATCGCCGAGACCGTCGCCACGCCGCTGGAAGAAGCCATCAACGGCGTCGACGGCATGCTCTACATGAGCAGCCAGGCCACGACCGACGGCCTGATGACGCTCAATGTCACCTTCAAGCTCGGCACCGACCCCGACAAGGCCCAGCAGCTCGTGCAGAACCGTGTCTCGCAAGCCGAGCCGCGCCTGCCCGAAGAAGTGCGCCGCCTGGGCATTACCACGATCAAGAGCTCACCCGACCTCACGATGGTGGTGCACTTGCTGTCACCCAACGACCGCTACGACATGACCTACCTGCGCAACTACGCGGTGCTCAATGTCAAGGACCGCCTGGCGCGCATCAACGGCGTGGGCCAGGTGCAGCTGTTCGGCTCGGGCGACTATTCAATGCGAGTCTGGCTCGATCCGCAAAAAGTGGCTGAGCGTGGTTTGTCCGCTGGTGACGTGGTGCGCGCCATCCGCGAGCAGAACATCCAGGCCGCCGCCGGCGTCGTGGGCGCATCCCCCGGCCTGCCCGGCGTGGATATGCAACTGTCCATCAATGCCCAGGGCCGCTTGCAAAGCGAAGAAGAGTTCGGCGACATCATCGTCAAGACCGACAAGGGCGGCGCCGTGACGCGCCTGCGCGATATTTCTCGTCTGGAGCTCGGTGCTTCCGACTACGCCCTGCGTTCGCTGCTGGACAACAAACAGGCTGTGGCCGTGCCGGTGTTTGCCGCACCGGGCTCCAACGCCATCCAGATCTCTGACGACGTGCAGGCCGTGATGAAGGACCTGAAAAAGAGCATGCCCGAAGGCGTGGACTACGAAATCGTCTATGACACCACGCAGTTTGTGCGCTCCTCCATCGAGGCCGTGGTGCATACGCTGCTCGAAGCCGTGGCCTTGGTGGTGCTGGTTGTGATCATCTTCCTGCAGACATGGCGCGCTTCCATCATCCCGCTGCTGGCCGTGCCTATTTCCGTCATCGGCACGTTTGCGGTGATGCACCTGTTCGGTTTTTCGATCAACGCGCTCAGCCTGTTCGGGCTGGTGCTGGCCATCGGCATTGTGGTGGACGACGCCATCGTGGTGGTGGAGAACGTCGAACGCAACATCGAGGCGGGCCTGAGTCCGCGCGACGCCACTTACCGCGCCATGCGGGAGGTGTCGGGGCCGATCATCGCCATTGCGCTGGTGCTGATCGCCGTGTTTGTGCCGCTGGCTTTCATCACCGGCCTCTCGGGACAGTTCTACAAGCAGTTCGCGCTGACGATTGCGATCTCCACGGTGATCTCGGCCATCAATTCGCTGACCTTGTCGCCTGCACTCGCCGCCTTGCTGCTCAAGAGCCATGACGCACCGAAAGACGCGCTGACCCGCGGCATGGACAAGGTGTTCGGCCGCTTCTTCGCAGGCTTTAACCGCCTGTTCAGCCGCGGTTCCGAAAACTACAGCCGCGGTGTCAAGGGTGCGATTTCGCGCAAGGCCATCATGCTGGGTGTCTACCTGGTGCTGGTGCTCGCCACGGCGGGCCTCTTCAAGGCAGTGCCCAGCGGTTTTGTGCCCGGGCAGGACAAGCAGTACCTTATCGGTTTTGCCCAGTTGCCCGACGGCGCCACGCTGGACCGCACCGAAGACGTGATCCGCAAGATCAGCGACATCGCCATGAAACAACCCGGCGTGGAACACGCGATTGCTTTCCCTGGCCTGTCGATCAACGGCTTCACCAACAGCTCCAACTCGGGCATCGTGTTTCTCTCGCTCAAGCCGTTTGACCAGCGCACCACCGCCGACCTGAGTGCAGGCGCCATCGCCGGCCAGCTCAACGGCAAATTCGGCGGTATCCAGGAGGCGTTCATTGCGATGTTCCCGCCGCCGCCCGTGCAGGGCCTGGGCACCACCGGCGGCTTCAAGCTGCAGCTGGAAGACCGCGGCTCGCTCGGTTATGCCGCGCTGGACGCCGCCACCAAGGCCTTCATGGCCAAGGCGTACCAGACGCCTGAGCTGGCGGGCATGTTCTCAAGCTTCCAGGTCAATGTGCCGCAGCTGTATGCCGACATCGACCGCACCAAGGCGCGCCAGCTCGGCGTGCCGGTGACTGACGTGTTCGACACCATGCAGATTTACCTGGGCAGCCTGTACGCCAATGACTTCAACAAGTTCGGCCGCACATATAGCGTGCGGGTGCAGGCTGATGCACCTTACCGCGCCCGCGCTGAAGACATCGGCCTCTTGAAGGTGCGATCGGCCACCGGCGAAATGGTGCCGCTGTCGGCACTGATGAAAGTCACGCCCAGCTTCGGCCCCGAACGCGCCATGCGCTACAACGGCTTCCTGTCGGCCGACATCAACGGCGGCGCCGCGCCCGGTTATTCGTCGGGCCAGGCGCAGGATGCGGTCGCCCGCATCGCGGCTGAAACCCTGCCACCCGGCATCAGCTACGAGTGGACGGACCTCACGTACCAGGAAATCATTGCCGGCAATTCGGCCATGTGGGTGTTCCCGCTGGCGCTGCTGCTGGTCTTCCTGGTGCTGGCTGCGCAGTACGAAAGCCTGACGTTGCCGATCGCCATCGTGCTGATCGTTCCCATGGGCCTCTTGGCCGCCATGCTGGGCGTGAAGCTGACCGGCGGCGACAACAACATCTTCACGCAGATCGGCTTGATCGTGCTGGTGGGGTTGTCGGCGAAGAACGCGATTTTGATCGTGGAGTTCGCACGCGAGCTGGAGTTTGCCGGGCGCACGCCGCTGCAGGCTGCGATTGAAGCGAGCCGCCTGCGTCTGCGTCCCATCCTGATGACTTCACTGGCTTTCATCATGGGCGTGCTGCCCCTGGTGTTGTCCTCCGGTGCCGGTGCCGAAATGCGCCACGCCATGGGTGTGGCGGTGTTCTCGGGAATGATTGGTGTGACGGCTTTCGGCCTCTTCCTCACGCCGGTGTTCTACGTCACGCTGCGCCGCCTCACGGGCAACCGCCCGCTCAAGCTGCATGGCGAAGTGCCGCACGTCGAGGCCTTCGCGGGCAGTGGTGGTGCAGGTGCGCACGCGCAGCCGGCAGCGCCCCTCAAGCTTCACGAATAACAACAAGCATCAAAGGTACAGGAGTTCATCATGAACCACACAACGTCGAAACTGCGCACCGCGCTGCTGCCTTTGCTGGCCGCCCTGGTGCTGGCCGGCTGCGCCACCAGCGCGTCGGTTGACCCGGCGAGCATTCCGGCTGCGCCTTCCGCCTACAAGGAAAACGCTGCCGCCGTCGCGACGGCGCCTGCAGCAACCGCTCCGCAATCACAAGGCACCTGGTGGAAGGCGTTCGCCGACCCGGTACTCGACCAGCTGGTCGAGCAGGCCGGCGCCAACAACAACAGCGTCAAGGTGGCCGCGGGCCGGCTGGCCCAGGCGCGCGCCATCCTGCGCAACACCGACGCTGACCGCCTGCCGCAAGTCGGTTTGAGCGGCGGCGCCGTGCGCCAGAGCAACATCACCACCAACCGCGTCGCGCAGACCACGGTCACAGCCGCCGCCAACTTTTCGTATGAAGTCGATTTGATCGGCAAGCTGTCGCTGAATTCGGACGCCGCATCACTGGACGCGAAATCGCGCGAAGCGCTGCTGCGCAGCACCCAGCTGCTGGTGCAGGCCGATGTGGCGCAAACCTACCTCAACCTGCGCGCGCTCGACACCGAGCGCACACTGGTGCGCGACACGCTGCAGGCTTACCGCAACACGCTGCGCCTGACGGAAGTGCGCTTCAAGGAGGGCGACGTGGCCGAGCTGGACGTGGCCCGCGTGCGCACCGAGGTCGCCTCAACCGAGTCCGATGCACTGGCACTCGACCAGCGCCGCGCCGTGCTGGAGCATGCCCTGGCTGTGCTGGTAGGCGAGGTGGCGTCGAACTTTGCCGTCGCGCCTGCTGAATGGTCGACGGCCTTGCCGGTGATACCGGCCGGCGTGCCCAGCACCGTGCTGGAGCGCAGGCCCGATGTGTCTGCCGCGCAAAGCACCATGCAGGCCGCGCAGGCTCGCGTTGGTGTCGCCCAGGCTGCGTGGTTCCCGACCTTTTCGCTGACAGGCAACGCCGGTTATGCCGCGCCCGAGATCAAGGACCTGTTCAAGGTCTCGACCCAGGCATGGGGCGTGGGCGCGTTGCTCTCGCTGCCGATCTTTGACGGCGGACGCCGCAAGGCCGGTGTGCAGAACGCGAATGCCGAACTTGACATCGCCCTGGCCAACTACCGTGAACAGATCCTCGTCGCCTTCAAGGACGTGGAAGACCAGCTCTCGGCCCTGCGCCTTTTGGCCGAGCAATCCGAGGCGCAGTCGCGCTCGGTCGCTTCGGCCACACGCGCCACGGTGCTGTCGGATTCGCGCTACCGCAACGGCTTTGTCAGCCAGCTTGAGCTGCTGGACGCCCAGCGCAGCGAACTGCGCAACCGCCGCCAGGCGCTGCAGGTCAAGACCGCGCAGTATCTGGCGACGGTGGGGCTGATCCGGGCGCTGGGTGGCGGTTGGAGCACTTGAACCCCCCTGTTGACGAGAAATAGGCACACCCCTATCGGCGCTCACTTCGTGTAGCGCCTTTTCCCCTTGCAGGGGACAGGCGCCTTGGGGCCGGCAAAGCCGGACCCCGGCCCCTGCTTGTGGAATACACCTCTTTTTTGGACAATGCGACTGCTATCTAATTCATAGCTGCTGGCGCCCGTCCCTATTTGGCTTGAGGCCTAAATCGTTCTTGAAAATGGTCTGAAAAGTGCTCTGAAAGCCTTTTTTGGAGCCTGTTGAGCGCCCAAAACAGCCTGGAGACCCTCAAAAAAGCCGTTTTTTCAGGATTGAAAGTGTCTGAGAGGCAATCAGGACGGGCGCAAGCAGCTATTAAATTGATAGTGATTAGGCAGCGCTTGCAGCCGCTGGGGCTGGCCATCTGTTAAAACACTTGGCTCTCTTCTTCCTTCTTTGTGTCTGCCCCTGATGTCCGCTTCACCTGCTGTTCCTGTTATCTCCTCTCCTGAGCCCGCCACCATCCACTGGACGGAGGGCGGCGAGGCGCGTTCTGCGCGCTGGCGTTCCGAGCGCGGTGCGCCGCCGCCCAAGCGCGTGGTGATCGCTGACGACACCCTCGCGGCTGACGCGGCTTACCGCCTGGCGTGTGAAGGCACGGGCCTGCTCTGGCGCGGCGACTTCCAGAATGCCCGGCTGCTGTTGCAGGCGCTGGCGCGCCGCGTCGACAAACCGGCCAAACCCAAGCGAGAGAAACGCGTGAAAGACCAGAAGGCCGGGGAAGCCAGCACCCAGGCTTCAGCCGCCGCACCGGTTTTTCCGGAAGCCTTTCACCTGCACCGTCAGTCCCAGGCGCAGCGCGCCCGTGTGCTGGGCATGGTGCTGATTCCGTTTGACGCGGACTACAGCATCCCCTTGCGCCGCGCACCGGATGCAAAAAAAGCCTGCGCCGAAGCCTGGGGCCCTGCCCGGGATGGAGCGGTTCCCTCCGTCGCATCACTGCGCGAGCTGATGGGTTTCATCAGCTCGCACGAATGGCGCCGCAAGGGCGTGCCGATTCCCGCACTGGGCGAAGACGGGCCGCACAACCGCATCCATCCGCACTACGGCGTTTTCTCGCCGGTGCGCGGCGAATACATCGACCTAGTGGCGCAGGCGCCCGTGCCTGAAGGCACCGATGACCTGACCGGTTTTGACATCGGCACCGGCACCGGCGTGCTGGCCGCCGTGCTGGCGCTGCGCAGCGGCATCCAGCGCGTAGTGGCGACTGACCAGGACCCGCGCGCGCTGGCTTGCGCGCGCGACAACCTCAAGCGCCTGGGCTTTCCGCAAGTCGAGGTGCGCGAGGCCAACCTGTTCCCCGAAGGCAAGGCGCACATCATCGTCTGCAACCCGCCGTGGTTGCCCGCGCGTCCCGGCTCGCCGCTGGAGCATGCGGTGTATGACGAAGACAGCCGCATGCTGCTGGGCTTCCTCAACGGCTTGGCCGCGCACCTGGAGCCCAAAGGCGAGGGCTGGCTGATCCTGTCGGACTTTGCCGAGCACCTGGGTCTGCGCACGCGCGCCTGGCTGCTGGCGGCGATCGACGCAGCAGGCCTCAAGGTGGTGGACCGGCTCGACGCGCAGCCGCATCACCCCAAGGCCTCGGACGCGAGCGATGCGCTGCATGCGGCGCGCGCGGCGGAAGTCACGTCCTTGTGGCGATTGGCCGCCAAATAGCTTCTGCATGCGATGAAGGCTGAAGCACGCGCTACCGTCCTGTTGGCCCCGATGGAAGGGCTGCTGGACTTCGTGCTGCGCGACATCCTCACGCGGGTTGGCGGCATTGACCGCTGCGTCTCTGAATTCATCCGCATCACCGACCAGTTGCTGCCCGAGCGTGTGTTCTATCGCATCGTGCCCGAGCTGCACCATGGCGGCCGCACGCTGGCTGGCGTGCCGGTGCGCGCGCAGTTGCTGGGTTCGGACCCGGGCTGCATGGCCGAGAATGCCGCGCGGCTCGCAAGCCTCGGTCCGGCAGGCATTGACCTGAACTTTGGCTGCCCGGCCGCGGTGGTCAATCGCCACGGCGGCGGTGCATCGCTGCTGCGCGAGCCCGAAACCCTGACGGCCGTTGTCGGCGCGGTTCGCCGGGCGGTGCCGGCCGGCATGCCCGTGTCGGCCAAGATGCGGTTGGGCTACGAAGACGACGCGCGTGCCGTGGAATGCGCACTCGCCATCGAAGCCGGCGGCGCCGGCGAACTGGTGGTGCACGCCCGCACCAAAGCCCAGGCCTACAAGCCGCCCGCTTACTGGGAGCGCATCGCCGACATCCGTGCCGCGGTCAGGATCCCGGTGGTGGCCAATGGCGAGATATGGACAGTGGAAGATGCGCGGCGCTGCCGTGAAGCTTCGGGTTGCGATGTGCTGATGATCGGCCGCGGCGCGGTGCGCGACCCGGGCCTGGGGCTGGCGATCAAGGCCGACATGGCCGGTGAGCACCACCATGCGACCGTGAGCTGGCCCACGCTGCTGCCGCTGATTGTCGAGTTCTGGCACATCGTCTGCTCACGGCTTGAGACACGTGCGAGGGCAGGGCGCCTCAAGCAGTGGCTCAATTTTTTGCGGCGGCGGTTTCCTGAAGCGGAGGTCGCCTACCAGGCGATCAAGACAGTGAATGATCCGGTGCTGGTTGATGAGTGGCTGGCCCAGCTGCTGCAAGACTCCGGGAGCGAGCAATTCTCCGCGCGCTTGCCTTTGCCCGTACTGGCTTGAAAGGCCAAGACCTGAGTTCTGCACAGATTGCAACCAGGCTTTACACAAACACCCCCGCGGCTTTGCTGCGCCGACACTTCACCGGAACACCATGAAGGCTCTTCCATCCAAAGGAGTCGATCATGAAATCAAAAGCCATTGTGTGTGCCATTGCCGCAGCGTCGCTGGGCTTTGCCTCGCTCTCGTTTGCGCAAGGCTACGACGGGCGCGGCCAGCGCGGTGAGTCGCCTCGTGTTGAGCAGCGCGGGTCTGTCGGCCCCGGTTATCACCCTGTGGATCGCCGCGCAGATGACCATCGGTTCGACCATCGTGACGACCGCCGTTACGTCCGCAACGACCGCAACGACCGCCACTTCGACGGGCATGGCCGTCAGTTCTACCGCGGCGGCCACATCCCGCGCGAGTACCGCGGCCGGCAGTATGTGGTGCGCGACTGGCGCGGCCACCACCTTCATGCGCCGCCGCGCGGCCAGCAGTGGGTACAGGTGGGTGCTGACTATGCGCTCATCGCCATTGCCACCGGTGTCATCGCGCAACTGGTGCTGAACTGAACTTTCGATGCGGCGCCGGGAAATCCATACCCGGCGCGCTCCCACTATGCCGCCATCGCCGCAGGAGTTTTGTAAATCAAGCGATCGCGGATATCAACCAGCGTCCGGACTTGTGCACCCCCCGCATCAAAGTTACCCGGCGAAAGCCAGCTGTCGAAGGCCTTCTTCAAGAGCGGCCATTCAACGTCGATGATGGAAAACCAGGCGGTGTCGCGCGTCCTGTTCTTGTAGACGAGGAGCTGCCGGAAAACGCCTTCGAAGCTGAAGCCGAGCCTGGCGGCCGCGCTGCGTGACGGCGCGTTGAGGCTGTCGCATTTCCACTCGTAGCGGCGGTAGCCGAGCGTTTCGAAGACCAGCTTCATCAGCAGGTACTGGGCTTCGGTGGAGGCACGGCTGCGCTGCAGCAGCGGCGAGAAGACGACGTGCCCTACCTCAATGACGCCGTTGGCGGTGTCCATGCGCATCAGCGACAGCGTCCCGACCGCGCGCTGGGTGCCGGCGTCCACGACCGTGTAATGCAAAGGGTCGGCGCTGGCTGCGTTGCGTTCGAGATAGGCATCGAAATCGCTGCGCGCGGTAAATGGCTCGGGGGCCAGGTAGGTCCAGGCCCGGCCATCGGGAGCGGCGGCGTAGGCGGCGAACAGGTCGTCGCCATGGCGCCTGGCGTCCAGCGGCTCGAGACGGCAATACCGGCCCTCGAGTGTGATGCGCGGCGGCCTTTGCCTTGCTGTCCAGCCCTGCATGGGTTCGCCAATGGGTTGCCCGTAGGCGTTTGTGCGTGTGGTCATCGATGCTCCTGTGAGTTTGAGGCACTAGGTTAAGATCTTTGTGGCTCTTCATAAAGTGCCACAATATGGTTATTTCGTGGTGCCACGATCTGCGACCGAACTCTTCGCCATTCAACGACCCTTGCGCGATGCCCTCCACCCAGCCCGCTAATAAGTCCGCTTCAACGCATTCCGCCCAACAGGATTTCCTGGAAGCCCCGCTCGACAGGTCCGACGCCGAGCCTTTGCAGCGCCAGCTTTACCGCAGGCTCAAGGAGGCCATCCTCAAGGGCCAGCTGGCTGCGGGCAGCCGCCTGCCCGGCTCGCGCGCATTGGCGCAAACCCTGTTGGTCTCGCGCAATACCGTGGCGATTGCCTACGAACACCTTGTTTCGGAGGGCTATGTCCGAGCCGACCGGCAGGGAAGCACCGTGGCGGCTGTGTTGCGCCCGGCCACGCAGCAGGCGCAGCCCGAGGCCACCGCGCCATCCCGTGTGGCACTGCGCCTGTCCCGCATCCGCTCGGGCCCCGCACGGCTCGACACCAGCACCGCCCTGCGGCCCGGCGTGCCGGCCCTTTCCCACTTTCCGCTGGCTGTCTGGCGCAGCACGCTGGACCGCGCAGTGCGCGAGGCCTTGCCGGCGGCGCTGCATTACGGCGACCCTTTCGGTCAGGCTGAACTGCGCACTGCCATTGCGCGCCACCTGGCAATCACGCGCGGTGTGCATTGCGAGCCGGCGCAGGTCATCGTGACGGAAGGGGCGCAGGAGGCGCTCATGCTGTGTGTGCGCTTGCTGACCAACCCGGGCGACACGGCCTGGGTGGAAGACCCGGGCTACCGGGGCGCCAAGGCAGCGATGCATGCGGGTGACCTGCGCATCGTGCCCAAACGCATGGACGACGAGGGCCTGCACGTCGGCGCGGCGGATTGGCGCTCACGCACACCACGGCTTATTTACACCACGCCTTCGCACCAGTACCCGATTGGCGTGGTGATGTCGGTGGCACGCCGCCTGGCCCTGATGTCTGCCGCGCGCAGGCACGGCGCCTGGATCATTGAAGACGACTACGACAGCGAATTCCGGCATACCGGCGAACCCATAGGCGCCATGCAGGGCCTGGTGGCCGATGCGCCTGTGCTCTACGTCGGCACGTTTTCCAAAACCATGTTTCCCTCGTTGCGCCTGGGTTTCGTGGTCATGCCAAAGCCACTGCTGGCTTCAGCGCAGGACGCCTTGCGCGAGATGCTTCGCGGCGGCCATAGCCATGAGCAACTTGCCATGGCCGGCTTTATCGAATCCGGGCAGTTTGTGCGGCACCTGGGGCGAATGCGACGGCTGTACCGTGAGCGCCAGCATGCCTTGCGGGAAGCATTGACGCGGCACCTGCGCGTTCCGCACGTCATTGAAGGCGGGCAGGGCGGCCTTCACCTGGCTGTCAGGTTGCCGCCGGACTTCGCGGATGCTCGCATTGCGGATGCTGCCCGGCGGTACGGGATGGCGCCCATGCCGCTTTCTTCGTTCGCCATGGCGCCGGCGCCTGAAGACAACGGCCTCGTGCTGGGTTACGGCAACACCGCGACGGAGCTGCTGGACCCTCTCGTCAAACGCCTGTCGCAGCTGGTGCTGACGGCAGGAGGCTGAGCCCGGCGCACAATGGCACCATGAAAACACCCAAGAGGCTGCAGTCGCTGCTCGAAGAAGGCCTGATCGATACCGTGGTACGGCAACTGATGAGCGGCAAGGAGGCCATGGTGTACGTGGTGCGCTGCGGCGACGAAACACGCTGCGCCAAGGTCTACAAAGACGCTACCGAGCGCAGCTTTCGCCAGGCGGTGGACTACACCGAGAACCGCAAGGTCAAGAACACCCGGCAGGCGCGCGCCATGGCCAAGGGCACGCGCTTCGGCCGGCAGGCGACCGAAGCGGCCTGGCAAAGCGCCGAGGTCGATGCGTTGTACCGGCTCGCTGCAGCCGGCGTGCGTGTGCCCAGGCCGCATAACTTTTGCGATGGCGTGCTGCTGATGGAGCTGGTGACCGACGAGCACGGTGACGCCGCCCCGCGCCTGAACGACGTCGATTTCACGCCCGAAGATGCCCGCCAGCACCACGCCACGCTGCTCACGGAAGTGGTGCGCATGCTGTGCGCGGGCGTCGTGCACGGCGATTTGTCGGAATTCAACATCCTGCTGGGCGTGACGGACGGCCAGCCCGGCCCGGTCATCATCGACCTGCCGCAGGCGGTGGACGCCGCCGGCAACAACCACGCGGGCCGCATGCTGCTGCGCGACGTGGCGAACCTGCGCGGTTTTTTCGGCCGCTTCGCGCCGGAGCTGCTGCAAACCGACTACGGCAGCGAGATCTGGGACCTGTACCAGCGCGGCGTGCTGCAGCCGGAGACGGTGCTGACGGGCCGCTTTGCCCACAAGACCGGGCCGGTCAACCTTGGCGCCGTGATAGGCGAGATTGACGATGCCCGGGCTGAAGATGCAGCACGGCGGTTGCGCATGCAGCAAGCCCGTTAGGCGCGTCTTTTTGCGAGGCGCTAGTGCGCCGGTGCAGCGGCAGCGCGCTTGCCACCCAGCGTCACGCGCGCCGTGGCATACGCCAGCAAGGCGCATCCGGCGATGCCGGCCACCATGGGGCGGGCGCTACCGTCCACAAAAAGGCCCACCACCGCCATCACCACCGCGCCGGTGACAAACTGCAAGGTGCCCATGAGGGCCGAGGCCGTGCCGGCAATGGCGCCGTGTTCTTCCAGTGCCAGTACGGCGGTGGTTGGCACCACCAGGCCTAAAAAGCCATAACCGACCAGCATCAGCGCAATCATCACGTCCAGCCGTTCGATGCCTGCGAAGTTGAGTACCAGCAGCAAAGCCATCACGGCGGCATAACCCGTCACGGCCACTTTCACGATGGGCACAAGCCCGAAACGCGCAGCCAGCTTGCCGGTGAACTGCGAAACTCCGATGAAGGAGGCTGCGTTAACGGCAAAGGCGATGCTGTACTGGCGCGGTGTCAGGCCATAGTGGTTGATCAGCACAAAGGACGAGTTGGCAAGGTAGGCAAAAAAGCTCGAGATGCCGAAGGCGCCGATGAACACGAGGCCCATGAAATGGCGGTCGCGCAGCAGCACGCCGTAGGCGGTCAATGCGCTGCCAAAGCTGCTGTCCACGCGTTGTTCGGCAGGCCGCGTTTCCGGCAGAGTGAAGGCCACCAGCACCAACCCTGCAGCGGCGGCCACGGTGACGGCCCAGAACACGCTGCGCCAGCCGAAGGCCTCAATGAGGAAGCTGCCGGCCAGCGGCGCCAGGATGGGCGAGACGCTGAAGACCAGCATCAGCAGGGACATGAGGCGCGCGGCGTCGTGGCCGGTATGCAGGTCCCGCACCACCGCGCGCGGCACCACCATGCCGGCGCAGGCGCCCAGGCCCTGGATGAAGCGCAGCACCACCAGCGTCTGGATGTCAGGCGCCAGTGCGCAGCCGATGCTGCCCGCGGCAAACAGCAGCAGGCCGAAGTACAGCGGCGGCTTGCGGCCCACCATGTCGGAGACCGGGCCGTAAATGATTTGCCCAATGCCGAGGGAGATGAAAAACGCCATCAGGCTGGCTTGCACCGCGCCCATGGAGGCGCCCAGGCTGTGCCCGATGGAGGGCAGCGCGGGAAGGTACATGTCGATGGCGAAAGGGCCGATGGCGGACAGCAAACCCAGCACCAGGGCTGCCCGGAAGAAACTTTTTGTCATGAATGAAATGAAGTCAAGCCGCTTTGTGTATCGGTAACAAGGAAGAGGGCCTTGCACCAAACGGCACTGTTAAAACCGCCATTGAAAACGCACCAGGGCGGGGCGCAATGGCGGCAAAGAAATTACCGGTGACTTATTGTCGCTGACCTCGCTGTCTCTTGCTTGCACTGCGGCAGTAACCTGTCAGGCCTGACAGGGGCCGAAATGTAAGCGGGACACTGTGTTGATTCAAACTGTAATGAAGCCGCAATACGGGGTTTAACCTGAGGTCTTTGGACGAACAGGAGCGCACCCCGATGCATAGACGTGAATTTTCACAGGCCGCCGTGGCGGCGGGCGCGGTGGCCGCCTTTGGGCCTTTCATGACGGCCCGGCTTGCCCAGGCCGCAGCGCCTCTTGCCGCGGCTGGCTCGCCAGCGATGGGGACCAATCTTTCCGGCATGGAATGGGCAAAAACCGGCTTGCGGCGCAACACGAGTTCTGCAACCAACATCCATTTCACAGTGCCGCGCAAGGCCGACGTGGATTATCTTGCCGCCTGTGGCTTCACCAAAAACAGGCTGCCCATTCAATGGGAACTGCTGCAGCCCATGCTGCATGACACGGTGGCCAACGCTGCGGCCAAAGCGGCGATCGGCAATCCGGGTGTTTTCCACGCTGCGTATGAAGCCTATATCACCGGTGTGCTGGACGCCCATGCGGCGGCGGGCATGAAGTGCATCATCGACAACCATAACTACGGGCGCTACCAGGATTTCAAATTCCAGGCCGACGGATCCGTACTTGGACTGACGGTGCCGTCCGACCCGCTGCTGCGGCCCTACACCACCGATGCAAGCCAGGTGCAGGTAAGGATTTTTTCGTTGACCGCAGGCGCCACGCTCAAGCAGTCCCAGTTTGCGGATTTCTGGGCGCGTGCCGCCACGAAGTGGAAGAGCCACCCTGGCTTTGGCGGCTATGGCCTCATGAACGAACCGCACGACCTGCCCAAGCCGGGTGGCCTTATCGCCTCGGATGAAGAAACCGTGAAGGGCGGTGAAGACCTGGCGATCATGGCGGCGTATTCGCAGGCTGCCATCAATGCGATCCGGGCCATAGATCCCGTCAACCCCATTTATGTGGGCGGCAACCAGTACAGCGCGGCCATATCGCTGGGCACCAAGAACCCGGGCTTCCCGGTCACAGGCGCCAACCTTGTGTATGAAGTACACGTCTACCTTGATGCCTTCGGCAACGGTGCCTCTTTCGATTACGACACGGAAGTCGCCAAGAACTACAGCGCGGGTTTTGGTGTTGGCCCCATCAAGGCTTCCACGGGCATGGACCGCCTGAAGATTGCGGCCGACTGGGTACAGGCCCGGGGTGCGAAGCTGGCGCTCACCGAGATCGGCATGCCGATTGACGACCTGCGGTGGCAAACCATGTTTGCCCAGGCCGTCAACTATGCGCGCCAGGTCAACTGCGAGGTCTATAGCTGGATGGGCGGCAACCACTGGCCCATCCACAACTACGCCATCAACCATGTGCCGGGCTGGCACCAGAACCGCACGCTCGAGCCGCTGGTCTCGGGGCCGATGAAGGCTGCGGTGGGGATTGTGCAGGCCACCGTGTACGACGACGGTCCTGGCTATTCACCCGCCGGTGCACCGCTGACGTTTACGGTGTATGCCCGCGGCAATCTGGCGCAACCCGTGACGCTGACGGTGGCTTCCAACAATGGCGGTGCGTTGAGCAAGTCCAGCCTTGTCATTCCTGCGGGGGCCAACGGCCAGGACACCTTTACCTTCACGCCGGCAGCCAATCGGGTGGCTACGCTGACCTATACCAGCGGCGGCCAGCTGTCGGGCCAGGTGCCGCCGCCGCGCAAGGTGTTCTCGCTGACCGATCCGGTGGCCTACGCTGCCACCAGCCTGGCCGATGCCGCGCTGGCCATCATCGCGAAATACAACGCCTGCAAATGGGACATGGCAAATGGCTACACCGACTACCTGCTGGGTGCGCCCGCCGCGGCCGGGCAGGCGGTGCGCGCGGTGTCGGATTCGGGTTACGGCTCCAGCCCCGGCAATGCCATGGAGATGATCAACTGGATCAACAGGGACGGCCCCAACATGGGCACGATGGCGCCGCCGGTGATGCGCGTCAACGCTGGCGGCAAAAAGTATTCGGACCACAGTGTTTACGACACGGCGGGCTTCTGGTGCAAAAAATCAGTGCCAATGGCCGGCATCCAGCCCAATCCGAAAAACCGCGTGCCCTACAACATTGAAGATCCCCATTTCGCCATTGCCGCGGTAAGTGTTCCGGGGCCCACCAATACCGGCGTGGTTTTCCAGGCCTCAAAGACCGAGACGCTCTACACCTCGGACCTGGGTTTTACCAACAGCCAGCCGTATGCCAAATGGGTGGACTCAGCGGGGCAGACCGTGCAGCTGACCAGCGCCACGAAACTCACTGCGGGTGTGCCTGCCGTGATGGCGCTCACCTCTGCACCCGGTGCGCAGAGGCTGCGTATCAATTCGGTGCAGGCGGGCACCGCCAGTGCCACGCTGGCGCCGGGTGTGTGCAGCCAGATGCTGATCGGCTGGGGTTATCTCAGCTACTACCCGCGCGGCAGTTTCAGGGGACACATTTACGCCGTCATCGCGGGCAAGGGCGCCCCCACCGTGGCCGAGCTGGCCGTGCTGGAAAAATACCTGGCCTCCGTGGCCGGCGTCACGCTGGCATAGGCCGGCGGTGAAGTATTGCCGGCGCTATTCGACCTTGGCGCCCGATGCCTTCACGACCTCGGCCATGCGCTTGTAGTCCACTGCCAGCAGTTTGGCAAAGTCGGCGTTGCTCAACGCCAGGGGTTCGATACCCTGCTTGTCCAGGCGCTCAAGGATGACGAGGTCCTTGAGCAGTTTGGCGATGGCCGCGTTGACACGGTTGACGTCGGCTGCAGGTGTACCGGCAGGGCCCAGCAGGCCAAACCATGAATCAAACTGGTAGCCCGGCAAGCCGCTTTCGGCAATGGTGGGGACTTCGGGCAGGTATCTGGAACGCTTGGGTGAGGTCACGCCGATCAACCGGATGCGGCTGTCTTTGGCGAAGGCCAGCGCCCCAATGCTGGCGGCAATCACAGCCTGTGCGCGGCCAGAGATCACTTCATTGATGGCTTCGCCCGTGGCTTTGAGCGGCACATGCACCACGTCGATGCCGGCCAGGCCGTTGAAATACGCCATGGAAAGATGTGTGGCGCTGCCAACGCCGGCTGTCGCGTAATTCATCTTGCCCGGGTTGGCTTTAGCGTAGCGGATGTATTCGGCCGCGGTTTTGGCGGGCACCTCGGGGTGGATCATCAGCACGTAGTCGGCGGTGCCGATATGCGCCATGGGCGTGAAGTCTTTTTGCGGGTCGTAGGCGAGTTTGGTGTAGAGCGTGCCGGCGATGTTGTGGCTGGCGGCCGCCAACACCATCGCACCGCTGTCGGGCGGGGACTTGGCGACATAACCCGTGCCCACGGTGCCGCCCGCGCCGGGCCGGTTTTCCACAATCACGGTTTGGCCCAATGCCAGGCCGAGCTCGGTCGACAGGGACCGGGCCAGGATGTCCTGCACGCCGCCCGGTGCAAAAGGCACCACGATGCGCGCGATTTTGGGGTTGGCCTGCGCCAGTGCGCTGCCTGCGGTGAGTGCCAGGCCGGTGCCCAGGAAATCTCTGCGTTGCATCATGTGTTCTTTCGGGTGAGGTAGGGGGGGCAGGGGTCAGTTCACGACGGATTGACGCAGAGCTCGTCGGCCAGGCGGCGCATGAAGCGCTCGCACCAGGCCAGTTGCTCCAGCGTGACCCATTCGTTCGGCTGGTGTGCCTGCGCGATGTGGCCGGGGCCGCACACGATGGTCGGCACACCGGCCTGATGGAACAATGCAGCTTCCGTGCCAAAAGAGACCTTGCCTGCACCGGAGCTTGCGCCCACGTCTGCGCACTTGAAGCACAGCTGCGCGATCTCGCTGTCGGCATCGGTGGCGAAACCGGGCAGCACCGAGTTGAGCTTGTGCGTGATGCCGGTGTCGGCCGCCACCTCCTGCATGGCCGGCACCAGGCTGTCGGCAAATGCCTTGGCTTCGTTGAACAGCGCATCGGGTGAATTCATGTGGTGGTGGCGAATCTCCCAGGTCACGTCGCAGTCGCGCGGAATGATGTTGAGCGCGGTGCCGCCGGCAATCACCCCGGTGTGGATGGTGGTGTAGGGCACGTCGTAAACCGGATCGAAGGGGCCTTCCTTCACCAGCCTGCGGTGTATGGTCTTGAGGTGGGCCACAAATTCGCAGGCGATTTCTACCGCGTTCACGCCTAGCGGCGTGAGCGATGAATGCGCCTCAAAGCCGCGCACCGAAGTCTTGTAGGCATGCTTGCCCTTGTGCGCAATCACCACCTGCATGCCGGTGGGCTCACCCACGATGCAGCCGGCGGGCTTGTAGCCTTGGTTCACCATGTCGGCAATCAGGCGGCGCACGCCGATGCAGCCGACTTCCTCGTCGTAGCTGAAGGCCAGGTGAACCGGGCGCTTGAGTTTGCGCTTGAGCAGTTCGGGCACCATCATGAGCGCGGTGGCGCCATAGCTTTTCATGTCGGTCACGCCGCGGCCATACAGCTTGCCGCCAATGATTTGCGCTGCGAACGGGTCAGTGTCCCAGGGCTGGCCGTCCACCGGCACCACGTCGGTATGGCCCGACAGCACGATGCCGCCCACCTTGGTTTCGCCGTTTTCCGCGGGCAGGGTGGCCCACAGGTTGGCTTTCTTGCCGCTGTCGTCATAAGTGCGCCGGCATTCAATGCCCAGTGCCTCAAGCCGCGCCTGCGTCCAGTCAAGAAGCGGCAGGTTGCTGTCGCGCGAGACGGAGGCGAAGGATACCCATTTTTCAATGAGTGGCAGGGCGGCGAGGTCGGCGGCCTGCACGGACTGGCGGGTGGCGACGGGGAGAGGGGCATTCATGACGGGGCCTTTTGCGGGAGGGCGGAAATTGGTATGACAGCATACTATTTTGCGAAGGCCTTCGCCGTCCTTAAAGGCCATTGGCGGGCTGCGCGCGGTCCGGCCGCAATCCGGCGAGAATGCAGGGCGCCGCGTGCAGGGCGCGGCAGGCTATCTCCATTCCTTTACCGAAAGCATTTCATGACCAGCAGCATCTACACCACGTCCATCCCCGTTTTCAAGCAGATGCTGGGTGGCCTCAAGGGCGTCCTGGCCAAAGCCGAAGCCCACGCTTCCGCCAAAAACATCGACCCGAATGCCCTGCTGCAGGCTCGCCTCTTCCCCGACATGTTTCCCTTGCTGCGCCAGGTGCAAGTGGCCAGCGATTTCGCCAAGAGCGTGTCGGCCCGGCTGGCAGGCGTGGAAGTGCCGAAGATCGAAGACAAGGAAACGACGTTTGCCGAACTGCAGGCGCGTATTGACACCATCCTCGCCTTCGTCGAAGGCCTGGACGTGGCGAAATTTGACGATGCCGCCACGCGGGAGATCGTCACGCAAGCCGGCACGCCCAAGGAAAAGCGCTTTACCGGCCAGTCCTATTTGCTGAATTACGGCCTGCCGCATTTCTTTTTTCACACCACCACGGCGTACGCCATCCTGCGCCATAACGGCGTGGAAGTCGGCAAAAAAGATTACATCGGCTCGTATTGAGCCCATCGCCCGCACCCGGGATGGGTGCCTGCTGCCTGGCCCTGGTGGCGCCTGGTGGTGCGCCTAGTGCGCCGGGCTTTGTGCCAGCGAGGGCGCTCCGGGCGCAGCCGGTTCTACGGGCGCGCGTGGCGCGTAGCCGCTGCGCGGCCGGGTGGGGCTTTGCATCCAGATGGTCGGGTCGGGCATTTCCTGATGGGGGCAGCTGTCGCCGCCGTCAAGCTGCCAGGAAATGCCGTGGAGCCAGTCACTGGCGCGCGGCTCAAAACGCATGATGTCCGCCATCAACACTTTCTGGAAAGCCGCCGCGTAGGTCAGCAGGCGCAGGTCCCACTGCTTCATGATGATGCGCAGGTACATGCCTTCGCCGCGTGTGGGGTTGGCGGTCACCAACATCTGGCAGTCCAGCCAGTTTGACGGAATGCCCGCTCGCCGGGCGGTGTCCCGCAACAGCACCTGAATGAGCTGCTGCCGCACGCCAATGGTGGAGTGTTCGTCGCCGGGGACAGAGACTTCCGATTCGGGGTGGGTGGCGCTTGAGGCCGTTTTTGGCTGGCTTTTCAGTCCAAAGAGCTGTTGAAGTTTCATGAGGTGCCCGCATCGCGTTGTGGCGCCAGCTGTCTGACAAGAGGTATTTTTGCGCTCTGTCTTTGGCTAACACCGCGTGTTACAAAGTGTTAACAATGTCGACGACTGGCGTCCGCAAGTCAAGCGGAGGGCTCTTTAAAAGCGGAATTTTTTCATGAAAACGCGGCCAAAATGATGTGCTTCGTGAGTATTCAACGTGGACGCTACAGGCGAGAACTGGCCGCGGCTGGGATTTTCAATCGAAGACGCTGGCAGCGCCGGGAGGGCTGCACTGGATTTGCACTCGGCAAACGGCAATTCCCGCTAAATGTTTCTTTATGTAACCAATTGATGATTTAGGCCGGGGAAAGAAGTGCGGCGGCATGACGGGAATCCAGCCTGGCGCGATGCCTGCACAACTGGACTTCAGCGACTTGAAAGCGGGGCCTGCATCTGGCCCATCTGGAATGCGCCCCGGCCTGCGCGGCCATTGAGCAAGCGTTGAGGGGGCGGCTGCCGTTCTTACGGGAAATGAGCCTGCAGGCCAGTCAGGACGAGCGCAAGCCGCTATTAAATCGATAGCGATGCAGCTGCCTTGCGCAGGTGCTTGTGGTTTAGCGGCGCGCGGTTGAACAGATGCCCGCGTTACTTTCCGCCATTTCCGCCACCGTTGCCGCCGCCATTACCACCCCCATGGCCGCCTCCATTGCCTCCGCCCTGGCCGCCATTGCCGTTGTTGCCGCTTTTACCGGACTCTTTTCCGGCGCCCAGGCCTTTGCTGGAGGCGTGGGCCGTGGCGACATTGCTGGCATGGACGGCATGGACACTCTCATTGGCTTTCTTGCCACTTTTGGAGGTATGCGAAGCGCTCACGACGGCGCCCAGTTTCACGCCCATGCTGTTGGCAATCTGGCCCCAGCCAATACCGTCGGCCTTCTGGGACAGCAACCCGCCCAGTGTGGCTGAGAGCTGTGAAGGCGTAGGGTTGGTAATGCCTTGTTTGGCCAGTGAAGTCTTGGCCAGCGCCAGCGCGATGTTGATGTTGCCGTAACCCATTTTTCCGGTGGCCGGCGAAAGGCTTGCCGCCGGCGCGGTGGCGTTGGGTCCGGTCGGGCTGGGGCTCAGCGAAATCGGTGTGCCCGTGCGCAGCCCCTCGACCAGTGACTCGGCGTTTTGGGGTGAGCCGGCAAATGCGCTGTAGCGGCTCGCCAGCCTTGCGCCTTCCGGATTCCCGGCCGTGGTGCTCACACCGGCGTCTGTTGTTTGTGCGGCGATGACAACACCGCCGGCCAGAAACATGGCAGTGGCCGTTGCGGCGATGGTGATGGTTTTTTTGATCAGCATGGGTGCCTCGCTTTCTGAATCAACCTGAAGCAGGCCGGACCGCGACATGCGGTGCGGCCTTTTTTTATCTTAAAGGCCGTGCGGCACCGCTCGGCCGTCTTCCGGCGCCGTCCTACGGCCAGGCCCGCCAAAAATGAAGCCGCAGCGCTAGGCGCGCACAAAATAGATGAACGTGGTGCCCGGGAAAATATGCCGGTAGACAGGCCGGGCAATGACCCTCGCCAGGTTTTTAGGCTGAAGCAGGCCCGAGGCGCTGTTGTACAGCCTGTAGAGCTTGGGGCGCAGCGGTTTCAGGCCAAACTCTTTCCCGAAGGCGACCAGCGACTCGTGGCTGAAAGCGTTGATATGCTCGAGCGGGGCAATGGGCATCTGGTCGTCGGGCGACAGCGCGCCGAAATTTTTTCCCTGGCCGATTTTTTTCAGCGCGGCGGCCGCATTGGGAACGCTGATCTTGATGACCCCGTCGCCTGACAGGGCGTCGCGCAGTTTTTCAAGCACCAGCCTGGGCTCCGTCAGGTGTTCAAAAACCTGCTCCGTATTGATGAACCTGAACCTCCGGGCCGGCAGGTCGGCCAGGCCGACGACCCGCAGCCCCACGGATTTTCCGTGACGGGCGCGCTCTTCAGAAAGCTCCACACCCCACACATTGCAGCCAAATCCCATGGCCATCTTCGACCAGTGCGCCCAGCCAAAGCCGAAGTCAAGCGCGTCCAGTTCACCAGGCGGGAGCCCGAAGTATTGAATGATGAACTGGACCTGCTCGGCCAGGTAACGGTATTCGTCCAGGCTGTAATTTCTGTGCTCGCGGTCCAGCTCGGTGCCGGGAACCCAGTCGTTGTAGATCTCGCCCAGCAAGGGGTCGTCGGGCACCTGTTGCTGAAAGACCAGGCTGCAACTGTTGCAGCGTGCCAGCGCATAAACGCCTGCGTCGGCAGTCCTTGACGCGTGGCCTTCATAGTGCCTTGCAAGATAGGCCTGAACGCCCGCGCCGGCGTACGGTTCCTCGTAAATTACGTTGAGGGACGCCGACATGCAGCCCGGACACTGTGTCCTGATTTTGAGCGCCGCTTCGCGTGGCTGCGTCGCACCCTGACGCTGCTGTGCATAGCGTGGTGCCTGCAGGTTTTCCCTGCGCGACGGCGAAGCCGTATCCCCCGGCAGGCACGGGAATTCAAGTGAGGTGGCGGGCATGTTCATGGGTAGAGTCCGGAATGCCGCAAACGCAGCAGTACCAAACACCTTAGCCGCCAGCGTGCAGGAGCGGGTAACCCTCTGTAAACCACGTATCGGTGCTCTTTGCCGCATACGCGCCCGGTTGGCGTAGCGTTTCAATGCGGGCCACGGCAATGATGTCTGTCCCCGGGACGGCTCCCGCCTCTGGGAAAACCGTTATCAGCAGGCGCCGCGGACTGGCGTACTACGCCATACGGCCCTTGTTTTCGACCACCACGCATCCGGTGATGCGCCACGCTTTGTTGCTTTGCCGTTCGAGGCTGTAAACCGCCAGCCACGAAACACCGTTGGCATCGGCCATTTGCACCCGCTGGATCACCTGGTCGTTCTTGCCGTCGGGTTTCAGAAAGGCGACCGATGCCGGGCGGTACACCACCGGGTAATCGCGGCGCACCATCGCCATGAATCCCTGGGGTGTTCCAACGGCCTTCTGCACATTGGGTGCCGCAAAAGAAAACGCCTTGGCCGCGTCATCCTTTGCGAAGGCCGCCAGCTGGGCCTGCACCACGGTGCGCACCGTCTTCTCGTCGGCCGAGGTAAAGGGCGCTGCATTCGCCGGCACCGCCGCGCACACCAGCAACAGCGCCGCGCTGCCGGCGGCGAGCAGCCGGGCCATGCGGTTCAGCACACAGTTCAAATGGATCAGGCGAGCAGTCATAGGGCTAATCTTTCCTGGATTCGATGGCCACAGTGGCTCAAGGTGATGAAGGTACGCAAGCGGCGCGCCAACGGATGCCATCCCTCAAACCAGCCGGCCGTGCGCCAGCACCACGACGCCGCCGCTGACCAGCATCTCACCGGCCGCATTGACCTCTACCGTGATGCGGCTGGGGCGCCCGGCAAAACGCCCTTGCTTCAGCGTGATGACCTCATCCACCTTCGCCGCGCCGTGGCGCAGCAGGTAGGCGCCTGCCGGCCCGGCGGCGCTTCCGGTGGCAATGTCTTCCACCAGCCCGGCGTTGTCCCAAGTGCGGCCTTCGCGCGCCGACACGTCCAGCACATAGGCGAATTTGGCGCCCACGGTGGCCAGCAGCACCTCAAAATCAGGGTGCACAATTTTTGCGCGCTCCAGGCCGCCGACCACGGGCACCAGCAGATAGGGCAGGCCGGTGGACACCACCTGCAGCGGAAAACGCACATCCAGCTGTGCCGGGCCCAGCCCGAACGCCGCGAGAAACGGCAGGCTGTCCGCATGGCTGAGGGCTGCCTCGAAGCGGGCCACGCCCTGGTTCATGCAGGCGTCGTAAGTGCCCGGTGTGCCTTCTTTGCGTGTGCTGCTGATGGCAACTGCCCGTGTGCCCAGCATCAGCGTCCAGCCGGCAGAAGGGTGATGCCCCGCATGCAGGTGATGCAGCAAACCTGCTGCGCCCAGCAGGGGGTGGCCGGCGAAGTCAAGCTCTTCTTCCATCGTGAAAATGCGCGCTTCGAAGCGGTTTCCGGGGCCGTCAGGCGTGAGGAAAATGCTCTCGAACTGCCGCATTTCGATGGTCAGGCGTTGCATCTGGCGCGCCGGCAAGGGGCTTTCAGGCAGAAACACCGACAGGCCGTTGCCGGCCAGCGCCTCGTGGGTAAACACGTCCACCTGGTAGTACTGCAGCCCCGACAAGGGCGGCATGGTTGTCATCACTGTCATGTGGCAATTCTCCTGCGGGGAATTATCGCGGTGCAGGTCATTGCGGCGGCATCCCGGCATGCGGGTTGCCGTTTCTCCGTTTCTGCTCAGGCGATCCGGCGGCCTTGCACCGCCAGGGTGCCGGCGCGGTTTAAATTCCGAGCAGCTTCTTCGCGCTGCCCAGCGCTTTCATGGAGTCGTCGTGCTTGCCTTCCTTGTGAAACTTTTCGCCATCGGCGCGAAGCTCTTTCACTTTGGTCATATCGGCGGGCGAGAGCTTGGGGTTGGTGGAGAGCTTGGCGTCGATCGCCTTCATCTCGTTGGGACAGTTATGGGCAAAAGCCAGGGACGAAGTGGCCAGGGCGACGGCGGCAATGATGAGCTTCATGTGAATCTCCAACCTGCGTCAGAAAATGCTGACGCCAGATGCTAGCAAAGCCTCTGCTGTGGCACAAGCCGCAGTGACACTAGCTTGTCTGGCCGATTTGCAGCTTGGTGGCGTCGATGAACTGGTATTCCGGGATGTCCAGGTTGGTCGGTGCCGGTACGTTCTTCACTACGCGGCCGGCGAGGTCAAACCGCGAGCCGTGGCAGGGGCAAAAAAATCCACCGGGCGCGTGAAGCTCGGCATTCAGCGCGCTGTCGTCCAGGCGCAGGGTCGGTGAGCAGCCCAGGTGCGTGCACACCCCCACCGCCACCAGGATTTCCGGGCGCTCGGAGCGGGTCGCGTTGGCACACGATTTCGGTTGCTCGGATCGCCTGGACTGCGGGTCTGCCAATACCGGATTGGGCTGTTGCAGCGCGCGCACCATCTCCTCGCTGCGGCGCATCAGCCAGACCGGTTTTCCGCGCCAGGCGACGGTGCGCAGCTCGCCTGTCGCCAGTGTGGAAATATCGACAAGCACCGGGCCGCCCTGGGCGCGCGCCACTTCAGAGGGTGCAAGGCTGGCCGCGAAGGGATAGGCCGCAGCCAACAGGCCGGCGCCGGCGGCGATGCCGGTTGCGGCCACCAGCAGGCCTCGCCGCTCGGCGTCCGGCAGGGTCCCGTTGTCTATCGCGTGGATCAGTTCGGTGACGCTACGCATGATCTGGCTTGAAACGTTAAATTGAGGCAGGCCCGGTGTGCTTACGGCCCGGTTTTATCGGCGGCCGTGCCCCAGAGGAACACCTCTTTGGAGGGTTTGCCTGCCTTCACGTCAACCTTCCTGCGCTGGGTCTGGCCGGCGAGCGTCGCCTCCACGGCATAACTGCCCGGTGCCAGCCGGGCCAGCAGGAAGGGGCCTTCCGACGTGGCCTGAAGCACTTCATTTCCCCGGGCATCGAGCACCCGCACCTTCACGTCGGCCGCGAAGTCGGCACGCTGCTTGTCCTTGATGGCAAATTCGAGTGTCAGCGGCCACTGCCCGCTGGCATTTCGGATCGCTGCGGATTCGTCGGCGCCGATGCCGCCGCTCAGGTATTCAACCGGGCCGCTGGTGCGCACCGGCGGCAAAGGGGCGCTTGCCTGGGCCAGCGCGCCACCCGCCATCAGCGCACCGAGGACGGCCGAGGCAGCCTTGTGGGTCAGGGTTTTCATTTCAGCATGCTCCTTCTGCAACGATGGGCAGCAAGTCGGCGCAGTGTGCTGCCTGGCACTGTTTTCATGCGGCCTGCCGATATGCGAAGGCCTGGCCAGCTACCTTGTCATCACACCGTAGCAGGCTTTGTGCGCCAGGTGTTCAGCGCTGCCGGAAACCATTGTTCGCGGGTCAGCTTAGGCCGGTCTTAAAATCCCCGCTGGCATGCTTTGCAGCTTCAAGCCCGCAGCATTCAATCGTCATCTGTTCCTTCAACCACCTGGACCCGTCACCCCATGCCCCTCGAAGTCATTGAAGCCCAGACGGGCGACAAGCCCGTCGCCACCGTTCTCATCATGCACGGCCTCGGGGCCGACGGCCGGGACTTCCTGCCGATTGCAGAGCAGATGGACCTGTCCAGCGTGGGCGATGTGCGTTTCCTGTTTCCGAGCGCACCCAGCATTCCGGTCACCATCAACGGCGGCTACGTCATGCCGGCCTGGTACGACCTGCTGGGCGCCGACCTGGTGAGCCGGCAGGACGAGGCCGGGCTGCGCAAGTCGCAGGGCGACATCGAGGCCTTGATTGCCCGGGAAAAGTCGCGCGGCATCCCTGCCAGCCGCATCGTGGTGGCGGGCTTTTCGCAGGGCTGTGCCATGGCGCTCATGACGGGCCTGCGTCACGGCGAACGGCTGGCTGGCATTGCGGGCCTGTCGGGTTACCTGCCGCTGGCCGACAAGACGGCCGCCGAGCGCAGCGCCGCCAACCAGGATGTACCCATTTTTCTGGCGCATGGCACGCGCGACGGCGTGGTGGTGCTGCCGCGCGCCACCGCCACGCGCGATGCGCTCAGCGCCATGGGCTACGCGGTCGAGTGGCACGAGTACATGATGGAGCACTCGGTTTGCCCCCAGGAAATCACCGACCTGGAACAATGGTTGTGCCGGGTTCTGGCCTGACGGTATTTTAAGGAAAAACGGCTGTGGCCCTTACAAAACGGGCGCAAACAGCTATTAAAAGCATAGCGATCCGGACAAGGCCAGGACGTTGTTCAGGCCGCCGCGGTTTTCGTCGTGGCCGCCCGTGCCATCCGCCGCACGCGCCACAGCAGGAAAAACGCGATGCTGAAGTTCAGCAGGTTCCACGCGATGCCGTTGAGGAATGCGGCATGGTAGGAACCGGTGAGGTCAAACACCTTGCCTGACATCCAGCCGCCCAGCGCCATGCCCAGCAAGGATGCCATGATCACCGTGCCCACGCGCGCGCCGGCTTCGGCGGGCTCGAAGTATTCGCGCACGATGATGGCGTAAGCCGGTACGAGGCCGCCCTGGAACAGGCCGAACAGCGCGGCGATGACGTAAAGCGATACCAGCCCGTCAAAGGGCAAAAACAGCAGCAGCGCGATGCCTTGCAGCACCGAGCCCAGCATCAGCGTGCGCAGCCCGCCTATGCGGTCGCAGATGGCGCCCGACACCAGCCGGCTCACCACACCGCAGGCCAGCATCAGCGACAGCATTTCAGCGCCGCGCGCCGCGCCATAGCCCAGGTCGGTGCAGTACGACACGATGTGCACCTGCGGCATGGCCATGGCCACGCAGCAGGCCACGCTGGCCACGCACAGCAGCATTTGCGCCGAGCCCGGCGTCAGGCCGAAAGGCATGCTGCTGGTGGTGGCGGCGATGCCGCTGTTGCCAACCGCGGACGCTACGGCCACTGGCGGGCGCTTGCGCATCAAAAGGGCCAGCGCCGTCATGGTGACGAAACTGAAAAGGCCGAGCCACAGATAGGTCTGGCGCCAGCCCACGGCCTCGACAAAATGCTGAACGATGGGTGGCCAGATCGCGCCGCCCAGATAGTTGCCGCTGGCGCACACCGCCACGGCAAAACCGCGGCGCCGTACAAACCAGAGCGAGGTGTCGGCCAGCAGCGGCGCAAAGGTGGCGGCAGAGCCGAGAAAGCCGATCAGCAGGCCGTGGGCCAGCGAGAACATCCAGATGTTGCCGGCCATGGCGGCCAGGGCAAAACCCAGGCCCAGCCCCACTGCGCCAATCAGCAACGGAACCATCACGCCGAAGCGGTCGGCCAGCCGCCCCATTAGAACGCCGCCAACGCCGAAGCCGATCATGAGCGCGGTATAGGGCAGGGAGGCATCGGCCCGCGTCACACTGAATTCAGCCTGCACTGCGGGCAGCACCACGGCCACCACATACATGCCGCAGGCGCCGACGGTCATCAGCGCCAGCGTGACCATGAGCCGCATTACGGCGTAGCGTGAGTCGATGAGGAGGGAGGAATCTTGCGCGGCGGTTGCGGGGCTTGGGGGCGTGACGGGAGGGCTCATCAGGCAAGCGTACACCAGCAGCTGCCCCACTGCGCTGCTGATGGCCCGGCCGGGCCTGGTGCGTTACAGCGGGGAAGGGCGCGTGGCTTCGTAACCGACGGCGGAGTTGCTGTCGCTTGGCTGGCCCAGTTCCTGGTCGCGGATGCGAAAGAGCCGCTCCAGGTCTTTCATGGCGTCTGCGTCAGCAGCGGAGACCGGGGCCGGCCGTGCCACCGGTGCTGCGGGCTGGGCCGGCAGGCTGGCGGCCACAACGGGGGCGGCTGGCACGGGCGCCGCAGAGGCTGTTGCCGCAGCGGGAAGAGGGGCCAGGGAAGCCAGGGGCGCGCTGCGTGGCGGGCGAACCGATGCGCCGGCAGGTGGCCGGACGGGATCGGCCCAATACGACTTGTCGGGCATGGTCGGGTTGGGGCAGGTTTCTGCCACTTCCAGTTGCCAGGAAATGCCGTGCAGCCATTTGGCCGCCCCGGGTTCAAAGCGCGTGATTTCTTCCATCAGGGCGTTCTGGAAGGCGAAGGCGTACTTCAGCAGACGGTCGTCCCAATGCCGCACAACGAGGCGTACATACATGCCAGGGCCGCGGCTGCGGCTGGACACCAGCAGCATCTGGCAATCGATCCAGGGCAAGGGAATACCGTATTTACGCATGGCATCGCGCAGCAGCACCTGCACCAGGTGGCGGCGCGTGGCGTTGTCCGAGCCGTCTTCAATGGTGAGCGGGTTGTCCCGGCTGGACGCGCCTGTGCGTTTGGGCGACGCTGCGGGGGTTGAACCGCCGAAAAGGCTGGCTAGCAGTTTTTTCATTTTTTGATCAAGCTCTACGCTGCCTCGGGCTAAAAGACCGCAAAACCGTTTAGTTTGGCGGAAATTGAAGGGTAAAACAGCCGTGTTACGGAATGTTTTTTATCGTCGTCCAGCTTGTCTGACAAGTCAAGGGAGTTCTGCACCTTGGAGCACCGGCGTCGCTCACTTTCCACATCCCGGCCACCAAACTGCGGATTTCTGCCCGGAAAGTGCGGTGTATGGCCCAAATCCGGCCGGCCTGCACAGACCCCGCGCCAGACCCCACCCGGGCTGTGCTGGCAAGCCCGGATGCGCCAGCGCAAAGCGCCGTGCTGTGATAACTTCCACGCCAATTCAAGATTCTGGGGGAATGACGATATGACCAAGTTGCAGGCGCCTGCGGGCGCGCTACAGGACCGCCTGAAAGCGCTCACCCCGGCCCGGCTCAAGGGCATGCGCCGCGGTATCGAGAAGGAAAGCCTGCGCGCCAAACCCGGCGGCGGCCTGGCCCTCACACCGCATCCCGCGGCCCTGGGCTCGGCCCTCACGCATCCGGGCATCACCACGGACTTCAGCGAATCGCAGGTTGAGCTGGTCACCGGCGCCCACCCCAGCCCTGAAGCCACGCTGCAGGAACTGACGGAGCTGCACCAGTTCACTTACCGCACCATGAAAGAGCTGGGCGACGAAATGCTCTGGGTGTCCAGCATGCCCTGCGGCCTGCCGACCGACGAAACCATTCCCATCGCGCGTTTCGGTTCGTCCAATGTGGGGCGCGCCAAGAGCGTTTACCGCATGGGCCTGTCGCACCGTTACGGCCGGCGCATGCAAACCATTTCGGGCATTCACTACAACTGGTCCCTGCCCGGGGTGAGCAGCAAGGAATACTTCGCGCTGATCCGCAACTTCCGCCGCCAGGCGTTTTTGCTGCTGTACCTGTTTGGCGCTTCGCCCGCGGTGTGTTCCACGTTTGTGGAAGGGCGCCAGCACGAGCTGCAAACCCTGAGCGACAGCACCATGTACATGCCCCACGGCACTTCGCTGCGCATGGGCCGCCTGGGCTACCAGAGCGACGCGCAGGCTTCGCTTGCCGTGAGCTACAACAGCCTGGATGGTTACGGCGCTTCGCTGCAGGACGCGCTGACCCGGCCCTACCCGGCCTATGAGGCAGTGGGCATCCGCAACCCCGGCGGCGACTACAACCAGCTGGCCACCACGCTGCTGCAAATTGAAAACGAGTTTTACGGCACCATTCGCCCCAAGCGCGTGATCTTCCCCGGCGAACGGCCGCTGCATGCGCTGCGCGAGCGCGGCGTCGAATACATCGAAGTGCGGCTGATGGACCTGGACCCTTTCGAGCCCGTCGGCATCAATGCGCAAACCATGCGTTTCCTCGATGTGTTCCTGCTGCACTGCCTGCTCAGCGACAGCCCGAACGACACGCCCCAGGAAATTTCCGAGCTCAAGCACAACCAGCACCAGACGGCGGCGCGCGGGCGCGAGCCCGGCCTGAAACTCAAGCGCGGCGGTCATGAAATCACGCTGACGGCCTGGGGTGCGGAGGTGGTGGGCCAATGCGCGCCTATCGCAGCAGCGCTCGACGCCGCGCATGGCGGCTCGCAGTACAGCGACGCCCTGACATTGGCCAGCGCCGCCTTGCTGGACCCGTCCACCTTGCCTTCTGCCCGTGTGCTGGCGGCCATGGCCGCCAGCCACGACAACTCCTTCATCCGGTTCAGCCGCGCGCAATCTGAAAAGACGCAAGGCGTCCTGCAGGCCCAGCCGCTGTCGGCCGGCCAGCTGGCACACTTCGCCGCATTGACCGAGGCTTCCGTCCAGGAACAAAAGAAGATCGAAGCCTCGGACACCATGCCGTTTGAGGTGTACCGTCAGCAGTACGTGTCGGCTGAGCGCCTGGGCATGCCAGGCCGCGAAGTTGAGCACACCCCTGTTGGGGCTCACTTCGTGTAGCCCCCTCTCCCCTTGCAGGGGACGGCGCTAGTGGCCTGGCGGAGCCAGTTCCACGGCGCCTGCTGGCGGCATCGCTCACCATCGCTGGAGCCTCTATCATGCTATCAATTCAATAGCTGGTGGCGCAGGTTGGTATTGGGCTAGAGCCCGATTTTGGATTTAAAAATCGCTTCTTCGGCGTCTTCACGCCAGTACGCCACGGCTGCGTACCAGCCTTCCCACACGCAACCATTGCAGCCGCGACCGCAGCAGGTGGTGGGCTCGGGGGGAGGTGGCCGCAAGCGGATGCCCGCAGCGGCGGCGCGCTCCTGCAGGGTGCTGAAGACCGCCACGGCGGCGCTGTGGTCAGCAGGGCTTTCGGGCATGGGCCTGGTGTGGGCGCCGTGTCAGGGTTTGGCGGAGGCTGCCATGCGCCGGCGAAGGTACAGGCCGATGAATGCACAGCCCAGCACCAGTGCAAACCAGCCCACCAGGGCTGATTTGGCGACGATGCCCTGCATGCCTGGTGAGGTGATGAAGTAGGGCGACACCACCACACCCAGGCCGATCAGCACACACAGAATGCCTTTGATCATCAGCTCATTGTTGGCCTTGAGGGCTGAAGCGGCCAGGCGGCGGGCCGGGATCACGGGTTTTTGGTCAGGGGCTGCGGGCAGGGGCATGGAGGGGCTCGATAGATGGGGAAGAGGAGGGGAAGGGTTGCGGGGCGGCTGGCTGCGGCCCCGGCCTGTATTCGTGCATAGCGGCTGGCAGCGGCTGGCTCGCGGCCGCTATGTCCATACCCCCGATTGTCCTCCATCACGCCGGGAACGGGCGCAGGGATGGCCGTGGGGAAGGCCGGCCGCCCTTAATGATTTCTTAATACCGCTAAGAAGTCCTTAAATTCGCGCCGGCATCATCCATTCCAGCCTAACCACCTGGAGAACCTGAAGATGACATCCCGTCCATCGCGACCCGCCGCCAAACCTGCACCGACCCGCCTCAAACCTGGCGCGAGGCAAGCGGCCGATCACCCTGGCGTAACAGCGGCTAAAGCCTCGCTGCCGCTGTTTTCGCTGTTCCTGCTCGCGGCTCTCGCGCAGCAACCGGCCGCCGCCCAGCAGAAGCCCGTGCAGGCCGAGGGCGAATCCTCCTGGGGCCTGGGACTGGGCGTCGGCGTGGAGCGCAAGCCCTACCGCGACTTTGACAACAAGACCCGGCTCTTGCCGTTGCTCACCTATGAAAACAAATGGGTCAGCGTCTTCGGCCCGGGCATGGACTTCAAGCTGCCTTCGGCGGGCCCGGTGTCCTTCCGCTTGCGTGCGCGCTATTCGATGGAAGGCTACGAGGCTTCCGACTCCCCTTTCCTGGCCGGCATGGACGAACGCAAGGACGGCATCTGGCTGGGCGGTGCGGCCATCTGGCGCAACGACATCGCCAACCTCTCGGCCGAGTTGCTGGGCGACGCCTCTGGCAACAGCAAGGGCACGAAGTTCAGGCTGACCCTGGACCGCCGCTTCCAGGCGGGCAGCTTCGACATCACGCCGCGCCTGGCAGCGACCCGGCTCGACGACAAATACGTGTCCTACTACTACGGCGTGAACGCTGCCGAGGTGCGCGCCGGCCGGGCTTTCTACCAGGGCGGTTCGGCCGTCAACCTGGAAGCCGGGCTGCGCGTGGGTTATGCGCTCGCGCCGCGGCAAAGCATCTTCCTGGACCTGAGCACCACCAACCTGGGCTCCAGCATCAAGGACAGCCCGCTGGTGGATCGTTCCAGCCAGAGCAGTGTGCGTGTGGGTTACCTCTACCGTTTCTGAGTCCTTCGACTACCCCGTTGCAGGGCCTGCCGGGCCGCGGCCCGGCACTTCAAGTTCCGGCGGTCCTCACACGAAGGAGTTACCAAACATGCGAACCGACACAATCTATCTCGTGAAGAAAGCAGCCTGGCGCGGGTGGATACATTCCTTAAGCTGGTTGCGCAGGCACCGCGCCTACCCCGGCTGAGCCGGCTCCCTCGGCCGGCAGCGGAAACAGCACGCGCACGCAAAAGCCCTTGCCGTCCAGCCCGGTCCCGGTTTCGATGGCGGCCTCGTGCAGCTGCGCGATGCCGGCCACCAGCGACAGGCCTATGCCGCTGCCGCGCCCGCCGTTGCCCGCCACGCGGTGAAAGCGGCGAAAGATCGCTTCGTGCTCAGCCTCGGGCACGCCCGGGCCGTCATCGGCCACTTCCAGGCAGACCCGTTCCCTGCCGGCTTCGCCGCGGTAACCGCAGCTGATCTTCACGCGCCCGCCCTCGGGGGTGTAGCGCAGCGCGTTGTCCAGCAGGTTGCGCAGCAGGATGCCGATCTCGTCGACGTCGCATTCAATGGGGCAGGGCGTGAGCGCGAGGATGATGCTGCGGCGCTGCTGCTGGGCCTGCATGTCGAACTCCTGGCTCACATGCATGATGAGCTCGCTCAAATCGGCCAGGCTTTTTTGCGGCGCATGCACGCCAGCGTCCATGCGCGCCAGGTCCAGCAGCTGGTCAGACAGGCGCGTGCTGCGTTCGGCTACCGCCAGCAGCTTGACGAGGGCGGCGTCCTTGTCGGCCACCGTGGCCGCGCGCAAGGCGACCTGGGCCTGCGCCTGGAGCGCAGATAAAGGCGTACGCAGCTCATGGGCCGCATCGCCGATAAAACGCCGCTCGCCCTGCATCGCCTGGTCCAGCTGGTCCAGCAGGTGATTAAAGGACTCAACCAGCGGCCGGATCTCATTGGGCAGTTGCGCCACCGGCAGCGGCGTCAGGTCAAACTTGCGGCGGCTGCGCACGGCGGCCTCCAGCGCCGTCAGGGGGCGCAGCGACTTGTTCACCGCAAACCACATGAGCAGGCCCGCCACAGTCAGCAGCATCGTCGTCAGGCCCAGCAACGCAAAGATCTTGTTGCGTATTTCTTCGTCGATCACGCTGTGCCGCACGGCCACCTGCACGCTGACCTCACCGGTGCTGTCGGACACCGAGAAGATGCGCCAGCGCTCGCCGTTGACGGTGGAACTGGTAAAGCCATCGTTGAAGGACGGCAGCAATGGGACGCGCGGAGAATCCGGTGCCCGAACGATCAGCTCCTTGCGGTTCGTCCAGACCTGGAAGGTCAGGTTGACGTCGCGTGGCATGTTCTCGTTACGCAATTGCAGGCCGTGGCTGAAGGAAGGTTTGAGTTTCGCGCCGCTGGGGATGGCCGTCAGGATCTTGGTGCCTATGGCCTGCAGCTTGCTGTCCCAGCGGTCACTCTGGCCGCGCAGGGTGTACACCAGCAGCACGGTGAGCGCGCAGGCCCAGCACAAGGTAATGGTCGCGCCCAGAACCGCAAGCACGCGGCCCTTGAGTGACCTGACGAACACGCACTTCAAGGTTGCGCCTCGCCGATCATGTAGCCCTGGCCGTGCACGGTGGTGATCATGTGCTCGCCCAGCTTTCGGCGCAACTGGTGGATGAACACCGCAATCGTGTTGCTCTCAATCGCCGAGGTGTTGCCGTAGACCACATCTTCCAGGTGGTCGCGCGTGACCACATGGCCGGGTCGCTCCAGCAGGGCCAGCAACGTGCGGTATTCGTGTGCGCTCAGCGCCACCCGCACGCCCGCGCGCGTGACGGCGCGTTTGCTGCGGTCCAGGCTGACGTCGCCGTAGGTGTGCACCGGTACCACCTTGCCCTGGCTGCGGCGTATCACGGCGCGCACGCGGGCCCACAGTTCATCGAGCTGAAAGGGTTTGACAAGGTAGTCGTCCGCACCGGCGTCCAGCCCCAGGATGCGCTCGCTCAGCTGCCCGCGCGCCGTGAGAATCAGCACCGGCGTGACGTCGTAGCGCCCGCGCAGGGCGCGCAGCACGGCCAGGCCCGAATCGCCGGGCAGGCCGAGGTCCAGCAGCACGGCTTCGTAGACATGGTCCACCAGCGCCAGCTTGGCGGCCAGCGCATCGCCGACGTGGTCGACCGTCCAGGCAATCTGGCGCGCCGCATCGCACACCGCTTCGGCCAGCATGGCGTCGTCTTCTACCAGGAGCAGGTGCACGGATTTATCTCTTTCGGGTCGCTGTGTGGGGTGACAGGATGGGGCTGCCAGGCGCAGTGCACGCCATGCATTGATCGTGCCGATGGCCGATTAACCACTTATTAACAAGTACACCCCCGTCCAGGCTCACTGCGTGTAGCCTGTTCCCCCCTTGCAGGGGGCGGCGCCTGCGGCCCGGCAGAGCCGGTTCCGCGGCCCCTGCTGGTGGTGCCTTCTTCGCCAGGAGGGTATTTTGCGGTATGCGGCGACAATTGGGGTATCGCAGGGGTCTTCGCCCCATGCCCCCAAACCCGAACCCCAGAAAGAAAAGATCCCGATGGCCATCCAGTGGTTTCCCGGTCACATGCACCTGACCAAAAAAGCCATCAGTGAGCGCATCAAGGAAATTGATGTCGTCATTGAGTTGCTTGATGCGCGCCTGCCCGGCTCCAGCGCCAACCCCATGCTGGCCGAGCTCACCAGCGCCAAGCCCGCGCTCAAGGTGCTCAACAAGCGCGACCTGGCCGACGCCACTCGCACGCCGCTCTGGCTGGATCACTACAACAGCCTGCCTGCCACCCGCGCCATCGAACTCGACGCCAGCGAAACCACGCCCGCCCGCCGCCTCATCGACGCCTGCCACGCGCTGGCACCAACACGCGGCACCATGGTCAAGCCTATGCGGGTGCTGATCTGCGGCATTCCCAACGTCGGCAAGTCCACCCTGATTAACACCCTCACCGGCAAGCGCGCCACCAAAACCGGCGACGAAGCCGGCATCACCAAGGTCGAGCAGCGCCTGGTGCTGGCCGACGGGTTTTATTTATGGGACACACCCGGCATGCTGTGGCCGCGCATCATCGTGGCCAAAAGCGGCTACAACCTGGCCGCCAGCGGTGCCATTGGCCGCAACGCCTTTAATGAGGAAGAGGTGGCGCTCGAGCTGCTGGATTACCTGATCAAGCACTACCCGGCCTTGCTGGAGGCGCGCTACAAGGTCGAAGTCACGCCGGACATCACCGACGAGCAACTGCTGGAAGAAATCGGCCGCAAGCGCGGCGCGGTGCTCTCCAAGGGCCGGGTCAACCTGCAAAAGGCCGCCGAGATCGTGATCTACGAATTCCGGGCGGGAACGCTGGGCCGTGTGACCCTGGAAACGCCTGACGAATTTGCCGAATGGGCGACCGCCGGCCGGCTGCTCGACGCCGAGCGCCAGGTGAAAAAAGACAAGATCGAAACCAACCGGTTGATCAAGTTCAAGAAGATTCCGCGGCCGGATAAATCCGGCAGGTCCGGGTCCGACGAACCCTGAGGCCAGCCATCGCGCACGGGGTCACGTGGGGCCTGTTTTGCAGGTCCGTATGCCAAACAGCGTGTACGCCGGGCACCAGCCCAGCAAGCCCGTCAGCAGCGGCACCAACCCCAGCAGCGCCCACCAGTGCCAGGCAGGCTCCACCACAAAATACAGGCTGAGGATGGCGAGTCCCGCCACGATGCGCACCGCGCGGTCGGCGGTGCCTGCGTTTTTGTTCATGATGAGCTCCTTTGGCAAAGTGGTTTCTAGTGCAGCACCAGCACCGGCTTTTTGCTGTGCGACAGCACCTTCTGGGTTTCACTGCCCAGGAGGAACCCGGTGATGCCCTTGCGGCCGTGCGAGGCCATCACGATGAGGTCGCAAGCTTTGCCGTCCGCCATCCGGACGATGGTTTCGTAAGGGTGGTCGCCTGCAACACAAATGGTCTCGCAAGGCACGCCCGCCTTGTCGGCGGCGTCTTTCAGCGCGGACAGGAAAGCATCCGCCTGCGCCTGGCATTCCCTCATGAATTGGTCCCGCGTGTCTTCCAGCATCTGGACCCGGTAGGTCAGCAGGTGGAACTCCTGCATCACATGCAGGCCCGTGATCCTGGCCTGCGCTTCCCTGGCGAAGGTCACAGCCTGTGTAATCGCCCGTTCCGAAGCGGGCGATCCGTCGGTGGGTAGAAGAATATGTTTGAACATGGGGAAATCTCCTTGTCATCCTGGGCGGCTCATCGCCGGCGCGGCAAACCTTGAGCAGGGCGGTCCCACTTTAGGTTGCTGCCGCCAAACGGCTTTGATGCAGGTCAAGCCATCGCCTCAATAGGAAAGGGGTGGGGCGGTATGCGTTCCCCGGTGCGATACCGGAAGGAAAAATCCACATGATTTGATCTTCATCAAGTTCGGGGTGGAACCCGGTGGCATTCTTGGTGGCACTTACCCGCCGGAGACCGCCATTCACAAACATGCCAGCGTGCAAATCATCCTCGATGAGCACGCCTCCCTTTCCGCCATGCTGCGCTCCATGCTGCTCATGGTGGCGCGCGGCCCGGGTGACCGTGCGCAGCAGTTCTTCGACGTCTTTCGGGCCATGCTGTTTTATATCGACGAGTTCCCCGAGCGCCTGCATCACCCGAAGGAGTCGGACCTGCTGTTTCCCCGCGTGGTGCGCTCTGCGCCATCGGTCATGGCCACGGTGCAGCAGCTGGAGCGCGACCACATGAGCGGCGAGAAGGCCGTGCGTGAACTGCAGCACCTGTTGCTGGCCTGGGAGCTGCTGGGCGAGCAGCGAAAGCCTGAGTTTGAGGCGCAGTGCAAACGTTATGTCGAGTTCTACCTGGAGCACATGCGGCTGGAAGAAACAGTCATCCTGCCGCAGGCTGAAAAAGTGCTCACCGAGGCCGAATGGAAGGAACTGGACGCCGCCTTCCAGCAAAACCGCGACCCGCTTGCCGGCAAGCACGCAGCCGACCCGGTGTATGACCGCCTCTTCACACGCATTGTGATGGAGGCGCCGGCGCCTATCGGGCTGGGCGACACCTGAAGCCTGCCCGGGCATGTAGCCTGCCATACGCACCTGACGCGAGTCCGTGAGCCCTGTGAGCCTGCGGACGAGTCAGGCATTGCGCAGGTAGCTATGAAATCAATAGCATGACGCTGCGAGTTCCTGTTTGTGTAGGGTGATGGCGGGGCCGAAAGCGGGCAGGGTCCTGCGCTGGTGCGCACATCATTCCTACAAGGCCGTCAGCAACAGGCTCTGGCCGCGCGGGCGCCGGCAACGCATAGTCAGGATATCTCCGCTAAAGGTTCAGGTGCCGCCTGGGCCGCACGCCATGACCCCTGAGAGTGCAAGTCCGCCTTCCCGCCAGTCTTCCCGCGACGCCAGCAGCAACCAGCTCAGGGCTGTCGCGGCTTACATGAAAAACCACTCGCTGGTGCTGGCCACCGCCGAGTCCTGCACCGCAGGCCTGATCGCCGCGCATCTCGCGGACGTGCCGGGTGCGGGTTCCCTGCTGGAGTCGGCTTACGTGGTGTATTCACCCCGGGCCAAACAGCGTTGCCTCGGGGTGAAAGCAGAAACCATCGAGCGCTGCAACCTCACCAGTGAAGAGGTGGCTGCCGAGATGGTGCGCGGCGCGATGCAAAAGAGCGAGGCCACCATGGCCATCGCCAACACCGGCGTGACCGACGGCACCGACCCGAAGATTCCTGCCGGCACGCAGTGCTTTGCCTGGATGTTTGCGGGGCGTGATGAACGTGAGGACGCGGTGTTCACCGAAACCCGCAGGTTCAGCGGTGACCGCAACGGCATCCGCGAACAGGCGGCTGCCTATGCGCTCACGCAGATCCCGGCGCGCCACGCGGCGTTTCTTGAAACGGCAGCCAGGCGCGGCCGCACCGGCTGATAAATTCGTCAGGCGACAAATCTCCTGTCGCGCAGCCAGTCGGCCAAACGCCCGGCAAAGACCTTGTAGCCTTCCGCATTTGCGTGGATCTGGTCAGAACGCAATTCGCTGCGGGACAGCACATACGACCAGGCATCTGAAAAAAGCGGGGTGGCTGTTTCCGCGGCGACCTCGGCATAAATCTCATGGTCTTTCAGTGAGCCCATCGCGGCAGAAAGCAGCACGGGCCTGGGTTGCGCGATCAGCACCACCTGCGTGCTGGCCGCGGCGGTTTGCACAATCGACCTGATGGCGGCGCGGGTGCTGTCCAGCGGCATGTTGCGCAGGAAGTCGTTGCCGCCAATGCACACGAGCACCAGGCCGGGCTTGTTTTCCTGCAGCAGCGCCGGCAACCGTGCCAGTGCACCGGCCGCTGTGTCGCCGTTGACGCCAGCGTTCTGCGTGACGTAGCCGGTCAGCAGTTCCAGTTGTTGCGGGTAGCTGCTGCCCGCCGGGGCGCCATAGCCAAAGGTCAGCGAATCGCCCAGGCACAGCAGGGTGGCCTCCTTGGGCAGGGTCTTGCCTTTGGGTCCGGCCTTTCTGGAGCAAGCCGTAGCCAGCAGCAGCGCAGAGCCGGCAGCACCCAGCAGGAGTTGGCGGCGAAGGGGTTGGTGATGCGAGTCCATGCGTCGTGCCGGTTTATTTCAGGTTATCGGGTGGAGCCGGGTGTGCGGCCGGCGTCTTGTCTTCCGGATGCAGCTGCTTGCGGCTCAGCGAAGGGATGATCAGCATGCGCACAGTCTAACCATGCCAAAGCGCATCTGGACACCACTGCAAGCGCGAGGTAATGCGAGGGTAATCACTGCGTAATGACGGGGTAAAGCTCCGTTTGCCTTACACGGCATTCACAAGAGCGGGCCAACAATGGTTTCACTGAAGCGCAAAGGCCTTTGAAAGCAGCGATTCAGGAGTAGCCCCGACAGCCGCTTGCCGAGACGGAGATTTATCGCCGCCACCGCAAGTTGCCCACCGGGTTGCTGGCAATCAAACGCACAAGCATTCCAAGGAGAACCTCATGAAATCGAAATTCCTCACTGTCTCGTTGCTGGCCTCAGCCCTGTTCGCCGGCCTGGGGTTTGCACCCGCCATGGCACAGGGTGTTAATACACCCGGCATTGACCAGGCGCAGCAAGCCATCAGCGCGCGCATTCAGCAGGGTCTGGCCTCCGGCCACATCACACCGTCCGAAGCGCAGGTGCTGTACCGCCGCGACCAGGAAATCGCGGCTCGCGAGGCGCGCTTCAAATCCAACGGCGTCGCCACGCCGCAAGAGCGCCAGCAGCTCCGCGCCGACCTGGACGGCCTCAACGCCGAAGTGGAACGCATGATGAACAACCGCGATGTGGCGGGCAGGCCTGGCAATGCCGGCAACACCCCCGGCATCGACAACCGTGAATTCCAGATCAGCCAGCGCATTGACGAAGGCGTCCGCACGGGCCGCATCACGCAGCGCGAAGCCGCGAAGCTGCATCAGCGTGAACGCCGCATTGAGCGCCATGAGACCCAATTCAAGTCCGACGGCGTGGTGACCGCGCAGGAGCGCCGCCAGCTGCGCAACGAGCTGACATCACTGCGCGACGACGTGGAACGCATGATGAACAACCGCCGCCGCGGTTAAGCGGTTAAGTAGAGCGCTGTTCCGGGCGCCGCCACGCGGTGCCGGGACAGCTGCCATGCGCAAGCAAGGCGCGTCGGTGCTTATTGAAGCGCCGGCGCGTTTTTTTTGCCTGCGGCATTGCGCGTGTTGCGCCGGTGTGGGTGGCGGCGCGCGCTTCAGGCGTGTCATTGACCTGCATCAATACGCGAGCAGCGGACGGCTTATAAAGTTGCTTTTTTTTCTGCGTCGCCGCACGCATTCAGCCATGCCCATAGAACTTTACCGTGACGACAGGCATGCCTGCCTGATGTTCACCGACCTGATCGAAGAAGACGCGCATGCCGTCCAGTCCAACCAGTTCCTGATTGTCGACAACGGCACCGGCGCCGTGATCGACCCGGGCGGCAACCTGGCGTTCAACGAATTGTTCCTGGGCATGTCGCGCCACTTCAGCCCGCAAAAACTGTCTTACATCATCGCCTCCCACGCCGACCCCGACATCATTGCCTCGCTGGACCGCTGGCTCACGTCCACTCCGGCACAGCTGGTGATCTCGCGTGTGTGGGAGCGTTTTGTGCCGCACTTCACCAAGGTCGGCAAGACCGAGCAGCGCCTGGTCGGCGTGCCCGACAGCGGCGGGCGGTTGCCGCTGGGGCAGAGCGAGCTGTGGCTGTTGCCCGCGCACTTCCTGCACTCGGAAGGCAACTTCCATTTTTACGATCCCATCAGCCGCATCCTGTTCACCGGTGATCTCGGCGTGTCGATGATGTCAGGCCGAACGGCGCAGGTGCCCGTCACTGACCTGAAACCCCATCTGCCGTTGATGGAGGGCTTTCACAAGCGCTACATGGTGTCGAACAAGGTCCTGCGCCTGTGGGTGGCCATGGCGCGCCGGCTGGATATTTCCATGCTGGTGCCCCAGCACGGCGCGCCGCTCAAAGGCCCGGCCATCGGCCAGTTTTTTGACTGGGCGGAATCGCTGAAATGCGGCATCGACCTGTTTGACGAGCGCAACTACCAGGTGCCCACCGGGCAGATCAACGGCCGGGCGGTGGCTTGAGCCGGCGGGACAAGGCAGGCGTTTGCTACAGCCGGCTGATGGAACACACGTAAACCACCTCGCACGAGCTGGCTCCGGTGTCTTCCCGCACGGTGGAGCTTCGCCAGCGCCAGCCGTCGGGTTTCTGTGCTTCCACCAGCCAGCCGTCGATGCGCACGCGGTCGTTGCGCTTCACGCGGGTCAGTGCTTTGGCAACCGCGTCCGTGGCCGGAATCAGGTGCATGTTGGCGCTGCTGCGTGCAATTTCCGGCGGCGGCAGCGGCGGTTCGTTGTCCCACCGGTAGTAGTACCAGCGTGACGACTGGCTGATCTTCAGCTGCGACAACACCTTGTCGTCGGCCATGCGCTGCCAGCCTAAAGCCAGGTCGGTGGGCGACAGCGTGGCTTCGTTGTCCATCCGGTAGTCTTCGCGCGACAGCACCCGCGCGTCAACGCTAAAGCCCGCCAGCGGTGTCAGGGTCGCGGCTTTCAGGACGAAAGGTGCCATGCCGCCCGGCACACTGGTTTGCAGCGGCTCGTCGCCGATGCTGACCTGCGGCGGCAGCGGACAGGCAAGGTCGTTGCCCACACCCGCCGCGCGGAAGGTGCTGGGTGAAAACCACCAGTGCAACCCCGCCAGCAGCGCACAGGCCACCAATGCAAAGCGCAGGCTGACAAAGCCGGAATTCGGGCGGCGGTGCGGGCTTTGGGTCATGGAGGTGATGCGGGTGTCTTCAATGGGAGTCAGCTTCAGTGCGGCGGGCCAATTATGAGCCTGTGAGCCCGGTTGCCGTGCCGCCGTGTGTGCCACGGGCGCTGGCCGCGATGCCGGATATGCTTTGGGGCTGGAGCAGAGGTGCAACAAGGGTTAAATCATGAATGCAGTGACCGGAAAGTGGATCAAGTGGGGCGTGCTGGCGGTATTGGCGGTGTTGGTGTGCCTGGTTGCTGCCCTTGGCGCCTTGAGCCTTGACCGCCTGGAATCGTATTACTACTACCTGCGCGACGACTCGCCGGGGGTGACGATGCGTTATGCCCAGCTCTCCGGTCAGATGGATGAAGCCGCCGTGCGCAAGCATTTCGGGGATGTTTTCCTGATCTGCTACAACGAGCGGAGCGGGCCTGCCGGTACCGACCGGCTTTGTCATGCGGCTGTGGACAAAGCCGACGGGGAATCCGCCATGATGCTTGTGGCCTTTTTCAGCAAGGGCCGCCTGACTTCCACCGTGGTGCATGTTCCCTGGTGGGTGCACGGCAGGTGGCTTGATCGCGTGGTAGGGCAGTACGGAAAAGCCAACCGCTCAAATTCTACGTTTCTGGGCTGGACCTTACCCAATGGCACGCTCTACTACAACCGCGACCGGAGCCTCAATCCGCTGGAATGGAACTCTCTCTTCTGGTCTGCGAACGAGGACGGGAAATAGCGGGTTGGTTTGCGCCGTGCCCGCCTGCCTCGCGAACGATTTGCTACAACTGCGACGCACCCGATGCGTGAGCAGGCGCCTCTAACGGAGGTATTGGAGGTATGGTGACACCTTGTGCATGAGACACCTCTTACCCTTGCGGAAACTTCCCTTTTGATGCAACTCTGGAAATCCTGCCGACTCCCCGCCGTGCTGCTGGCAGCATGCGGCCTGTCGCCCCTGCTGACAGGCTGCGTCACCGGCGCCAAAGCATTTCCGCTGCAGGAAAAGTTTGCCTCCACTCAGACCTATTCGCGCCTCTTCGACGCCACCCCGGCACGGACCTGCGAGGCCTCGCGGCGTGCGTTGCTGAGCCAGGGCTACATCATCAACATGGCCAGCGCCGAACTGGTGGAAGGGCAGAAAGCCTTCCAGCCCGAGCCCGAGGCGCACCTGCAGATGGTGGTTCGCGTGGTGTGCGCCCCCGAGACGCCCGATGGAAAGGTAAGCCTGGGTTTTGTCACGGCCCTGCAGGACAGCTACGCCATGAAAAAAACCAACAACTCCGCCAGCCTGGGTGTGGGCGCCATCGGCTCCGTCTCGCTGCCCTTCACGTCGAGCAATGAGTCCATGGTCAAGGTGGGCAGTGAAACCATCACGGCCGATGATTTTTACGACCGCTTTTTTGACCTGGTGAGGCGCTACCTGGTGGCGGACGCCGCGCTCGACTGATTGAGCGGGTGAACGCACCCCGGCGCGGGCACGCATAATTATTAAGAAAAGTGCCAGCAGGCTAATACAGACGGGCGCAAGCAGCTATGAAAAGCATAGCGCCGGCTGATGGTCTCAGCGCAAATTGCCCTGCACCCAGCGCACGATGTCGGCCGCGCCCATGGCGCCGGCCTGGCGCGCCACTTCACGGCCGCCCTTGAATAGCGCCAGCGTGGGAATGCTGCGGATGTTGAAACGCGCGCCCAGGTTGGGCACCGCTTCGGTGTCGACCTTGGCTACGCGCACCTGCGGCTCCAGCTGCGCCGCCGCCTGCTCATAGGCCGGCGCCATTTGCCGGCACGGCCCGCACCACGGCGCCCAGAAGTCCACCAGCACCGGGATCTGGTTGCGGCTGATGTGTTTGTCAAACGCGGCTTCGTCCAGCGCGGTGGAATGCGCGGTAAACAGCGCCTTCTTGCAGCTGCCACAAGTTGGCTCGCTGCTCAGCTGGTCGGCGCGCACGCGGTTGGTGGTGTGGCAGTGCGGGCAGACGATGTGGAGAGGGTCGGTCATCAGGCGCAACTGGGGGCCGTGGCCGGCATTTCAAGCGCGGCGGTGGTGGCGGCCCTACCCCGGCGGAGGTCGCCTGGCCGGGTGGCCGCGTTAAATCCGTGCAAACGCCGGGTAAAGCGCGGTGAACAGGCGCTTTTCCTACGCGTGCCGGCCTCTTGCGGGCGAACAATCAAGTTTCACTACAAAGAGAAGGATCCATATGAAAACCAGAACCTTGATGACCGCCCTGGCGGTAGCGTCCCTCGCTTTCAGCGGGCTGGCAATGGCCAAGGGGAAGGATGGCGACCACGGCCGCGGCCATGGCCACAAAAAAGCCAAACACCACCATGCCGGCCCGCCACCGCATTCCCAGGCCGGCGGGCGTGGTGCGGGCCCCGATCACAACTTCTACCGCGGTGGCCGCCTGCCGGCGCAATACCGCGACAGGGGCTATTGGGTAGACGACTGGCGCGGCCACCGGCTGAGCGCGCCGCCTCCCGGCTATCACTGGGTGCAAACCGGCGGTGACTATGTGCTGGTCGCCAACAACACCGGCATTATTTTCCAGATCTATCTGGGCCAGTAGTCAGTAGCCAGTAGCCGGCAAATTCCGCGCATGAAAAAGCCGCCTGCAAGGGCGGCTTTTTCTTTGGGATCAAATGCGCTACTTCAATACGCTACTGATTTGATAGCTGCTTGCGCCCGTCAGTAAAGGGCTACGGCCCCCTTTTATTCAGAAATGCTCAGGCAGCCTTGGCGGTGCGGCGCTGGCTGAAAGCCGTTTTGCGCTTGGCGGTGCTGGCCTGGTCGCCGGCAATTTTGCTGGCGAGCTGGGCGGTTTTTTGCTCGATCTGCGCGGCGAGTTTGCTCAGTGCCAGGGCGCCCGGTGCGGTGGCCTGGGCCAGCGTGTTCAGGGTGGTCACGCCGGTTTTTTCTTCAAACAGGCTGGCATTGGCGGCAGCACGCTCCACGCCGCTCTCCAGAACCTTGACCAGCTGGCTCACCACTTGCTGTGCGCCGTTGGTCGTCAGCATCAGGCCCTTGGTGTAGTACACGCTGAAGGCCAGTTGTGCCGCCGTGGCGTTTTTGGCCGTCTCGGCCGTCAGCTCGGTGCGCGACTGTTTCAGGGCGCGGTTCCAGCGCTGCTCCAGCAGGATGACTGCGCGCTCGCCGCCGGCGCGGTAGGCGTTGATCACGTGGCGGGCGGTGTTGCCGGAAGATTCGATGAGGTCGGTTGCAACGGTAGACAGGTTTTTGGCGGTCATGATGTTTCCTTCAAAGGGGTTGAACAATGATTCATCATCAATGTTTTCCCTAGTGAGTGCGACCTACCGGGCTAGAGGGGCCCGTCCAGATTCGGTTACAGCCGGTTTTGGTGTGGAGGTGCTACGTTTTTAATAGCTTCTTGCGCCCGTACTTATTGGGTTCTGGCCACTTTTTTCATTAAATAGCCTGCCCCTGGCCTCCCACTACCCACCGCTACTCGCCGCCTGCCCGGGCACCCAGAAACAGCGCCGGGTCCACCATGGCGCGGTTCAGCATCACGCCCCAGTGCAGGTGCGGCCCCGTGACGCGGCCTGTGGCGCCCACGGCGCCCAGGCGCTCGCCCGTCTTCAGTGTGTCGCCAATGGCCACGCCAATCGCGCTCAGGTGGCACATCATGCTCAGCAAGCCGCCGCCGTGGTCCAGCCACACCGTGTTGCCGTTGAAGAAATAGTCGCCCGTGTCAATGACGCGGGCGGGCAGCGGCGCCACCACTGGCGTGCCCGTGGCGGCGGCGATGTCCATGCCGCTGTGCGGGTTGCGCGACTGCCCGTTGAAGACGCGGCGCAGCCCGAACGAGCTGGAGCGGCGCCCCGGCACCGGCACCTGCATGCGCAGCGGCGTTTGCGGCAAAGGCTCACTAAAGGTGGCCATCACCACTTCCTGGTGTGCCCGCTCGCGCTCGTAGCGCGCCTGGTCTTCGGGCGACAAATCCACCGTGCCGGGTGCTACTTTCAGGCGTTGCTCAAGGTAGTGCTTGGGCGCCACCGTGTAGGCAAGCTGCTGCTGGCTGCCGTCAGGGGCCAGCACCGAGATGCTCGCCTCGCCGGGCTCTGCAGACAGCGCAATGCCTACCAGCGCTGTCCACCCCGCAGGGTCACCGAGCACCAGCAAGGGCACGCCGCCGGCCTGCGCCACGGGCCGCACTGCCGCCGGGCCCAGCGGCAGCCGGGCAATGCCGCCGGGAACCTGCGACGCGGTGGGCCAGGCGCCCGAGGGCGCCGGTGCCGCGGCAAGGCATGAGGCAGGCAAGGCCAGCATGCTGGCGCCCGCCAGCAAGACCGAGCGGCGGGTGAATGGCGAAGCAGGTGAAGAGGGCAAGGACGGCAGGGAGATGGTGTGTGAACGGGTGTGTGAATGGCTGGCGGACATGGACCTGATTATTGCGGCTCTGCGGCAGCGCCGGCGCCACGAAGCCGCAATGACGAACGACGCCTGCGGCGCTTACTGCGTGAGCGTGATTTTTCCTTTGCTCACGTAGTCGTCAAACTGGATGCGCGGAATCGCCGTGACGGCGGCAACACCGTCGCCGGCGTCCCAGCTGAGCGTGGCGCTGTCAGGCTCCAGCGCGACTTCCACGCGCACGCGCGGGATCTCGATGGGCGTACCGTCACCCGGTGTGTAAGTCACGTCACCGGTAATCATGGCGAACTGGGGCATGGCTATCTCCTGGAAGGGGTCGTTATGTGCGCCTCCAACGGCGGCGCTTGAAACCCATTTGGCACGCATCGCAAGCGTTTGTCTGTCAGAGAAAGGCGGCATTGTTGAATGGCGGCGTTCATGAACTGCCTTCCATGATGGCAACGGGTTGTCACGTTCAGGTCACGCTGAGGTTGACGGGGCTGAATCCCGGGGCCTTCACTTTCTGGATGCAGGGCGGGTTGACAAACCAATAACCATATGGTTATGATTTCGGCATGCAAACAGTTTCCAACGAGGTTGCCAACGAAGTTTTCAAAGCCCTGGCCGACCCGACACGCCGGGCGATCTTTGAGCGCCTGGCCCAGGACGGGGCGCAAACCGTGCGTGCGCTGACGGACCGTGCGGGCGTGTCGCAGCCGGCGGTGTCCAAGCACCTGCGCATCCTGAAACAGGCAAAGCTGGTTGACGACAGGCGTGAGGGCCGCGAAACGCATTACAGCGCCCAGCCGCTGGCGCTCTCCGTCCTGCGCGACTGGGTGAGCTTTTATGGCGCCTTCTGGAACGACCGCATAGATCATCTCGAATCACTTTTGAAAAGGATGGACCAATGAGCAACGCCGCAACCCTTAACACCACCACTGCTTCAGCTGAAACACGCGCCGTCGTCGTCGAGCGCGAGATACCTTATCCGCCCGAAAAAATCTGGCGCGCCCTCACGCAGCCGCACCTGATCGAAGAGTGGCTCATGAAGAACGACTTCAAGCCCGTCATGGACCAGCGTTTCAGCCTGCGCGCAGACTGGGGCGCTGTCGAATGCCAGGTGTTGGCCATTGAGCCCGACAAAACACTGTCTTACACCTGGGCCGCCTATGGCCTTGAAAGCGTCGTCACCTGGACGCTTACCCCCACAAGCACGGGCACACACCTGCGCATGGAGCAGTCAGGCTTCCGGCTGGACCAGGAGCAGGCCTACCAGGGCGCCAAGCATGGCTGGCCGCAGTTCTTTGCCAAGCTCGAACAGGTTCTGGCGCGGGCAGGTTGACCGCCCAGGTCTTCAACGCGAGGCATTGAGATGAATGCAATGGCCAAAAAGAAGCCCGACGCGACCAGGGTGCCGGCAAAGGCAGGCAAGCCGGCCCTGCTGGCAGGCGGCAACCCGCAGATCCCCAAAGGCGAGGGCGACGCGCCTGTACAGGCTTACATCGCAGCCATGCCGGGGTGGAAGCGCGATATCGGGGAACGCCTTGACGCGCTCATCGTGCGCACCGTTCCCGGTGTGCACAAGGCCGTCAAATGGAACTCGCCCTTCTACGGCGCGAAGGGCGAAGGCCAGGGCTGGTTCCTCAGCGTCCATTGCTTCACGAAGTACGTCAAGGTGGCTTTCTTTCGCGGCACGTCGCTGCGGCCCGTTCCTCCTGGCGAGTCGAAAAGCAAAGACACGCGTTACCTCGACATCCATGAAGACGACCCCTTCGACGAAGCGCAGCTAACCGACTGGGTGAAACAGGCCAGCCAGTTGCCCGGCGAAAAAATGTGATCGACAGCCAGACATCAAGAAAGGAGCAACAACATGAACAAAACCAAAAGCGCGCCGGCTGAAGCAAAAGAATCAGGCTCAGCATCTGAGTTGATAGACGCAAAGATCAAAGGCCTCGATGACTGGCGCGGCGAGACGCTCGCCCGCGTCCGGGCCATCGTCACGCAGGCAGTTCCCAATGTGGTCGAGGAATGGAAGTGGAGCGTTCCCGTGTGGTCTAAAGATGGCATCCTCTGCACCGGCGAGACCTACAAGAAGGCCGTGAAACTGACCTTCCCCAAGGGCGCAAAGCTCGAAGACCCTTCAGGCCTCTTTAACTCCAGCCTCGAAGGCAACACCCGCCGCGCCATTGATTTTCATGAGGGCGACAAGATCGATGAGAAAGCGCTGAAGGCACTGATACGCGAAGCCGCGGCGCTGAACAAGCCAGCGGCCAAATAGCGGGCTCCGGCGCCACTTTCGCGCGTCCCTGGGGAATCTCGATCGGCGAACCACTTTGAGGCCTGTAGCGCTCTCACGCGCTGGTGAAGCATTTAGCGTGCAGTTTCGCCATCTGGTTGCAATTTATCGCAGGCGATAAAAATGGTTTCAAATTAATGCAACCATTTTGTTGCGGTTTTGGATTGACCTGCGCATAATTAATGCAACCAGGAGATTGCATATGACTTCATCAACGACATCGTCTTCATCATCCACAGATCGCACAGATCGCATTGAACGCAGCACCTTGATCAACGCCCCCGTGTCACGGGTCTGGCGCGCGCTGGTGAACGCCGAAGAATTTGGCGGCTGGTTCGGCGTGGCGCTCAAGGGCAAAAACTTTGTCGCCGGCCAGCAGGTGCAAGGCAACATCACCATTCCGGGCTATGAGCATGTGCTGTTTGACGTGCTCATAGAACGCATAGAGCCCGAAAAGCTGTTCTCTTACCGCTGGCATCCCTACGCGGTAGACCCGGCCGTCGACTATTCAAAAGAGCCCACCACGCTGGTCGAGTTCACCCTCAAAGACACGGGCAAGGGCACCCTGCTCAGCGTGGTGGAATCAGGCTTTGACAAGATTCCCGTAGCACGCCGCGCAGAGGCCATTCGGATGAACACCGGCGGCTGGGCAGGCCAGATGGACAATATCCAGAAATATGTCACCTCGCACTAAAACCTCTGAAGTCTTGACCCCCCAGCCCGGCCCCGCAGGCGTCTTCGCCGCCTTGGGCGACGAAACCCGCCTGCGGCTGGTGGCGGTGCTCTGCGTGGGCGGCGCCGTGTCAATTGCCCAGCTCACCTCCACCACCGACATCACCCGCCAGGCCGTGACCAAGCACCTGCATGTGCTGGCCGACGCGGGGCTGGTACATCACGTCAAAGTAGGGCGAGAGCGCCTATGGCAGTTTGACCCACAGCAGCTCGACGAAGCCCGCCGCTCACTCGATCTGATTGCCCAGCAGTGGGACCAGGCCCTGGGCCGGCTGAAGGCCTCGCTCGAGGCAGAGGCATAGCCGGTTTGCAGAAGGAATGACGATGCCCCAGCACAAGATTTTCACGATGGCTTTTGCCAAGGTCTACCCGATGTTGGTTCAAAAAGCCGAACGCAAAGGCCGCACCAAAGAAGAAGTCGACCAGATCATCTGCTGGCTGACCGGTTATGACCAAAAGGGGCTGGACAAACAAATCAAACAGCAAAACGATTTCGAAACTTTCTTCGCCCAGGCCCCCGCCATGCATCCGAACGTGTCGCTGATCAAGGGCGTGGTGTGCGGCATCCGCGTAGAAGAAGTAGAAGACCCGCTGATGCAAAAAATCCGCTGGCTGGACAAGCTGATTGATGAGCTGGCCAAAGGAAAGGCGATGGAGAAGATCCTGCGGCAGTAACTTCTGCGGCGTGTTGCCCTATTCCGCCTTCTATTCCGCTTGCTCTTGCACCTCACGCCAGAGGCCCTGCGCCAGGCCCTGCAGCGCATAAGGGCCGATGGAAGCGCGAATCAGGCGCAAAGTCGGAAAGCCCACGGCGGCCGTCATGCGCCGCACCTGCCGGTTGCGCCCTTCGCGAATGCCAAGTTCCAGCCATGCCGTCGGAATCGCCTTGCGAACGCGCACGGGCGGCTCGCGCTCCCACAGGCCCAGCGGTGTGTCGATCAGCCGCGCGTTGGCGGGCCGCGTCATGCCGTCGTTGAGCTGCACGCCCTGGCGCAGTGCATCCACCGCAGCTTCGTCAGGTACGCCTTCAACCTGCACCCAGTAAATCTTTTCCATCTTGAAGCGCGGGTCACTGATGCGCGCCTGCAGCGCGCCGTCGCTCGTCAGCAGGAGCAGGCCCTCGCTGTCGGCATCCAGCCGGCCGGCCACATACACCTCCGGCACGGCAATAAAGTCCTTCAGCCCGCGCCAGCGGCCTTCGGGCGTGAACTGGCTCAGCACGCCGTAGGGTTTGTTGAAGCAGATCAGGCGCGGCGGCATGCCGGTTGGGGTAGGCAGAGTGAAGCTGGGGCTGGGCATGGGTGTCATTGGACCATGCCCTGGTAGCGCCACTGCGATAGCATCGCCGCATGAGTACCCAATACGAGAGCATCAAAACCGCCACGCTTTATACCGATGCCTTCGGCGTGGCCGCCCCGGATTCGCCCGTGGAACGCAATGTATGGCCGCGCAAGCCGGGTGTTTTTATCCGCGCGATAAAACTCGATGAAGCCGAAGAAGCTGAGGAAGCGGAAGAGGTTCAAGAGGCCACAGACGCTGAAAAGCCCGCGCGTGCGCTGCTTTCGCATGAACTGGTGGCCGGGCAGTTTGGCCTGGTGCCGCGCTGGGTCAAGTCGGCGTCAGACGCTAAGCTGCGTTCGACCAAGCTGGTCAATGCCCGCTCGGAAACCGTCACCACGTCCAGCAACTTCCGCGATGCGTGGCTGGCCGGGCAGCGCTGCATCGTGCCCATGATGGCCTTCATGGAGGAGGACTGGCGCAGCGGCAAGGCCGTGCCCACCCGCATTGCCCGGGTCGATGGCCAACCCATGGGTGTGGCGGGCCTGTGGGAGAGCTGGACAGGCGCGGATGGCGAAGTCATCGTCGGCTACGCACTCCTTACAGTGAATGCCAACAGCCACGCCCTGATGAGCCGGTACCAACAGCCCGGCAACGAAAAACGCATGTTGGCGATCCTGAACGAGGGCGCCTACGATGCCTGGCTCAGCGCCCGCACGGAAAAGGCCAAGGAGTTCATGCGGGCCTATCCTGCTAATTGGTTGACCGCCAACCCGGTTGAGAAAAGCCGCTGATCGCCACGCTAATCGGGTTAGAACGAGAATTTTACGGAAATGATGCTGCAGCCCTTGATGAACAAGCGCGAGCAGCTATAAAAATAATAGCGGGCTCAGCTTGCTGCCGAGGAGTGCGCAGTTAATGTTTTGCCGACTGCTGTGATTTTCCCCAGACCAGCAGCAGGTTGTTGGCCGGCATGGCGTGCCGGGCTTGCAGCTGCAGGCCGGCGCGCGCGGCTTCCTGCTCTACATCTTCCCTGCGCCTGATGCCCCAGGACGGGTCTTGCGCGCGCAGGCTTTGGTCGAAGTTGAGGTTGCCTTCAGACGTCGGCACGCCGTCTTCCAGATACGGCCCGTAAGTCACCAGTACACCGCCCGGCGCCAAGTGGCGTGCGCTGCCCTGCATCAGCGCAGCGCAAGTCGCCCAAGGCGAGATGTGCAGCATGTTGGCGCAGTAGATCAGGTCGAATTGTTCAGTGCCCGGCAACCACTCGGGTGCCATCACGTCGAGCACTAGGGGAGGGCGCACATTGCGCAAGCCCCGCTCGGCTATGTAGGCTGCAATGGAGTCCATCGAGGCAGGCATCGCATCGGTGGGCTGCCATGTCCATTGCGGAAGGGCAGTGGCAAACCAGGTGACGTGCTGGCCAGTGCCTGAGGCGATTTCCAGTGCGCTGCCATGCGCAGGTAAGACTTCGCGCAGCACCTCGAGGATGGGCTGCTTGTTGCGGTCTGCGGCGGGGCTGAAGTTGGGAAGAGACATTGGAGAACTGAATTCAAAGTAAGCATCGCGCGCTGTGGTTATGCGTGGTTGGTGCTTCTGTACTAAAGCATCGTCCGCAAAGGAAAGAGGATACGAAATACCTTTCCACTCGGTGGTGGAACTACTGACAGACGTACGCCCACTAACTCGAGGTTGTTGAATTGCACTGAAGTCTGACCCGAGTTTTCCATCGAATCTTGACCCACACTCTTTGTGAGCAGAAGGTGCTCACGATGTGGATAAGTTCTTGATCTTCTCCTTTTTGGGCTGAGTCTTTGCAGAGCTGTTTTTGAACCGATAGCTGTCGTTTCCAGTCTCAAGGATATGACATCTGTGTGGATCTGCCTCAAAGTGCGCCGCTGTTTCCGCGATTTTGTTGCCTCGATTACCAGCCAGGTGGCCAGCTTCTCGGCGTAGGGATCGAGCTTGCTTGAGCTGACCCGTCTTGGGTACTTAGGCTCGCTCTCCTCTGATCGCAGGTGCTTCTTCACGGTGTTGCGAGCCAGGCCTGTAC